>DASTGF010000162.1:0-2028 GCA_035719255.1 Microlunatus sp. | reverse complement strand
GCACGCGATCGTGCCCTGGTCTCGATCGTCGCCTGCCGAAAGCTGGGCCGCCAGGAGATGATCGACGCGCTCATCGCCGCCGGCTATACCGCCACATCCGCGCGAGCCAACCAGATCAGCACTCATCCGCTCATCCGGCGTGTGGGCCCCGACCGGTACCGCGTCATCGGCGGGTCGCCCGTCGTGACCCCATCGACGGGGTCTTCCGGATGGAAGGTAGTTGCCACGCTCTGACAAGGCACCGAGGGTTGGTGAGCGATCTCCGAGGTGATTCGGGGTCCGCGTAGTACTCGCCGAAAATCGGGCGGATATGGCTGGGTAGCCTCCTGAGCTGCGGGTCTGGACCGCGCTCGGGGAGGTCGCGGTGGCGACGCAGGTGTTCGCGGAGGAGGAGCTGACGCGGCTGCGGGGGTTCCCGGAGATCGGCCGGGAGGAGTTGTTCCGGTTCTTCACGTTGGCGCCGGCGGATGTCGCGTTCGTCGACCCGGGCCGTGGTCGCGGCCCGGCGGATCGGTTGGGCCTGGCGGTGACGCCTGGCCTTCTACGACCGCGTCCTGGACGAGCTGGAGAAGTACGGCATCGAGCCGCTGATCACCATCTCGCACTACGAGACGCCGCTGGCCATCGCCGAGAAGTACGACGGCTGGGTCTCCCGCGACGTCATCGGCCTGTTCGAGCGCTACGCCCGAGTGTTGTTCGAGCGGTACGGGCACCGGGTCAAGTACTGGCTGACCTTCAACGAGATCAACTCCGTGCTGCACCTGCCGTTCATGAGCGGCGGCATCAACACGCCGATGGACCGGTTGACCCCGACCGACCTGTACCAGGCGGTGCACCACGAACTGGTCGCCAGCGCGTCGGCGACGAAGATCGCCCATGAGATCAACCCCGACATCAAGATCGGTTGCATGGTGCTGGGGATGCCGATCTACCCGCTGTCCCCCGACCCGGCCGACGTGATGGCCGCGATGACGGCCGATCACGCCAACCTGATGTTCTCCGACGTGCACACCCGCGGCCGGTACCCGGGCTACGCGCTGCGGTACTTCCGGGAGAACGGCATCGACCTGCAGATCACCGACGACGACCGGAAACTGCTGGCCGAGCACACCGTCGACTTCGTCTCGTTCAGCTACTACCTGAGCGTGTGCGAAACCGCCGACCCGGCCAAGAAGGTCACCGGTCAGGGCAACATCCTCGGCGGCGTGCCGAACCCGCACCTGCCGGCGTCCGAGTGGGGCTGGCAGATCGACCCGGTCGGCCTGCGGCTGATCCTCAACCAGTTCTGGGACCGCTGGGGCAAGCCGCTGTTCATCGTGGAGAACGGGCTGGGTGCCCGCGATGAACTCGTCGAGGTGAACGGCACGCCGACCGTGCTCGACGACTACCGGATCGACTACCTCAACGCGCACCTGGTCCAGGTCGCCGAGGCCGTCGCCGACGGCGTCGAGGTGCTCGGCTACACGACCTGGGGGCCGATCGACCTGGTCAGCGCGTCCACCGCGCAGCTGTCCAAGCGGTACGGCTTCATCTACGTCGACCGCAACGACGACGGCACCGGGACGCTGGCCCGGTATCGGAAGAAGTCGTTCGACTGGTACCGCGAGGTGATCGCCACCAACGGCGCGAGCCTTACCCGGGCCTGACCCGACCGTCCACGACGCTCTCGACGAGGAGATGCCTGCGGTGCGGGTGCTGAAGGTGTTCAACAACAACGTCGTGTTGGCCGCCGACGAACGCGACGTCGAGTCCGTGCTGTTCGGGCGCGGGCTGGGATTCAAGGCGGCGCCGGGATCGGCGGTCGACCCGCGGCGGGTCGAACGCCGGTTCTCGCCGAGCGGGTCGGCCAGCGCCGACCGGATCGCCGCGATGGTCGACGAGATCCCGGCCGACGACATCGAACTGGCGCAGCGGCTGGTCGAGCTGGCCCGCACCCGGCTCGGCCGGCCGATCAGCGATCATGTGCTGCTGCCGCTGGCCGACCACCTCAGCTTCGCCCTGCGCCGCGCGGCGCAGGGTGTCGCGGAG
>DASTGF010000161.1:0-8315 GCA_035719255.1 Microlunatus sp. | reverse complement strand
CTCGAGTCGGTGCAAGTGCACCGACTCCTCACGGAGGGCGGTGTCGACCAGCGGATCACCGAGATCCTCGCTCGGAAGAGCGAACTCTTCGCGGAGTTCGCGCGCGTCTCCGAGACCGCGGCGAGCGCCCCCGAGGCGTTCGACATCTCGGATGCGGAAGTCGCACGCGAGATCGTCGCGTCTGAGCGGGAACGACTGCTCAGCCAGCCCTGATTGTCGTAGCGCGGCAGTGTTGGTCGCGCAGACTTGATCTTGTTCCACTTGTGTCGACGGCGGCGTAACTTCACCTGATCCGCGACACCTTCCGGTCTGCATCCCGGAAGTGCTGGGACCAGATCGCACATGACATGAGGCGCCGATCGACCTGACCTGGCTGGGTCGCGGGGAGCCGTTGGAGACTCAGGCATTACGGTTCAGCGACGCCATTCCCAGATACCAAGCTGACCCTTTGCCGGCACTGGTCGCGCGTACGGTCGAGGATCGCGCAAGATCCAATGCCAGTAACCATCCATCGCCCACACCGATGGACTGTCCTGGACACAGTCGACCAACTCTACGGTTCCAAGGACCTTGCCTGCGTTGTCGTGACGCTGCCAGGCATCCTCGATCGGTCGCCGGAAACGCTGGGGCATCGCGCCGAGGTCAAGATCAGCAAACTCGGCGCGTTGTTGGCCCGCATGAACAGCGAGCCGCCCCCGGAAGTTGGTTCGTCGACTCCGGTTCTCGACATCCTTGAGCCCCGTGATGATCAACTCCGGCCAAGGCTGCGTAATGGTCAGCTCGCGCACCCTCGTCAGTGTTGAAGAAAGCACGATACCTGCATGCGGCAATGCGGGCATGCTTCCGATAAGGGCGATTCTGGTACGAATTCGAAGTGAGTCGAGTGCTCCGACGAAGGGCGTGGTGGGCTGCGCTGTTGTGGTGATGGTGTCTGACGACGCCGGCGCTGTCGTTACGACGACGACGCGCGCCTTTGCCGCCGTCGCCCCCTTGGTTGGTGTTGTTGTCTCGCCGCCGCCGCCGCTGGTGGTGGTACGACGAACAGAAGACGCGAGGGCTGCAGCAGCAGCGACGACGACCGCGCACGGCGGCGTCGCCGACAGCCGCCGGGCAATGCGGTCGAGCTCTCCGGGCCGTTCGCCGGCCAGCGAGGACTCCGGCCATGCATGTCGGTCCGCTGCCCCACCCCGACCCGCCACCTGGCCCTGTTCCCCGGTCTCAGAGATACTTCACCACCGTGAGCGACCATCCGCCCGACCAGACTTGTCCCTCGGTGTTCATCGGGTCGTCGTCAGAGGGTGGTTGTGTCGGGACTACTTGTGCTCGTCGGCGTCGACGGCGAAGGGCGCGGTGATCACCGTGCCGTTGGCGAGCCGGAATTGGGCCCAGAGGCGGTAGTGACCCGAGGTCGGGAAGGTGGCGTGGAGCTCGAGCTCGGGGCCGAAGGTGAATACGCGGCGGCCCAGCCGCACTCCGACGCTGGCACGCTCACGACGTACGCACCCACGGAGAGCCGGAATCAAACACTTCCGTCGGCGACCTCGAACTCGCCGATGAAACCCTCGACCTCCGCGCCGAACCCGGCCTTGCGCTCACCGTCTACTCCGCCGCACCAGGCTCACCAACCGCCCTCGCCCTCCTCGCCTCTTGGGCCGCCAGCGGACAACGAGCGATCACCACGGAGACGAACGCCTCAACTGCCTGATCGGGCGGCGAGATGATGAACGCAGGGCGGGACACCTTCTGCGCGTTGAAGCGTCACACTCGATCACGACCGGCCCGGGCCGCCAGATGTCGGTGTGGTCGAGCGGCGGCGCCGGCACGAGTTGCCGACTGCTGCGCTGGGGGCACGGTCCAGAAGCGACGGTCGAAGACGAGCAGGCCGAGCGCGACCGCGCACCAGACCAGGGTGTAGAGCCAGGTCATCGTGGATGTGTCGGCTTGGGTCGGCCAGAGCGTGCTGGTCTCGATGGTGCCCTCGGTTGCGTGGGCGATGAGGGTGATCAGGGCGCTGCCCGAGGCGTGGTTGAACAACCAGGCGTACCAGAAGGTGACCGCGATCGTGGCGAGCGCCTCGACCGGGCTCGACCCGAACTGCGGCATAAGGAACAGTGGCACGTGCCAGATGGTGACACCGATCGCCATCCAGACGGTGGCCGCGAGGCGGGTCCGAGTCGCTTGGAGGGTCGGCTGCGCCCAGCCGCGGAAGCTGGCTTCCTCCGGAAGCTGGGCGTGGACGGGGTTGATGATGTTGATGGCGATCGCCATCGGCACGCTGTACCAGACGTTGAGCTCGGATATCTGCGGCACGGGTGCGCCCAGGCCGATGTTGATCGCGATGGCCGCGAACTTGACGGCCAGGGGCACGCCAAGGGCGCATGCGTACCAGATCCAGCTAACCCGCCAGCGGATCAACCGAGCACCCATGGCTTTCAGCCCCGTGACGCCTTCGGTGAGGGAGACCACGACGAGTGCCGCAACCAGCACGCCCGGGGCGAAGAAGCTCTGCCAGGGGATCGCGGCCCAGCTCAGCGCGTACGCAAGGAGGAAGAAGGCCAGCACCCGGTGTCGTCGCAGTGTAGACATGACGTGCCTTTCGGTTCACGGGTCCGGAGTTGACCCGTCTCACACGTTCGCAGTCGACGAGGGTCGATCCCAGGGGGCGCACATCCCGGCTACAGGGCGGGTTTCTTCCATGTTCCCTGGCTGGTCGCCAGCCATCGCCGACGCCGCCAGGATCGGGGTGGGCTGGGCGCGGCGTCGATGTCGCCGTCGGCAGTCGGCCGTCAGAACCAAATCATGATCATGCGGTCTTGTTCAGCTCCGGAGGAACAGCAGCACGGCCAGCACGCGACGGGACTCCTGACGTGACGTGGGTATGCCGAGCTTGTCGAAGATGCTGGAGACGTACTTCTCTGCGGCGCGAACCGTGATCACCAACCGATCGGCAATGCCTTGGTTGGACGTTCCCGCCGCCATTAGTTCCAGCACCTGCCGCTCGCGCGGCGTCAACCGGTCCAGTGGATCGTCCCTGCGCCGCCGCTGCAGCAGACTGGACACGATCTTGGGATCGATTGCCGAACCCCCGGAAGCGACCCTGCGGATCGCCTCGACGAAGTCCGCCACGTCGGCGATGCGGTCCTTGAGCAGATAGCCCACGCCCTCTGCCGAATCCGACAGCAGCTGCATGGCCAAACCGATTTCGACGTACTGGGACAGGACCAAGACGGCGACACCGAGACGTTGTTGCCTGATCTTCAGCGCAGCGCGCATCCCCTCGTCGGTGTGAGTCGGCGGCAGGCGGATGTCGATGATCACGACATCCGGCGGCGCACTCGCCACTCGTCTCAGCAGATCGTCGGCATTGTCGTACGCGGCATCTACGGTCATTCCTGCGCCGAGCAGGATCTGGGTCAGGCCCTCCCGCAGCAGAACGCTGTCCTCGGCGATGGTCACGCGAAGAGGCGTCACGACCATGGAATCTCAGCGTGAAGATTCGTGCCAACACCCGAAGCCGGCGCGCCGACCGTCAACCGGCCGCCGAGCGCCTCGACACGATCGGCAAGCCCCCGCAGTCCAGAGCCCCCCGTCGGATCGGCGACACCGACGCCGTCATCGCACACGTCGATCAGGAGGCATGATCCATCCCCACGGACCAGCACCCGCGCCGAGGTTGCCCGCGCGTGCTTGTCGATATTGGTCAACGCCTCACTCACCAGGTAGTAGGCGGCGACTTCGATCGGCTCGGCGGGGCGTTGGGTGATATCGACCGTCAAGGTCACCGGGACCTGGGCCCGAGAGATCAAGGACTCCAGCGCCACCTCGAGCCCATGAGCGGCCAGCACTGCAGGATAGATTCCGCGAGCCACGTCGCGAAGCTCCTCCAGGGACTCCGAGACTTCCGCTTTGGCTCTCCTCAGTCGAGTCCGAAGTTCTGGATCATCATCGGCACGCTGATCAAGCAGGCCCAGCTCGAGGGAGAGAGCGACCAGGCGTTGTTGTGCACCGTCGTGCAGATTGCGTTCCAGCCGACGACGCTCCTGTCGCGAGGCCTCCAACACCCGGATCCGGGAGCCCTTCAGTTCCTGAAGTCGGGCCCGAAGGTCTGCTCGCAGCCGGCCGTTCTCCAACGCGATCCCAGCGGCGGCCGCGACACCGTCGACCAGTTCCCGCTCCTCCTCCAGCGCGCGGTCGAACACCAGCGCAGCCATCGGCTCGTCGCCTCGATCGATCATCCGGACCACGCGCCGCGGGTCGGTATCGGGCAGCTCGATCGGTGCCCCGTTCTGGTCCGCCCACGCACCGAACTCGGGCAGCCAGTAGGCGAGTTGGAAAGTCGGGTCGCGAAGTGCGCGCGCCAGCGGTGCCTGCAGGTCGGCGGTGGGGTCGGCGCCGAGCTCCACCACCAGACCCGCGACCTCGCCCCGGGCCAACCGGGCATCGAGAAGGGCCAGCAAGAAGGCAATCGGCGCCAGCCCCAGCGCAGCGAAGGTGACCAGTCGGATGATCTCGAAGGAGGACCAGGACCCGAGTCCGGCGAGATAGAGCAGGGCAAGCATCACCAGAGCGAGGCTGAAGGCATCGACTACCAGGGCCGCCGGCCGCCGCACCACGCGACGGTGCCCGCGCCTTCGTATGGACAGCAGGACAGTCCCCGCCAGAAGAAGCCCGGCAACCAGGCTCAACTGGAAACGTTCCACCGCAGCACCGACAGCGGGCAGCGACCAGCCGCCGAACATGTTGGCTGGGTTGACTCCCAACAGGATCTTGACGAGTTGCAGTCCGAGCGTCGCCAGATAGCAGGCTCCGACCACGATCCGCTCCGGCCGCGTCGTCAGGCGTCCGGTCGGAAAGGCCAGGAACACATGCAGGAACAACGCTGCCGGTAGCATGTCGAGGAGATTCCCCACGCTGTACAGCACGGGCTGCTCCGACCACTGCAGTGGTGTCACCGCCATCGCGAAGCCGGTGACGATCATCAGCGGGCCGAGCCGACTGGCGGGTCGACGCCACCAGGCAATCAGCCCGCTGACGACGTACGGCACCACGATCCAGGCAATCAGGAATGCCCGCAGGCCCGGCAGTCCGAGATGTTCACTCGCAAGGGCCAGAACGAGACTCGCCGTGACCACCGCGATGCAGGCGACCACGACCGCCCACAACACCCAGACACGAGGAGTTCCTGCCCCCGCCAGGCTGCCCGATGATCGCGCCGCGCGCCGCACAGTTCAGTATCGGCCCCAAACCCGTGCGGCGGCACACCAGAAACCCGAACCAACCGTGGCCGGTCGTCCGGCTGTCCGAACGCCCACCCCTCATCCACTTGTCGTGTCGTGACCATGACCACCAGTCTCGGAGCCGAGCATCACCGAATCACCTCGATCAAACCCCGGGGTCCGGAGGGACAACTGCGGCTCGTCGGTGTTGGACAGGACCGATCATGAGGTCGCCTCGGGCGTTCGTGGCCGCTGCCATCATCGTCGCGTCCTATGCCGATCTTCTCGTTATGCCGACTTCCACGTGATCACTCTGCTGGGTAGACAGTTTCAGGCCGGCTTGGTCGGCATAACGGTGCTGCTGGTGACGATCGTCTTCTTCGCAGGTCGCGTGGAAGGAGACGGTGATGGCAAGACCGACGAGCAGGGTGAGCGGGGTTGTGATGACGGGGCCGCTGGCGCCGTTCGTGGACCCGTACACGGCGAAGCTTCGCGAGCGTGGCTACACTCACCGGGCCGGTGATCAACCTCATCCACGCCTGGCTGATCGAGCGTGCCGGGCGATCTGGCGACCCGCTTGTTCTGCACCCGGACCGGGACCCGAACTGCATCACTGGAAACCAACCACGACCGCCGGCTCGGCATGGTCGCGGTGTCGGCATAGGTCGACCTATCCGGATAACCCGCATAGGTCGACGAGCTCGGCTATATGGAACTCGACCGGCGCGGCGCCGAACTCGTGTTCCAGGTCCTCACCGAACGGGAGGAGAAGAACAGCCTGGCGATCGCCTCGAACGAGTCGTTCTCGGGCTGGACCAAAACCTTCACCGGCCCCCCGGTTGTGCGCCGCCATCGTGGACCGGCTGACGTTCGGGCGGGCACATCATCGAGACCGGCACCCACTCCTACCGGCTGGCCACCACCCTCGCCCAACAAGCCGGCTGCCAACGGACACCGACCTAGCCTCAGTTTGCGCCAGCGATCGAGCAGTATCAGTCCTGACTCGCCGAGGGTGAGGGAGGCCGAGTGCTGCGCGCACCCAGTTCCTGCAGCCAATCAATCACGTTCTGCTGCCGAGTCGACCGGCCGCAGGCCGCGTCGAGCGGCGTGCCTTCGGCATAGTCCGGTGTCCAGTTGAGATCCGCACCAGCATTCAGTAGCCGCTGCGCGGCTCGACGCTGGGATCCGGCACAGGCATGCCAGAACGCTTGCGAGATCGCTTCCAGCCGGGGTTCGGCCTCGAGGAGGGCCTCCATGATGTCCAGCCGACCGAGTGCGGCCGCATGCCACAGCTCGTCCAGCCGCGCACCTCGTTGGACCAACAGCTCCGCGACATGCCAACACCCGTAGCCGACTGCGTTGTCCAGCGGTGTTCCGATCGACCCACCAGGCATCTCGACATCCGCGCCGCCATCGAGCAAAGCCTCCGCCACATCAATGTCGTCATTGCTCGCCGCCCAATGCAACGGGCTCTCACCGTGGTCATCGTCGTCCCTGCGGACATTCGGGTCCGCGCCCACCTCGATGAGCAGCCGCACCACCTCCGGGCCGTGCGGCCAATAGCCGGGCCAGTCGGCCACCACGTGAAGCAACGTTCTGCCCCCATAGCCGGGCACACGTCCTCCGACCAGATCTGGTCGCGCATCCAACGCACGCATCAACCCCGCCAGATCACCCGCCCGCACGGCCGCAACGGCGGCGTCGGCGGCGGCGTCACGGGCCTCCGCAGTCACCTGCCGCATCGCGATCACACGGCCGTCCGCGACCGTGACCACGGTCGTGGTCTCGTCACTGTCGCCCAGTCCAGACACCACGAACGTCACATCGTCACGGCGAGCCACCCGCGCCCGACGATCCTGATCCGGCTGCTGACGCTCGCGCAGGCGCAGCAACGCCATCACCGCGTCACGACCATCACAGTCCCACGGGCCCGGCTCTGCCGCCCTGAACGTGACCTGCGGGTCCAGGACCTCCTCCAACGCGTCAAGATCGCCCCGCGTCCAGGCCGACAGACCGCTCTCGATCGCCGCGCGGCCCGGGTCGCTCACCGCCGTGCCAACGCCGCAGCCTCTTTCAGCGCTCGACGCAGGTCACGCAGCGACGGCAACAACTGAGCGCCCGAATAGAACCGGCACGCCACAGCCGCCGGCCGGCCCGGGTCGTCGAACACATCGCGCCCCTCAACCATGAACGTCGGCGAGCCGCCGAAGTGCAGATCGTCGGCCTCGGATTGGGTATCGACCATTCTTACCGTGAACGACTCCGAGCCCAGACCGATGTCGTCCAACGCTTGACGCAGCAACCCGCCGGCAGATCCCTCGTGAGGACAGTCAGCCACGACCAGCAACTCAATCCGCATGACCCCCATCATCCGCCCCAAACGGCAGGCCGCAGCAGGTCATCCAGCCGCGCCCCTCGGCATCTCGCGGCCACTCCCCGAACCGGGAGCGCCAGCGACCGCTTACCGACCGGGCCGATGTGACGCCCTCGCCAGTCTCCCTAATTCAGCCCCGCCGGAGTCGCCGTGACCATAAATGCTCCCGAGCCCACGCCGAGGCACTCCAAGCGGAGCCAATTTTCCTTGACCACACTGGGGCCAGTTTTCGGTTGACAAACTCAGACGTGGGGCAACAGGCGCACGCCGATCGTGACGTAGTCGCTCTGTACATCATCAAGCTTCACACCGAGCCGGTACGAGTTGCCGCTGGTACTTGGCGCCTTCCAGTTGTCGACGTACGTCTTCTCCAAACTGTCGCAGCGATACGTCGAGCCGACGTCGGCCGTAGCAGCAGACACTGTCTCCTTGACTGGCAGGCTCGTTGCGCTGCCGTTCACGGGGGTCAGCCATACGGGCATCGTCGCCGATTGAACCAGCGCTCCGTTGGCTCTGTGCAGCTGGAACTCCTCACGCGAACCCGGTGAGCTTGAGCGGCTGGCCGGGGAGGGGCACTCCGCGTAGCGTCTGCAACATGGCCGATTCACGGGTCCGCAAGACGTACTTCATGTTGATGGTCATCGACATGGATCGCGCGCTGCACTTCTACACGGAGGCCTTCGATGCGACCGTCTCCATGCACACGCCGTACTGGAGCGAACTGG
>DASTGF010000160.1:0-9102 GCA_035719255.1 Microlunatus sp. | reverse complement strand
CGACGCAGCGCAGACCCGGCAGACATACGCCTGGGGTCTGGCGGCAGCAGACGGATCGGAGATCGCTACCTGGGACCGCGTCCTCTGCCTCGGTGCCCCGGGCAGCTGACGGGCCTGCGTCCGACCAGCACCGGCCGGGCGCGATGAGCTGAACGCCGGTCAGCCACCGAAGTCGGACACCGCGCGCTCGGCTTGCGCCAGCCACTGGCGATAGGTCTGCGCGCTCGTGGCGGCCTCCTGGGCCGCCGTGAGATCGCCCCGCGCGCGGGCCCTCTCCGCCTTGGTCTCCAAGGCCTCGATCTGGGTCTGCAGCTTGGCCGCGGTCTCCTCGGCCCGGGCGCGCGCCTCCGGGTTGGTGCGCCGCCACTGGTCGTCCTCGGCCTCACGGATCGCGGACTCGATCGCCCGGAGCCGGTTGTCCAGCGGCCGGATCGCGTCGCGGGGCACCTTGCCGATGGCGGCCCAGCGTTCGAGCAGGTCCCGGTACGCCGCTCGGGCCGCGGTGAGATCGGTAACCGGCAGGATCTTGGCCTCGCCCTCGGCCAGCAGCGCCTCCTTCGCGTCCTGGTTGGCCTTGAACTCGGTGTCCTGTTCGGCCTGGACCGCCGAACGGGCCCCGAAGAAGGCGTCCTGGGCGGCGCGGAACCGCTGCCACAGCGCCTCGTCGATGTCCCGCGGAGCCGAACCGGCCGCCTTCCAGCGCGCCATCAGATCCCGGTACGCGGCCGCGCCCGCCCCCCAATCGGTGGTGCCGGCCAGGGCCTCGGCCTCGGCGACGAGCTTCTCCTTGATCGCCTTGGCGCCCTCGCGCTGTTCGTTCTGCTGGGCGAAGTGAGCCTTCCGCCGGCGGGTGTAGAGCGTCCGGGCGCTGGAGAACCGGTGCCACAGCTCGTCGTCGGTGGCCCGGTCCAGCCGGGGCAGGGATTTCCACTCCTCCAGCAGCGACCGGAACCGGTTGACGCCGCCCCGCCAGTCGTTGCTCTGAGCCAGCTTCTCGGCCTCCGCGACGAACCGTTCCTTGCGGGCCCGGGTCTCCTCGCTCTGCCGGGCGCGTTCGGCCTTGCGCGCCGCACGCTGGTTGGCGATGACGGGACCGAGAGCGTCCAGCCGGGCCGCCAGGCCGGTCAGGTCGCCGACCGCGTGAGCGTCGACCACCGACTCCCGCACCTTCGCGACCGACGACATTGCATCGTCCGGGCTCAGCGTTCCGGAGGTGATCCTCCGCTCCAGCAGCGACACCTCGAGCTCGAGTGCCTCGTAGCGGCGCACGAAGAACGACAGCGCCTCCTCCGGGGAGGCGTCCGGAACCTGGCCCACCGCCCGCTCGCCCTCGGCCGTACGCACGTAGACGGTGCCGTCGCTGTCAACGCGGCCGTAAGTGGCCGCCCCTGCGGCATCAGTCATGCATCCATCCTGCCCGATAGTCTCCGGTGGGTGTTCATCGCCTCGTTTCCCGCCGGTCCCTGGCAGACGAACTGCTATCTGGTGGCGACGGCGGCCGGGGAGGAGTGCGTGATCGTCGATCCGGGTATGGACGCCGCTGCTGTCGTCGCGGACGTCGTGGCCGAGCACAGGCTCAAACCCGTCGCGGTACTGCTCACCCACGGCCACCTGGATCACACCTTCAGCGTCACCCCGCTGTGCGCCGAGTACGCCTCCAGTGCCTGGATCCATCCGCGCGATCGCGACCTGCTGGTCGATCCACTCAAGGCCATGAGCGGCGACACCCGTCAGCTGCTGGCGAGGCTCGGCCTGCCGGAGCGGATGACCGAACCGGACGACGTCCGGGAGCTGACCGACGGCGTGACCGTACCGCTGGCCGGTCTGGAGTTCGGTGTCGACCACGCGCCGGGTCACACCCCGGGATCGGTGATGTTCCGCAGCCCGTACGCCCCCGACGACGACGTCTCCGAGGTCGTCTTCACCGGCGACGTGTTGTTCGCCGGCTCGATCGGTCGAACTGATTTGCCGGGTGGCAGCCCGGCGGACATGCTGGAGAGTCTGCGAACCAAGGTCGCCACCCTGCCGGATTCGGCGGTCGTACTGCCCGGCCACGGCCCGCAGACGACCGTCGCCCGGGAACGGGCCGGCAACCCGTATCTGCAGCCGGACTACCTCGGGTCCGGGGACAGGAGTCGTTCGTGAGTCGCCCGCGCCCGCTCTCGGGTTTCCCGGAGTACACGCCGGAGCAGCGGATCGTCGAGCAACACGTGCTCGACCGGTTGCGGGAGACCTTCGAGCTGCACGGTTTCTCATCGATCGAGACCCGCGCGGTGGAACCGTTGGACCGGCTGGCCAAGCAAGGGGAGATCGACAAGGAGGTGTACGTCATCCGCCGGCTGCATGCCGAGGAGGGCGTGGCCGACGAGCTCGGGCTGCACTTCGATCTGACGGTGCCGTTCGCCCGCTATGTGCTGGAGAACGCGCACCGGCTCGCCTTCCCGTTCCGCCGCTACCAGATCCAGAAGGTGTGGCGGGGCGAGCGGCCCCAGGAGGGCCGGTTCCGCGAGTTCACCCAGGCCGACGTGGACATCGTCGACGCCGGTGTCCTGGCCGCCCACCACGACGTCGAGCTGCCGCTGGTGACCCTGGCGGCCCTGGAGCGGCTGCACGTCGATCTCGGGGTTCCGCCGGTGCTGATGCGGGTCAACAACCGCCGGCTGGCCCAGGGCTTCTACCGCGGACTGGGGATCGAGGATCCGGCCGAGGTGCTGCGTCAGGTCGACAAGATCGACAAGATCGGCCCCGACCGGGTCCGCCAGGTCCTGGTCGACCAGGTCCGGCTGACCGCTGCTCAGGCCGACGCGTGTGTCCGGCTGGCCGGCATCTCCAGCGCCGATGAGTCCTTCGTCGACCAGGTCAAGGCCCTCGGCGTCCGGGGCGAGGAACTGGACCAGGGGCTCGAGCTGCTTGCCGACGTGGTCCGCACCGCACAGCGCTACGTGCCCGGCCGGTTGATGGCGGACCTGAAGATCGCCCGCGGGCTGGACTATTACACCGGAACCGTCTACGAGACCGAGCTGGTCGGCTACGAGTCGTTCGGGTCGGTGTCTTCGGGTGGCCGTTACGAGGCACTGGCCTCCGACGGCCGGACGACCTACCCAGGCGTGGGGCTGTCGATCGGCGTCACCCGCCTACTCACCCCGCTGCTGTCGCGCGGTCTGCTCACCGTCTCCCGGCCCGTGCCGACGGCGGTCCTGGTGGCGGTCGACTCCGACGACGAGCGGCCGCACTCGATCGACGTCGCCGAACGCCTGCGGTCGCGAGGCATCTCGTCCGAGGTCGCCCCGAAGGCGGACAAGTACGGCAAGCAGATTCGCTTCGCCGACCGCCGGGGGATCCCGTACGTCTGGTTCCCGGCCTCCGGTGACGGCGGGGAAGTCAAGGACATCCGCACCGGCGAGCAGGTCCCCGCCGACCCGGACCGCTGGTCACCGCCCGACCACGACCTGCGGCCCGTCGTCTCCGCCGGCTAGGAGTCTGCTGAACAATGCAAGATTGGACTTTCCAATATCGCTTTGACTAGGCGCGATGCTGACACCAGAGGCCAGAATCGGCACTTATTCATCAGCGTCCTAGGCGGAATCGGCCCCGATCGCTCAGGTTCCGCCTTCGCCGGCCCGACACGACGATCGCCCGAGATCGCACCGCCGAGCGGTGAGTCGGAGACCTGGTTAGGGTATCGATGGCAGGAGGTGATCACGATGACGACCGGCGTCCGAGGTTCCGGCCACACCGTGCTGGCCAGTGCCGACAGTGAGGCGTTCGCGTCCCTGCGCCGCCGACCCACGTCGCGCAAGGAACGCAAGCAGCTGGGCAAGGGGCTGCGGCACGAGGTGCCGCGCTCGTCCCTCGGCGACTGGAAGCCACGGCCGGGCCGTCCCGACCCGATCCAGCTGATCATGGACTCCCACGAGGGCCGGCTGCCGGAGCTGATCCCGATCCGGGTCGCGCGGATGGCGACCAGCCCGTACGGCTTCCTGCGGGGCACCGCGATCGTGATGGCCGAGGACGTCGCCGGGTTGCCCGCCACCGGCATCATGCCGGTGATCTGTGGCGACGCCCACCTGGGCAACTTCGGTTTCTACGCCTCGCCCGAGGGCGAGCTGGTGATCGACCTCAACGATTTCGACGAGGCCCATCCCGGCTCGTGGGAGTGGGATCTGCGGCGGCTGGTGGCCAGCATCTGGGTGGCCGGCCGAGAGAACGGCTCGACCGAGGACGAGTGCGCGGACTCGGTGCGGGCCTGTGTCGAGGCCTACCGGGCGGAGGTCCGCTTCCTCGCCGAGCAGCCGCTGCTGATGCGGTCGTACAACCGGTTGGACGTGGGCCGGCTGCACGAGACCGCGACCGAGAAGAGCCTGCGCGACGAGATCGAACGCTCGGCCAAGCGCGCCCGCAACCGGACGAGTGACCGTGCCCTGCCGCGGTTCACCCACGAGCACCACGGCACCCGCCGGATCGTGGAGGAGCCGCCCCTGATCACCCGGCTCTCGATGACCGAGACCGAGGAGATCGCGGCCGCGCTCGACAAGTACCTGGCCACGCTGGCGCCGCACTGGCGCCGGGCCCTCGGCGGCTACACGTTGCTCGACGTGGCCCACAAGGTGGTGGGGGTCGGCAGCGTCGGACTGCGGGCGTACGTCGCGCTGCTGGAGGGCAGCAGCCCCGACGACGTCGTCTTCCTGCAGCTCAAGCAGGCGCGCCGCTCGGTTCTGGCCAAGTACGTCCACGGCGACTCCGCGTGGCACGCCCACCAGGGGCATCGGGTGGTGGAGTACCAACAGGCGTTGCAGACGGTCAGCGACCCGCTGCTCGGCTGGACCTCGGTCGGGGAGCGGCAGTACTACGTCCGCCAGTTCCGGAACATGAAAGGCACCATCCCGCTCGACGCCATGGACGCGGCGGCGCTGACGGACTACGCCGGGATCGTCGGTCACCTGCTGGCCAAGGGGCATGCCCGGACCAGCGGAGCATCGATGATCGCCGGCTACGTCGGCGGGTCGGACAAGCTCGACGCGGCGATGGTGCGGTTCGCTCGCCTATACGCCGATCAGACCGAGGCCGACCACGCGCAGCTGGTGGAGGCGGTCAAGCGCGGCGTGCTCCCGGTCGACGAGGAGATGCTGGCCCGCGGCTCGGTCTTCCGCCCCGCCTGACCCACCCTGCCCCGCCGCGCCGGTCAGCGCTGGGACAGGCCCAGTGTGGCTTTGTGCCGGGTACTCGCGGCACGATGCAGCAGTGAAGGAGGGGTCAGGGCTGTCTGGGGCGCCAGAGCAGGGCGAGGCCCACGCCCGCCGCTATGACGAGGGCGAGCGTCACGATCCCGGCGATCTTCAGGCCGCGGTCGACCCGGACGTCGGTGGTGATGGACCTCTCCTCGGTGTCGGACGCGCCGGGTCTGGGCAACTGGCCGCGGCCGAGCAGGGTCGGCGAGTCCACCCCGGGCAGGTTGCCCGAGCACAGTGACGTCTGCAGGTGAGTGATCACCCGGTCGCCGGAGCTCTCGCTGATCTGGACCGCGAAGACGATCCACTCGCTGTCCACCGCCGCCTCGATCCCGCAGCCTGCGCTGTCCGGTGCGGTGGTGACGACCTGGTCGGCGTACACGCGGCCCTTGAACACCCGGCTGACCTGGAAGCGCAACTCGACGTGCGCCTTGTCGCCCCGGCCGACCCGATCGCGCTGGGTGACCCGCCCGCGGAACACGGCATCCGCGCTCTCGGCGGCCTGCTGCACGGTGACCGGAGCGCACGAGCAGGCCCAGGCCGGGGTGGGGTCGACCATCACCCCGGCGCAGGCCAGCAGTGCCACGATCGCGACCAGAAGCAACCGGGGAAGCGTGCGAGCCACCTCGCCATCCTCACCCGGCGGCCCGACTCCTGGGAAGGCCCATCCGGGGAGCCCGACCGGGAACCGTCCCGCGGCCACGGACTTATCGGTTTCGTGCCCCCGGTGTGCCGCCCCTAGGATCGATGACCGGCGTCACCCGCCCGGGACGCCATCGAAGCGAGAGGACACCCGTGATCCGCACTCACGGCGCCGGCACGTTGCGCGCCGAGCACGCAGGAACCACCGTCACCCTGGCCGGCTGGGTGGGTCGCCGGCGCGATCACGGCGGCGTGGCGTTCCTCGATGTGCGCGATGCCTCCGGCGTCGTCCAAGCGGTGGTGCGGGACGAGATCCTCCAGGCCTCCGGCGCGCACGGCCTGCGCAACGAGTACTGCATCGCGGTCACCGGCACGGTGGAGAAGCGACCCGACGGCAACACCAACCCGGATCTGCCCACCGGCGAGATCGAGCTCGTGGTGCGCGAGATCGAGGTGCTGAACCCCTCGGCCCCACTGCCCTTCCAGATCGACGAGCGGGTGGAAGTCGGCGAGGAGACCCGGTTGAAGTACCGCTACCTGGACCTGCGCCGACCCGCGCCCGCGGCGGCCGTCCGGCTGCGGAGCAAGGTCAACCAGGCCGCCCGCGAGGTGCTGCTGGGTCGCGACTTCGTCGAGATCGAGACGCCGACCATGACCCGCTCCACCCCCGAGGGAGCGCGCGACTTCCTCGTCCCGGCGCGGCTGCGCCCCGGATCGTGGTACGCCTTGCCGCAGAGCCCGCAGCTGTTCAAGCAGCTGCTCATGGTGGCCGGCATGGAACGCTACTTCCAGATCGCCCGCTGCTATCGCGACGAGGACTTCCGCGCGGACCGACAGCCGGAGTTCACCCAGCTCGACATCGAGATGAGCTTCGTCGACCAAGACGACGTCATGGAGTTGACCGAGCGGCTGCTCGAGGCGATCTGGGCGCTCATCGGCGTCGAGATCAGCACGCCGATTCCACGAATCACCTACACCGAGGCGATGGCCCGCTACGGCACCGACAAGCCCGACCTGCGGGTCTCCCTCGAGTTGACCGAGGTAACCGACTTCTTCGCCGACACCCCGTTCCGCGTCTTCCAGGCGCCGTACGTCGGTGCCGTGGTGATGCCCGGCGGCGGCTCCCAGCCGCGCCGGACGTTCGACGCATGGCAGGAGTTCGCCAAGCAGCGCGGACACAAGGGTCTGGCGTACGTAACGGTCGGCGAGGACGGCGAGCTCGGCGGTCCGGTCGCCAAGAACATTTCCGATGCGGAGCGGGCCGGGATCGCCGACGTCGTCGGGGCGAAGCCCGGCGACTGCATCTTCTTCGCCGCGGGTGAGCGGCGCGGGGCTCAGGCCCTGCTGGGCGCCACCCGGCTGGAGATCGGCCGCCGGCTCGGCCTGATTCCTTCGACAGGTTCAGCAGGACCGGCCTCCGCCTGGTCCTTCGTCTGGGTGGTCGACGCGCCGCTGTTCGAGCCGACGGCCGCGGCCGAGGCGGCCGGCGACGTCGCGGTCGGGTCCGGCGCCTGGACCGCGGTGCACCACGCGTTCACCTCGCCGCGGCCGGAGTTCATGGAGAGCTTCGACACCGATCCCGGGTCGGCACTGGCGTATGCGTACGACATCGTCTGCAACGGCAACGAGATCGGCGGTGGCTCGATCCGTATCCATCGGCGCGACGTCCAGGAGCGGGTGTTCGCGGTCATGGGCCTGTCACCCGACGAGGCCCAGCAGAAGTTCGGGTTCTTGCTGGATGCGTTCGCGTACGGGGCGCCGCCGCACGGCGGCATCGCCTTCGGCTGGGACCGGATCTGTGCGCTGCTGTCCGGCAGCGAGTCGATCCGTGAGGTCATCGCCTTCCCCAAGTCCGGTGGCGGGGTCGACCCGCTGACCGACGCTCCGGCCCCGATCACCGCGCAGCAGCGCAAGGAAGCCGGCATCGACGCCAAGCCCGCCGGCTGAGGTCACCCGCCCTCGTGCTCGGGGCGGGTCGAGGGTGGAGCAGGATGGGCTGATCATGGTCAAAGCTGTGCACTCCTGGTCCTTGTTCCGCACGATGGGTCGCTACGTCGCGCCCGGTTCGATGCCGTCCGGCGATCTCCCGGAAGGTGGCGGAGGTGGACTGAGTCTGCTCGAACTCCCCGCGGAACTGTCCGGGCACGGCTATCGCAGCGTCCAGCTGTGCCACTTCTACCTGCCGCACACCGATCCGGGTTATCTCGACGAGGTGCGGGCCGCGCTGGACGCGGCCGGGGTGGAGCTCGAGTGCTTCCTGGTCGATGACGGCGATCTCACCGCGTCCGCCGGAGCCGACGAGCAGGAGGCGTGGTTGTCGGGGTGGCTGGACGTCGCCGAACAGCTGCGTGCGCCCCGCGTCCGGATTCCGGCCGGCAAGCAGGCGCCCACCCCCGAGCGGCTGGCGGAGAGTGCGGCCCGGCTGCGGCGGCTGGCCGCGGGACACCGCTCGGTGCGCGTCGTCACCGAGAACTGGCACGCGCTGCTCCCCGACGCCGCCGCCGTGACGACCGTGCTGGACGCCGGCGAGGGCGAGGTGGGCTTCCTGATCGACCTGGGCAACTGGCGTGGCCCCGACAAGTACGAGCAGCTGGCTCGGGTGGCCGCGCGCGCGGAGACCTGCCAGGCGAAGTGCCGGATCGCCGAGAACGGCGAGCTGGACCTGGAGGACTACCGAGCCTCGCTCGGGGTCCTGCGCGACGCCGGCTACTCCGGCCCGTTGGCGATGGTCTACGACGGACCGGACCCCGACGAATGGGGTCACCTCGAACAGGCGTACGCGGTCGTCCGGGAGGTCTTCCCGAACGCCTGAGCGGACCTCAGGCGGTCAGCCGCACGGTCGCCAGCAGCACCGGCTCGTCGGTGCCCGCCCAGGTGCCCGTCAGCCGCAGGTCGTCGGTGTGCGCTTGCGGGTCGACGACCCGACGGACCGCCAGGGTGAACCCGTCGCTCACCACGCTCGTCAGGCCCTTGTCGGTGGTCACCACCAGCCGGGTCGGCTCCGCCACCCCGGCGGTCCGCGATCCCGAACCACGCGCCGTTCCCCGGGACGGCCAGAGGGTGCCGTCCGGACTTTCCAGCGCCGCTTCGGTGCCGCCGGTGAGGATCGCGGTCGTGACCGCCGCGACATACACGGGATCGAACGGTCCGTCGTACACCCAGCGGCGACCCAGCACCGAGTGCTCCAGGGTGTCGACCGGCTCAGGTCCACCGGTCAGCGGGGCGTCGCGAT
>DASTGF010000159.1:0-28873 GCA_035719255.1 Microlunatus sp. | reverse complement strand
GGGCTTAGCTGTCCGTTGGCGCTGTCCAGAGCTCCCGCGCTGGGAACAGGGGGATTGATTGGGGCCTGAGTGGCCGGATCGGGAGCGTTCTTCAGCGCTTCGGCGGTCGAACGGGGCGGCTGAGACCGTCGTCTTGGGCATCCGCTGTCCCCGGGCGCTCACCAGAGCTCCCGCGCTGGGCACACAGGGCCGGATCAGGGCCTGGGCGGCCGGATCGGAAGCGCTCATCAGCGGTTCGGCGGTCGAACGGGGGCTGAGACCGTCGTCTTGGGCATCGTCTGTCGCGGGCGCTGACCAGAACTCCTGCGCTGTGTCCACGGGGTTTGATGACGGGCTGGGTGGCCTGATCGGGAGTGCACATCAGTGCACGGCCGCAGCGGGTCCGGTCCGCGGTGGGTCCGGTCCGCGGTGGGGGGCTGTTCGCCGACCAGCCGGGTGGTGGGCGCTGACCAGAGCTCCCGCGCTGGGCCCATGGGGCTGGATTGGGGCCTGGGTGGCCGGATCGGGAGCGCTCGTCAGCGCATCGTCGAGGGGATGAGGCCCGGCGAGGTCGAACGCAGGGCAGTGATTCAGTACTGAGGAGCGATCGACAGCCCAGTTCGTGACTGCATCGACCTTCGGGGCGCGAGTCCCGAGCGGAGCCCCGTTGGCCGAATCGTCCGCCGCGACTCCTCGGCGAGTGTGCGCAGACGACAGGTCTCCCCGGCGTGTCGCTGTCGTGTGCGCACAGTTGCCGAGGAGGGGGAGGGCGAGTGGGGGCCGGGGTAGCCGGGAGTGGGGCCGAGGAGGGGGAGGGGGCGGGGCGGGGGTAGCCGGGAGGGGTTTGCCGGGAGGGATCGAGGCGACGCGGGGCCCAGGGAGGGTGAGCGGGCCCGGGGCGCCGGGGAGCGGCCAGGGGGTCGCAGCCTGGGGGCCCAGGGGGTTGCCGGGGAGACGGATGTATCAGCGGGCGGTTCCATCGCTCACTCCTCGCGGGCCGGCGGAATGGGAATAAGTGATGACGGATCGAGTGATCATGGGGGAGGATCGTCTCGACGCGCGGACCGGGACGTCCGCGCAGTCACGGCAAGGAGGGCAGGCCGCAATGGCCACGGGCGTCTGCAGCGCGTGCGGCGAGCGCAACCCGCCGGGCACCGAGTTCTGCATCGTCTGCCAGAACTACCTCGGCTGGGACAAGACCGGCGGCACCGTGCTGTCCCCGCCGGCCTCGGGCGCCACCACTGGCACCACGCCGGCCACCGGGTCGTCGTCGTCCGGATCGTCCGGATCGTCCGGATCGTCCGGACTGACCGGGTCGTTCTCCGCAGGGACGCCGACCGGCGGTCCCACGGGCTCTGCGGCCAGCGGGGCACGGCCGGAGATGACCCAGACCCAGCTCGTGCCGCGGGTCGTGACCAGTCAGCCGGGCCCACAGTCCGGGAGCGGCGGCCCGATCGGGACCGGCACCCCGGGGGGGATAGGCGCACCGGGCGGGACCGGCATGCCGCCGCTGCAGGACCTCGTCGCCGAGGACCGGTTCCGGGTGGTGGCCGAGACCCGTGCCGTGACGGTCGCCCCGAGCGGGGAGGTGGCCGAGCTCGAGCTGAGGGTCAGCAACATCTCCATCCGCGTCGACGGGTACGTCGCAGAGCTCCGCCCGGGAAGCTCGGAGACCCCGTCCTGGCTGACCGTGACCTCCACCCCGGTGGAGCTGTTGCCCGGCACCGACGACATCCTCCGGGTCCGCTTCCAGATCACCTCGACCAGCCTCGTACCGGCCCAGAAGATCGCGGTCCCGCTGCAGATCCGGGCGATGAACGCTCCGGTGGCCGGCGTCGTCCTCGCGGTCCAGGTCACGGTCGCCGTCGTGGACGCACCGCTCCAGCTGCGCGCGGAACCGCGCCTGCTGCGGGTGACCGATCGGGCCGACGGCGCATTCACCCTCACCGTCGACAACTCCTACTGCAATCGCACCGTACGCGCCGAGCTTGCCGGCAGCGATCCGGAGCTGGCCGTACGCTTCCGGTTCCAGCCGCCGGTGGTCGAGGTCGGTCCCGCCTCCGTGGCCACGGTGCGGGTCACCGTGGAGGCTGATCCGCCGGCTGCCGGGACCGAGCAGTCCCGGCCGCTGACCGTGTCGGTACGCGAGGGTGCGCGGACCGTCGAGACGCCGGTGACGTTCCACCAGATCACGAGCGTCCGGGTCGAGGACCCGATGGTCGGCCTGCAGGTCGAGCCCGCGTTGATCAAGGTCAGGGACAACCCGGTCGGTCTCTCCCGGCTGCTGGTGGACAACCGGGGCGGCAAGGATTGGGCCCACGTCCAGCTCAGCGCGAGCGATCCCGAACAGGTCGTCTACACCAGCTTCGACTCCGAGCAGGTCCACGTTCCGCCGGGTCAGGTGGTCCAGGTGCAGATCCGGCTGCACGCACCGCTTCCCGAGCTCGGCGCGGACACCAGCCGGGCCGTGACCATCACGGCGACCGACGCGAAGCGACGCACGGCGACCACCGTGCTGACCTTCGCCCAGTCGGCCAGCGCATCGCCGATGACCACCCTCGGCGTCCGGATCGAGCCGGAGATCATCCGCGCGCACGACACCGACGGCGCCACCGTCCAGGTGGTGCTGGACAACCGCCAGGGACGGTTCAGGGTCCGGCTGCAGCTCAGTGGCAGCGATCCCGAGCGGGCGGTGGGGTTCGCGTTCGCTCCGCCCGTGGTCGACGTGGAACCGGGTCAGGTGCGGGCCGTCGAGTTGCAGCTCGCCGCCTGGCGGCCGCCGCCGGGTCAGGAATGGACCCGGCAGTTCACCGTCGTGGCGAGCGACGGGCAGGCGTCGGTCGCGGGCTCCGGCTCGCTCGTGCAGTCCTCGTCACGCTCGGCGATGGAGACGCTTGCGGTGCGGCTGGATCCGAGTGTGCTCCGGCTCGGGAGCCGCCGGCGTGGGACGATCAGCGCTCTGGTCGACAACCGCAACGGAGCTCAGCCGGTGCGGGTCAGCCTGAACGGCGACGACCCGGAGAACTGCATCCGCTTCGCATTCTCGCCGAGCATGCTCGACGTCGAGCCGGGACGGATCGCTCGCGTCGCGGTGAATCTGGATGCGCCGAGGGTGCCGGGCGGACAAGAGGTCACTCGGACGTTCTCGATCGTGGCGACCGACGGACGGTCCGAGGTCCAGACCCAGGGGTCGTTGTCCCAGACCGGCTCCGAGAAGAGGCCATTCTGGCGCGCGCTGTTGACCCTGCTGGGCGCGCTGCTGATGATCATCGGGGCCATGCTGCCGTGGGAGACCGGCGGTGCGACCGGGATGGACTTCACCGCGAACGCGCTCGTCAACCCGTTCGGGTTCCAGCTGTCCCTCGGTGTCTTCACCCGCTTCGTTCCCCTCGTGTCGGCGGGTGTGCTGGTGATCGTGCTCGCCATCGTGATGGCCTTCGGCCTCACCGGTCGTTCGGGCCGGCTGACCAAGCTGGCGGCGTTCGCCGCGGCCGTGGTGGTGGTCGGGGTGTTCGTCACCCTGGCGATCGCCGGGGCCGGTCTCGTGCCGGCGTTCGGTGCGGTGCTGGTGGTCACCGGCTGCATCCTCGGCTACATCGGCGGCCTGCTGGTCAAGCACTGACCCGGCGGCCCAGACCCATCAACCAGACCCGACCACACGCCCCGCCCACGGAGCGGGGCGGGGGTCAGCCGCGGTGCTCGGGTCAGCTGGTCGCGGTCAGGTCGTACACGGTGACCCCGCCGACGGTCGTCGCGGCGAAGTGCGCCTCCACCCAGGCCGTGATCTCGCTGGACGAGGACGCACCCGATCCGCCGCCGGGGCCGCCCCGGCCGTCGCCACCGGCGATGAAGTACGTGATCTGGCCGTTCGCCACGTCGGTCTGGAACTCCTCCAGGGTGGGTGAGTTGTCGCTGCCGCTCCAGCCGCCGATCGCCATCACAGCGGTGTCGGTCGACAAGATGTAGCTCGCCGCGGACTGCGAGCCGATCACCGCCGCCGACCACCGCGTGGTCGTCGCGTTCAGCAGGCCGGTCAGTTCACTCGCGTCGTCGCCGGAGTCAGGCTGGGCCGAGCCCTGGGCGGTACCGCCCGCGATCGCGCCGGGCAGCTGAGCGCCGGGTCCACCGACGCCGGCCCTTGCGAACCCGCCACTGTTGACCGAGGCCGGGCCGGAGCTCGGGATCGAACCGGTGTGGGCGCCGGCGACCGTCGCCACCGTGTACGCCGCCGTCCCGCCGAGGGAGGCCAGCGAGCCGATCAACGCCGCAGCGACCGCGATCCGCCGAAACGCTCCGCCCGACATGGCCAGGACCGCCGCCCCCAGCACACCGCCGACAAGCATGGTCCAGCGCACCCAGCTCATCCATCCGGATGCGTACGTCCCCATGGCGTAGCAGCCCCAGATCGCGGTCACCGCGATCATCGACGCGAGGGTTCCGCGGGCGGCGCCCTGCTCACGGCGTTGCCACAGCCGGGTGGCGACGATCCCGATCACCGCGCCGATCGCCGGCGCCAGGGCGACGGCATAGTACGGGTGGACGATCCCGGACATGAACGAGAACACCACCGCGGTGACCACCAGCCAGCCGCCCCACAAGATCATCCCGGCGCGCAGCCGGTCGGTCCGACGGGCTCGGCCGGCCAGCACGAAGCCGACCACCAGCGCGATCAGCGCCGCCGGCAGCAGCCAGGCGATCTCACCGGCGAAGGAGGAGTTGAACAGCCGGAACGGCCCGCTCTGGCCGCCGAAGCCGCCGCCGGCCCCACTCCCGCCGGGGCCGCCGCTGGTGCCCAGGATGCGCGACAGGCCGTTGTAGCCGAGGGCCAGCTCCCACAGCGAGTTGTTGGTTGAGCCACCGATGTACGGCCGGGCCGCGGACGGCCACAGCTCGACCAGCACTACGAACCAGCCGGCCGAGACGACCAGCGCGCCGGCCGCGGCCAGCAGGTGCAGCAGCCGTTTGCGCAGCGGATTGGCCGAGGCGATCAGGTAGACCAGGCCGAAGGCCGGCAGCACCAGCAGTCCCTGGAGCAGCTTGGTCAAGAACGCGAAGCCGAGCGCGGTCCCGGCCAGCACGAGCCAGCGGACGGCCCGCGCCGGGGTGTCGACGGCCCGGATCACCGCGTACGCCGCAAGGGTCATGGTGAAGACCAGAAAGGCATCGGGGTTGTTGAACCGGAACATCAGCGCCGCGACCGGAGTCAGCGCGATCAGGGCGCCGGCGATCAGCCCGGCCGCCGGCGTGAACCAGCGCTTCACCCCGGCGTAGGTCAGCGCCACGGTCCCGACCCCCATCAGCGCCTGGGGGACGAGCATCGAGGCGGAGGAGAAACCGAAGATGCGGGCGGACAACACCATCACCCACAACGCGGCGGGCGGCTTGTCGACGGTGATCGCGTTGGCCGCGTCGAGCGAGCCGAAGAGCCAGGCCTCGAGCGACTCGGTGCCGGACTTCACGGCCGCAGCGTAGAAGGAGTTGGCGGTGCCGGAGTTGGTGATGTCCACCAGGTACAGCGTTGCGGTGCCCAACACCAGCACCCAGAGCAGCGGCCTCACCCAGGACGGGTCGCCCGGACTGCCGAGGAACAGGCGGCCGGCCGCTCCGCGGCGGCGCGTGGGTGCCGATCGCGGGGCGTCGTTGGTGGATGGCTCGGCCGGTGCCGACGCCCGTCGGCGCAGACCTGGCGCGCGAGGCCCTGGAAGGGTCGTGGTTTCGGACATGCCCTCAGCCTGGGCGCACAGACTGTGACAGCGGCCTTGGGCGCTGTGCCACCTCTGTGGAGGTTCTGTGAACCCGGTGCCCTGCCTCGCGCCGGGCCGGGATCGGCGGGCTCTCGCATCGCGGACGGAGGCTTGAAACGCTTCACGCACCGAGTTAGCGTCGGGCGGTCCGCTTGCCCGTCGCGCCTCCCGAGGATCATGTCTTCTCCGACGTTTAGCCCGTCCGTGTCTAGCCCGTCCGTGTCTAGCCCGTCCGGGTCTAGCCCGTCCGAGTCCGGCCTGTCCGACCTCCGCCGTACGTTCGCCCAGCCGCCCGGCGAAACCCGGCCGATGATGCGCTGGTGGTGGTTCGGTCCCGACGTCACCCAGCCGGACATCGACCGTGACCTCACCGCGATGGCCCGGGCGGGAATCGGAGGGGCCGAGGTCGCCTGCGTGTATCCACTGTCGGCCGACCCGGACTCGTTCCTCTCCAAAGCCCACCTCTCCGCCCTGCGCTACGCCGGTGAGCGGGCCGAGCAGCTCGGGCTGCGGCTCGACATCACGCTCGGCACCGGCTGGTCCTTCGGCGGTCCCCATGTGACGCCCGATCTCGCGGCCCGCAAGCTCGACTGGCAGTACCGCGAGATCGGTCCGGCCGGTTTCGAGGCGCCGCGCCGGTCGTGGCCGGAGGAGCTGGTCGTCGGAGCGTACGTCGGGAACGGCTCGCTGCAGGAGCGCCCGGAGACGTACGAGCCGGTGACCCTGACCGGCGAGACCGTGGTCGTGCCGCGGGGCCGCGGTCCGCGGGTGCTGCTGACCGGGACCGCCCGGCCGACCGGGCAGAACGTGAAGCGCGCCGCGTACGGGGCCGAAGGCCTCGTGTTCGACCACTACAGCGCCGAGGCCACAGTGCGGCACCTCGACATCGTCGGTCGGCCGATGGTCGAGGCGGTCGGTGCGGAACGTCTCGGCTCGGTGTTCTGCGACAGCCTCGAGGTGTACGCGGCCGACTGGACCACCTCGATGTTCGAGGAGTTCGCCGCCCGCCGAGGGTATCGCTGCGAGGACCGGCTGTGGCTGCTGGTCACCGACCACCCGTCGGCGCCGGCGCTGCGCCGTGACTACTTCCGCACCCTGACCGAGCTGGCCGAGGAGAACTTCCTCGCCGTGATGGCCGGCTGGGCCCACGACCAGGGCGTCCGGCTCCGCGTGCAGAGTTACGGTGAGCCGCCGGTCTCGCTGAGCAGCTATCGCCACGTCGACCTCATCGAGGGTGAGCAGTGCGGCTGGACCCGGCTGCCGATGACCAAGTGGGCCTCATCGGCGGCCCGGCACCTCGGCGTCGACGTGGTCTCGTCGGAGACGTGGACCTGGATCCACGCTCCCTCGTTCCGGGCCACGCCGCTGGACCTCAAGGGTGAGGCGCATGAGCACGCTCTGCTCGGCATCAACCAGTTCGTGGGCCACGGCTGGCCCTGCCGGTCCGGGGGCATGGACGGCATCGGCTGGTTCTTCTACGCCTCCGGAGCGTTCGACGACCGCAATGCCTGGTGGCCGGCCATGCCCGGACTGGCGCGCTATCTGCAGCGGTTGAGCTGGGTGCTGCGTCAGGGCCGACCGGTGCGCGACGTGCTGCTCTATCTGCCGACCGAGGACGCGTACGCGCGGTTCGGCCCGTCGATCGACCTCCATACGGTGTCCACGGAGCTCATCCCCGCCCAGATCCCGTGTGAGCTGCGCCAGGCCGGGTACGACTTCGACCTGGTCGACGACCATTTCCTGGCCGGGTACGCGGGGAGCCCGATGGGCGCCGGACCGGCCCCGGTGGTCCTGTTGCCGTACGCGGTGACCCTCACCGATGCGGCTCAGGCGCACCTGGCAGCCATCGTCGCCGCCGGGGGTCGGGTGATCACCGCCGACGTCTCCGGCGAAGGAGCCGCCGGTGACCGCTGGCTGGCCGAGCTGGCGGCGGCCCGGCCCGCCGACGTGACCCTGACGCCGGCCACTCCGGACGTCGGGGTCGTCCACCGGTGCACCGGCGACGCCGACCTCTGGTTCGTGGTCAACACCGGGCCGCACATCCGCAATGTCTCGGTCGCCCTGCGCGACGCCCGGCGGGTGCTCGAACGCTGGGATCTGCACAGCGGTGCCGTCGCCACCTGCGACGCCGGGCCGGAGGGCGTCGCCGTGTCGCTGGCGCCGTACGAGGGGGTGCTGCTGGTCGGCCACGACGGCCCGACGCTCGTGGACCCTGCCGGCGCGCCGTCCGAGCCGAGCGTCGAGCCACCAGCGCTGTGCCGCTGGCGGCTGCAGTCGGAGAGCGGTGCCGATCTGGGCCCCGTCGAGCTGCCCCACCGGTGGGAGGACGACTCGCGGATCGGACCGGCGTTTTCCGGCACCGTCAGCTATGTCGCCGAGGTCGGACCCTCGCCGGGCATCGGCCCGCTCGTGCTGGATTTCGGCGACGGTGTGCCCGACGAGGCCGACGTGGTGATCGGCGCGATGGAAGTCGGCGTGTATCGCGCGCGGATCAGCCCGCCGGTTCGCGAAGTGGTCGAGGTGCTGGTGGACGGCCGAACCGCCGGTGTCGTCTGGGACGCTCCGTGGCGGATCGAGCTCGGCGAGGTCTCGCCGGGCGGCACTGTGACCCTGCGGGTCGGCAACACCACGGCCAACGCGTTGTCGGTCGACCCGACCGTGCAGGAGTGGGCCGCAGCGTCGGAGCGGTTGCACGGTCGCCGGTTCCGGATGCAGGCGCTCGACCGCGCCCGGGACGGGATCAGCTCGGGCCTCAGCTGTGTCCCGGTGCTGCGCTCACGGTGCACCTGAACGGGCGCTCGGTGGGCCCTCACTACGCTGACCGCATGGCGACTTCACGGCGGCGGGTGGCGATCCTCGGTGCGGGCATGATCGGGGCGGTGCACCGGCGGGCGGCCTTGCTCGCGGGCGCCGACGTGGTGGGGGTGATGGCGTCCACGCCGGAGCGGTCCCGGGCGGTGGCGGAGTCCTGGGGCGCCCAGCACGCGTACGGCGACATCGCCGACGTCGCCTCCTCTGACGTCGACATCGTGCACATCTGCACACCGAACGCCTCGCACGTGCCGTACGCGGTCGCGCTGATGGAGGCGGGAAAGCACGTGCTGTGCGAGAAGCCGCTGGGCATCGGCCTCGACGACGCCCGGCATGCGGCCGGGGTCGCAGCACGGACCGGGGTGGTGAACACCATGCCGTTCGCGTACCGGTTCCACCCGATGGCCCGCGAGCTGCGGGCCCAGGTCCAGGCCGAGAGCTTCGGTGCGGTGAACCTGATCCACGGCAGCTATCTGCAGGACTGGCTGCTGAACCCGATGGCCACCAGCTGGCGGGTCGACCCCGCCGCCGGCGGCCCGTCGCGCGCCTTCGGTGACATCGGCTCGCACTGGTGCGATCTGATGGAGTGGGTGACCGGAGAGCGCATCGCCGAGCTGGTCTCCACCACCTCGATCAGCATCCCGCAGCGGCCGGCCGCGACCGCGGCCAGCTTCACCGCCGCCCAGAGCGACGCGCCGATGATCGACGTCACTACCGAGGACAGTGCGCTGATCCTGTTCCGGACCCGGGCCGGGGTGGCCGGATCGGCGGTCATCAGCCAGCTGTCGGCGGGTCGCAAGAACCGGCTCTGGATCGAGGTCGACGGGATGAAGCTGAGCGCCGTCTTCGACCAGGAGCAGCCCGAGCAGCTGTGGGTGGGCTCCGACGAGGCGGCCCGGATCCTGGTCCGCGATCCCAACCACCACTCGGCCGAGCAGCGCCGGCTCGCCTCGCTGCCCGCCGGCCACGCGCAGGGGTACGCCCAGTGCTTCGAGAACTTCGTGGCCGACTCCTATGCCGCGGTGGACGCGTACGAGGGTCACGGGGAGGTGCCCGACGGCCTGCCGACGTTCGCCGACGGTGCCCGCGCGGCCGCGATCTGTGACGCCATGCTGCGGTCGGATGCGGACAAGACGTGGGTCCGGGTCGAGGGCTGACACCCCGTCGTGCGTGGCGCCGTCGGCACCCATGACTGACGCGCCGCCGGCGCGGCAGGCCGGCGGCGTTGAATAGGCGCGTGCCTGCAACGCGCGCATCCGCCATCGTGCCCATCGCCGAGGCGGCCTTGGACCCCGCCGAGCTGGGGGGCAAGGCCGCCGGGTTGGTGCGCCTCGCCGCGGCCGGCCTGCCCGTCCCGGACGGGTTCGTGATCACGACCCGGGCATACTTCGACTATCTCGACGAGCACGGGCTGGCCCCGCGGATCGAACGACTCCTCGACGATCCCGAGCAGATCGCCCGACTGTTCGCCGAGCACCCGCTGCCGGACGCTCTCGTCGCCGACGTTCTGGAGGCGTACGCCGATCTCGGTGAACCGGCCGTGGCCGTCCGCTCCTCGGCCACGGCGGAAGACCTGCCCGAAGCGTCGTTCGCCGGCCAGCAGGAGACCTACCTCAACATCCACACGCCGCTGGCCCTGCTCGAGGCCGTACGCCGGTGCTGGGCGTCGTTGTGGACCGGCCGGGCGATCGCCTACCGCGAGCGGCAGCGACTGGACCCTGGGACGACGCACAGGGCGCTGGGGATCGCGGTCGTCGTCCAAGAGCTCGTGGCCGCCGACGCGGCGGGGATCATGTTCACCGCCGACCCGGTCAGCGGGGACGCCGACCTGATCGAGATCGACGCCGCGTGGGGGCTGGGGGAGGCCGTGGTCGGCGGCGAGGTCAGCGCGGACACGTTCCGGGTGCACGGGCCGAGCGGCACGCTGGTGTCGAGCGTGATCGCGGACAAGGTCGTGATGACGGTGCGCGGCCGGGACGGCACCCACACCCGACCGGTGCCCGCACGCCGGCGCCGACGGGCCGCCCTCGAGTCCGGTCAGGCCGAGCAGCTCGCTGCGCTCGGACGCCGGATCGCCGACCTGTACGAGGCCCCGGTGGATGTGGAGTGGGCCCGCCGCGGCGACGAGCTCTACATCCTCCAGGCGCGCCCGATCACCGCCGGGACGAGTCGCGACCGGCGACCGGACCCGTGGAACGACAGCCGCCACGGTCACTTCCTGTGGACCAACACCAACGTCGGCGAGGCCATGCCGGACGTGCTGACGCCGGCCACCTGGTCGATGGTCCAGCTGTTCCTGCACGACGTGATGGCGACCTCGTCGGTGCCGCCCTATCTCAGCTACGGCCGGGTGGGCGGCCGGATCTATCTCAACCTCAGCGTGGCGGCGACCCTCTCGCGGGCGGTGGGCGTGAAGGAGAAGCGGTTCCGGGAGCTCACCGAGGAGGTGTTCGGCCGCATCCCCGACGACCTGCCGCTGCCGCTGGTCGACGCGCCCCGGCTGACCATCCTGCAGTCCGTCGCCCCGGTCGCTTTTCACGTCTTGCGCAGCGCTGCCCGCGACATTCGCCGGCTCGACCGCTATCTCGCCGCACATCCGCAGCTGTGCGTCGAGCGGCGCGCGCAGATCGATCGGATCGACGACCCGGCGGAGCTGGCCCGGCTGTGGCGGACGACGATCCTGCCCGAGTTCCATACCGTCAGCTGGATGTTGTCCGCGGCCACGCGGTCCAGCGGCATCTCGTTCGTCACAACTCGTCAGCGGCTGCAGCGGCTCGTCGGCGACACCGACGCGAATGCGATCACCGCCGGGCTCGGCGCCCACTCCGGGGAGCTCGCCAGTCTGGGGCTCCTCGACGGTCTCGAGCAGCTCGCCGCCGGACGGATCGACCGGAAGACGTTCAACAGCACGTACGCCCACCGCGGGCCGCACGAGTTCGAGATCGCGACGCCCCGGCCGGGGGAGGACCCGCACTGGATCGACGAGCAGCTGGCTCAGCTCGACCCCGATCTCAGCTATCGACATCTGATCGAGAACCAGAACGAAACGCGCGACGCCGCCTGGGACCGGCTCACGAGCTCCCGGCCGCTGACGGCTCGGAGCCTGCGGCACCAGCTGCGGATCTGGGGCACGATCGCCCGAAACCGCGAGCGGGCGCGGAGCGAGATCATCCGCTACTTCTGGGTGCTGCGGGCCTTCGCGCTGCGGGCCGCGGAACTGACCGGGCTGGGCGACGACGTCTTCTTCCTCGAGGCCGAGCAGATCGTCGACGCGCTGGAGGGGGTGGCGCCGGACCACGACCAGATTGCGGCGGCCCGGGCCGCGTACGTGTCGTATCGGGCTCTGCCGGCCTATCCGACGCTGATCCTCGGCCGCTTCGACCCGTTTGCCTGGGCGGCCGACCCGAACCGGCGGACCGATCGGTACGTCGAGGGCGGGTCGGCGGAAGCGGCGGAGGCAGCCGGCACGGACGGGTCGGTGGTTCGAGGCTTCCCGGGTTCCGCCGGGACGGTCGAGGGTCCGGTCCGGGTGTTGGTCGACGCCGCTCACGGGGCCGACCTGCGGGCGGGGGAGGTGCTGGTCACCACGGTCACCAACGTCGGCTGGACGCCGCTGTTCCCGCGGGCGGTGGCAGTGGTCACCGACGTCGGCGCCCCGCTGTCGCACGCCGCGATCGTCGCGCGCGAGCTCGGCATCCCGGCCGTGGTCGGCTGCGGGGACGCCACCATGCGGCTGCGGACCGGGGACCGGGTCCGGGTCGACGGCTCGACCGGGATCGTCACCGTGCTGGAAGCTGCCCGGTGAGCGACCTGCCCGGTCCCCGTCGTACCCGCTGACCGGCAGCCCGGTGACGGGCACCGTCCGGTTCGTCCCCTCCGCGCACACCGTGACGCTGACCGGGACCGGGCGACGTCGGGCAGACTCGACGGTGTGACCTGGGATCTGACCGCTCCCGTCTGGGAGGTGGCGCCGACGCTGCTCGGCGCGGTGCTCAGCCACGGACCGGTCAGCGTACGGCTGGTCGAGGTGGAGGCCTACGACGGGGGCAACGATCCGGCCTCGCACGCGTACCGGGGTCTGACCAGTCGCAACGCGGTGATGTTCGGCCCGCCGGGACACCTCTACGTCTACTTCACCTACGGCATGCACTGGGCCGCGAACATCGCCTGCGGCCCCGACGGGACCGCCAGCGGGGTGCTGCTCCGGGCCGGCGAAGTGGTCGCGGGTGTCGAGGTCGCCCACTCACGCCGCGGTCGGAGCACGTTGCGCGACCTGGCCCGCGGACCGGGTCGGTTGACCCAGGCGCTCGGCATCGACGGCAGCCTCGGTGGGGCGGCCGTGCTCACCGGCGGTCCGGTCCGGCTGAGCCCCGGCGTGGCCCCGGCGAGGATCGAGGCCGGGCCACGGGTCGGAGTGAGCGTGGCGGCCGACGTGCCCTGGCGGTTCTGGATCACCGGCGACCCGCACGTGTCCGCCTATCGGCGCTCGCCGCGCGCCGTCAGTCCAACGGCTGCAACGAGCCGAGGATCGACGGGATGAATTCGGCCATGGTCGGGTGGATGGGCAGCGCGTCGCGGATCTGTGGATAGCGGACCCCCGACTGCATGGCGAAGCTGAGGATCTGGATCAGGTCGTCGCCGTGCAGCCCGAGGATCGTCGCGCCCAGGATCTCCTCGGTGTCGGCGTCCACCAGGATCCGCATCACCCCCTCGGTCTCGCTCTCCAGGATCGCCCGGCTCACCCCGGACATCGGGACCTCGGCCTTGAGCACCCGGCGGCCTGACGCTCGGGCTTCCGCCACCGTCATGCCCACGCGCCCGAGCGGCGGATCGGTGAACATCGCGTACGTCGTCACCCGGCCGGCCAGACTGCGACTCGGCTCCAACAGGATCTGGCTGTCCTGGTATGCGGTGTGGGTGAACGCGCCGTGGCCGTTGACGTCCCCCAGCGCCCACACGCCGGGCACCGAGGTGGCGAACCGGTCGTCGATCCGGACGAATCCGCGCCGGTCGGTCTCCAGACCGTGCGCGTCGCCGAGCAGGTCGAGGTTGGAGGTGCGACCGGTGGCGACCAGGAGGTGGCTGCCGACCACGGTCTGGTCCCCTGCGGTGACCGCGACCCCGTCGGCATGCGGGGCGACCGACGACGTCCGGCCGGCGAGGATCCGGATGCCCTCGCCGGTCAGGACCTGCGCGACCAGGTCGGAGATATCCGGGTCCTCCCGCCCGGCCACCCGCTCGCCGGCGAACATCGTCACCTCCGCGCCGAACCGGCGGAAGATCTGCGCGAACTCGCAGCCGATGTAGCCGCCACCCACGATCACCAGATGCCGCGGCAGCTCGGTCAGGTTGAGCAATTCGACCTCGGTCAGGAACTCGACGTCGGCGAGGCCGTCGATCGGTGGCACGGCGGCGCGGCCGCCCAGGTCGAGATAGATCTCCGGAGCGACCAGGGTGAGCTCGTCGACGAGAACCCGGTGCGGTCCGCCCTCGACCGTCTCCAGCCGGGCGACCCCGCTGTACTGGGTCAGGCCGTCGATCCCGTCCAGCCAGTCCTGCAGCGACTGGCGCAGCGAGTCGATCATCGTGTGCACCCGGCGGACCGCCGCGCCGAAGTCCACCCGCATCCCATCGACGTGGACGCCGTACTCGCTCGCGCGCTGCACGTGCCGAGCGATCACCGCGCTGGCCCGGAGAGCCTTGGTCGGCTTGCAGCCGTGATTGAGGCAGGTGCCGCCGACCCGGTCCAGCTCGATCAGCGCCGTCCGCCCTCCGGCCTGCGCCTTCGCCGCCGCCACCCCGGGGCCCGCCTGGCCGGCACCGATGACGATCGCGTCGTACTGCTCCATGTCGCTCACCTTCGCGTCGGGGGGACCTGCGCTCAAGGTACGCCGCCCCCTGCCTCCGACGTCGATGTGCCCTGAGCCCGTCGTCAGGGCTTGCCGGTGCGCCCGAGTCCGTCCGCTGACGAGCGCTCCCGCGATGGACCCGGAGCACGTGTGCGGGGTCCAGATCGCGATCGCCGGAGCGCTGGTCAGCGGCTTGGGGTCGAGTGAGATCGGCCACATCTCGCACCGGAGCTCGCCGAGACCTCCGACCGGCGATTTGTCACCCATCACGCGGTCTGTTTCACTGCAACGTCAGATAACGCTTTGGTCTCAATTAGTCGGGGAGTGATGTAATGTCCGGGCCGCCGCGACACGCCGTGCAGGACGACCTTCGGCGCACGGCCGTACGGGTGGCCGCTCCGGGCGCTCTCGTCGCAGGCCTGGTCGCGGCCGGTCTGGCGATGGCCGCGCTGCCGAGCCCGACGCAGGCCACGAGCGCCTCGGTCCAGGCGCGGACCGTGACGACTCCGTCCTCATCGTTCGTCACCGGGCCCTCCGGCGCGGAGGTGGACGCGCTCGACCTCGGCATGCTCAAGCGCGAGACCCGGACCACGCGGAACACCGGACGGCCCGCGCTGAAGACCCAGGCCGCGCCCGACCTGCACGTCGAGGGCACCCGGTTCACCACGGTCGCGCTCAACGTCCGTACCGAGCCGAAGAACGACGCCAAGCTCGTGACCGTGCTCAAGCCGGCCGCCACGGTGAAGATCACCGACACCACCAAGGGCCAGTGGCGCCTGATCGTCCGGGACGGCAAGGGTCGCTGGGTCAAGAAGAAGTACCTGGCCACCAAGAAGCCCAAGCTCGCCGCCGCCATCTCCAACGCCCCCTGCACGAGCGGCTCCGGCATGGAGAGCGGTCTGACCTCGGACGCCATCGCGGTGCACCGCGCACTGTGTGCGCGCTATCCACAGGTGTCCGCGTTCGGCGGCGTTCGTCTCGGCGATGGAGGTGAGCACGGCTCTGGCCGCGCGGTGGACGCGATGATCTCCAACTCGACGGTGGGCTGGGAGATGGCTCACTGGCTGCGGGCGAACGCCAAACGGCTCGGTGTCAGCGAAGTCATCTACTCCCAACAGATCTGGACCGTGCAGCGCAGCGGCGAGGGCTGGCGGAGCATGCCTGATCGCGGCTCGGCGACGGCCAACCACTACGACCACGTCCACGTCACCGTCTACGGCAGCTCCGCGAGCTGATCTCCGCTCCCGCGGGGACGCGACCACGACCTCGGCTCCCCGGGAGCCGAGGTTGCGTCCACTGCGGGTGAGATCGTGCTAATCTTCGCGACCCTCGCTTGCCCTTGTGTGGGCCGAGTGCCCGACTTAGGGTTTTGGCATGGTGGATGCGGCGCAGTTGGCGATGGGGATCGTCGCCTTGTCGCTGGTCGTGCTGGCGCCGCTGGGCATCCTCACGGTCTTCGATCTGCTCGCAGGCCGCTGGGATGGCACGATCCGCAACTGGCGGACCAACCGTCGCGTCGCCGCCGAGCATCGCCGTAACCTCAAGGCGATGCGCCAGCAGACCGGCCTGCCCATCGAGCAGTTGGCCGCTGATCTGCGACGACTGCGCGCCGCCATCGCATCGGATGAGCATCGCTCGGCGGCTCACCAGATCGGCAATCGGCTCGCCTACGACCGCATCCTCATCCAGGCCTGCGCGATGCTCGGGATCGAGCACGAGCTTGACGAGGAGACCTCGGGACTGGAGCGCGACATCGAGCGCTTGCGGGTCGAGGCCGATCTCGAGCGCGCCGGTGTGGTCATCTCCACCCGCCGCTATGGCCAGGCCGCTTGACCGGCCTACCAGAGCGCGTCGCCAGTCCGGCCACCTGACCCCGATGTAAGCAACCTCATATCCCGGGAATGGATCCCGGCGGTGCTGCGTTCGCTAGAATAGATTCGAAATCGAAGCGTTTGATATCGAAGTACTAGTGAGGAGCACCACAATGTCCCGCCTGGCGGAGTCCTTCCGCGATCACCGTCGTACCGCTCGCAACCGCCGCGCCATCGAGCGTGCGATCGCCAATGCGCCGAGCCCCGCGATGCGCGATGAGTTGATCATGGTGGCGCAGCGTCAGTCCTCCGTTGCGCGCTGAATCGGCCCCGCGCTGAATCGGCCCCGCGCTGAGTCAGCCCACTGAACGACGCTGACCACTGACTCGACCGGGCCACCGCCCGGCCGGTGGTGGTGTGCGGCCGTCAGTCGATACCGAGGCCGCCGAGCCACGTGCCGGCGGCCTCCGCCATATCCGGGAGCAGCCAGGTCACCGCGACGACGAGTCCTGCAAGGTTCGCCACCAGGAATACCGCGACCCACGCCCAGCCTGGCCAGCGGGTCAGCAGCGCCAGCTGGTCGGCATCGGATGTCCGTGCCTGGCCGCGCCGGCGCTGCCGGGCGAGTTCGAGCACCGGCTTGGGTGCCGCGACGAGGAGCAGCCAGGTGAGGACGTACGCGAGGACCGACTGAGCGCTCGGTGGCAGGTACCAACTCAGGACGACGAGGGCCCCACCGCAGCCGACAACCACCGCGAGGCCGTACAGGTTGCGGATCTGGAGCAGCAGAAGCGCCAGCAAGACGACGAAGGCCCAGAGCACCCCGAGCGCGTACCCGGAGAGCAGCAGCGCCGCGGCGCCCAGTCCCACCAGCGCCGGCCCGAGATAGCCGGCGGCCAGGGTGACGATCATGCCCGGTCCGCGGGATCGGCCGCTGGACACGGTCAGTCCGGATGTGTCGGCATGCAGCCTGATGCCGTGCAGGCGGCGGCCGGTCAGCAGCGCCGCGACTCCGTGGGCGCCCTCGTGGGTGATTGTGACCAGGTGGCGCACAGCCCGCCAGGTGGTGGGTGTCCCCACGAGCACCAGGGCGAGCAGCGCGCAGGCCAGGATCACCCCGGCGCCCGGCTCCTGCTGAACCGAGGTCGCCCGATCCCAGATCTCCCCGAACACATCCACCACACCACTATCCCGGTGCGCCCCAACCCCCGCCCCCGACCCCGCCCCCGCGAACTGTGCGCACACGACGGCGACACGCCGGTGGAACATGTCGTCCGTTCACACTTTCCGCGGACCGGTTTCAGTGGAGGTCCGGCCCGAGCGGGGAGGCCGACCGGGCAGCACCCACCCTGTAGCGGCCCGGCGAACGGACAGGCCTCAGCCGAGCAGGATGACGTCCTTGCGACTGCTGTGAGCGGTCCGCACCACCAGCACGGCGGCCACGGCGACGACGCCGACGAGCGCGGTGATCCGGACGGCCGGCGCGAACGTGCCGATCGCCACGGCCACCAGAGCCCAGCACGCCGTGAAGGCGAAGCCGGCCAGGGCGTCCAGGCGGAGTACGACGAGCAAGCACGCGGCGATGGCCAGGACCACGAGGACCAGCGCGACCCCGATCGGCACCGGTCCGGTCTCGCCCAGCCCGAACCAGCGCAGCGTCAGGCCCAGACCGGCGGCGGAGGCGCAGATCGCCCACCCGAGATAGATCCCGATCGGGATCCGCAGACACCACCGCTCGGCGGTGGTTGGGGCGGCGCCGAGTCGGGTGAGCCGGGCCAGCGCGGTGACCAGCGCGGCCACCAGCCCGAAGATGATCAGCTGGGCCAGCCAGATCAGCCCGGCGCCGAAGACGGGCACCCAGACTGTGCTGCACAGGAAGGCCGCCACCAGCCACCAGCCCGTACGCCGATTGGCCTCGCTCGCCGGGTGTGACCCGATGAGTTGATACACGGCGAGCACCAGACAACTCAGATAGATCAGGCCCCAGATACTGAAGGCATAGCCCGCCGGTGTCGCGGCGGTCTGGTTCGCGTCGGAGATGCTGCCGGTCTCGGCGGCCGGTCCGAGCAGCAGCGGGGTCAGAGGGGCCGCGGCGATCTGGGTCAGCGCGGCCGCCGCCACGGCGACGGAACGGACCCGGTCGGCGGTCGTCGGTGCATCACTCATGTGAGTCGGTTCTCGGCGGGTTCGGCGCCCGGATGCAGCCGGCAGCAGTCCGTCGGCGATGTCACAGCGCCCCGTTCGTCCACAGCACTCCGCTCGCTCCGCCCAGCCGCGCGGCGAAGGCGACCGCTTGCGCGTCGGTCAGGCTACTGACGAAATCGATCGTCCCACGCCCGCGCCCCATCCGCGCCAGCTGGGTGTCCGACACCCTCCCGTTCAGCCATTCGGGGTGAGTCTCCGCGATCCGGTGGTAGCCGAAGGTCGCCGCGTTCACCAGATCCACCAGCCGACGCGGCGCGCGGGCGGAGTCGAACCGGTCCGACAGCCACTCGTCGAATCCCACCACTAGCTGCTCGATGGTCTGCTCCTGACCGCGCTGGAACATCGCGAGGTCCGGTCGCTCCAGGATGAAGTAGGCATTCACGAACTTCAGCACCTGCACCTCGTGCCAGGCGCGGGTGTCCATCGCGGCGTACGCGGATCGCATCGGCGGATCGGGGGTGATCTGAACCGATCCGATCAGGTGGTCGATCCAGCGGGACACGAATCCCGAGATCGCCCGGTCGGCCGCCATCGACCCGTCGTACGGGCTGGCCAGCACGCCGTCCACGAACTCCTCGCCGACCGTGGTGACCGCGGTGGCGTAGGTGTCCTCGTCGAACATCCAGTCGTCGCGGGTCAGCAACCGTCGTCGCAGCCGCTCCAGACCGGCGCCGGGCTGGCGGTCGGCTCGGGCGAGGTCGCGCGGATCCATCAGCGAGAACCGGTCGCGGTCGACCAGCCAGGACCGGAACTCGCTCGATACCGGCGAGAACTGCAACACTCCCGAGCGGTGGGCGTCCTCCACGTCGTGCAGCGAATACGCGATGTCGTCCGCCAGGTCCATCACCGCGCACTCCAGGGTCTGCCGGCCCGGCGGAAGATCCGGAAACGCGGTCAGCACCTCCAGCATCTCGGTCACGTCCACCAGGTACGCCGAGAACTTGGCCGCGCCGGTCCCCTCCCGGCCGTGACCGGCGCCGCGCGGCGGGACGGTCCAGCTCGTCGGGTGCGGTTCGGGTACGTGACTTCGCGCCCACGGGTACTTCAGCACCGCCGCCCGGACCGCCGCGGTCAGGTTGAGACCCTCGTCGCTCGGGCCATGGACCTCGAGCTCGGTGAGGATGCGGAAGGTCTGCGCGTTGCCCTCGAAGCCGTCGGCGAGTCCGAACCGGGTTCGAGCCAGCCGGTCCAGCGCCCGTTCGCCGAGGTGGCCGAACGGTGGATGCCCGAGATCGTGGGCGCCGGCCGCAGCCTGCACCACGACGTGGTCCAGCCCGCCCAGCGAACGCAGCAGATCCCGATCCTCCGTCCGCAGCAGGCGGACGGCGATCGCCCGCGCGACGGCGGTGACCTTGATGGTGTGGGTCAACCGGTTGTGCACCACGCCCGAGGTGGCACCAGAGGTCACCACCTGGGTGACCTCGGCGAGCCGCGAGTACGACTGGGCGAACCGGATCCGCTCCAGGTCGGAACGGAACTCCGAGTCGCCCGCCGCGTAGGGACGCTCGGCGCTCGGGCGCGCCCTCGCCAGCCGCGGATCCATACCGCAAAGCTATCGGCCCGGCCGTGTGGGACGGCTCGACCCTAGCCGCCCAGCACCGTTGAGCTCGCCGATCCGACCCGCCGGCTCCGGACGGCAACGAACGGCCCACGAACGGCCAACGAACGGCTACACCGCATGCCGAATGGTTCAGGCCTGGCCCACACTAGGCGCATGCCGCACAAGCAGAGGGCGCGAGGACACTGGTGGTCGGTCACGGAGAGACTGGACGGACTGCTGTTCGCCTTCGCCGGTCTGTCCGCCCTCTGGCTGGCCTATCTGCTGCTGCGCGAGGGCGTCCGACCTGGCTGGCCGATGCTGATCCTCGTGGTCTTCTGGGTGGTCTTCACCTACCTGGTGCTGCCTCGGCTGCACCGCATCCTCACCCGGCTGTACGTGCCGGGTTACTTCATCGGCCGGACCCGGACCAGCGACGGTCTGCTCGGCGACCCGGTCAACATAGCGCTGATGGGCACCGAGGCGCAGATCCACCAGGTCATGCGGGCAGCCGGTTGGACACGAGCCGACGACCTCTCGCTGGCCAGCAGCCGCAAGATGGTCGGCTCGACGCTGCGCCGCCGCAGCTACCCCAACGCGCCGGTGAGTCCTCTGCTGCTGTTCGACCGGCAGCAGGATTTCGCCTATCAGCAGGAGGTCGGCGGCAGCACCTCCCAGCGACACCATGTCCGGTTCTGGCGCTGCCCTGAGGGCTGGCTCCTTCCCGGCGGATATCGGGTCGACTGGCTGGCCGCGGGGACCTACGACCGCAGCGTCGGGTTGTCGCTGTTCACCCTGCAGATCACCCACAAGATCGAGGCCGACACCGACATCGAGCGCGACTACATCGTCTCGACGGTACGGCAGGCCGAGCCCGGGGTCGAGCTACGAGTGATCGAGGATTTCTCCACGGGCTACCACTCCCGCAACGGTGGCGGTGACCTGATCCAGACCGACGGCGACCTGCCGATCCTCGACCTGAGCGCAGTCCGTGCGCCGGCCGAACTCGAGCCGGCCCGGCAGACCGACAGTCGCGACAAGCGGCCCGCGCAGATCGTCTTCGGCGCCCTGGTCGCCTTCGGCCGGGCCGCCCTCTTCCTGGCGCTCGCCGCCGTCGTGATCGCCGCCAGCCAGATCCCCGAAGCGCAGGTCGAGATCGACACGGGTCTGGGCCTCACCCCCGGGGACGCCGAGGTCGGGCTGGTGGTCATCGGCATCCTGCTGCTGCTCGGCGCGATGATCGACGTCGTGTTCGGGATCGGCGTGCTGCGCGGCTACAACTGGGCGCGCATGCTCCTGATGATCTACAGCAGCGCCGCCATCGTCATCGCGTTCGTCCAGAACGCCAGCGGGACCGAGCCGATCAGTCTGCGCACCAACCTGATCACGGTCGCCATCAGCATCCTGGTGCTGCTGGCGCTGTCCAGCCGCCCAGCGCGGGACTACGCCATCCGGCCGGGAACCGGACCGGTGCTGCCGTCCCACGGCGAGCGAGCTCACCTCAGCACGTAGGCCAACAGCACGGGGCCGCTCAGCGCCGCGACCCAGGTCAGGACCCGGGCCAGCTGTTCGGCGACGGCGATCGTCCACCCCATACGTTCAGTGCGGCGAACGGCGGCGTCGCGAACGGCCCAGGTCCAGCGCAACGCCCGGTAGGCCCGGCACAGCTGGACCCGATCGCTCCAGCCCCGGATCCGCCGGTTGCGCCGGGCCACCGGAAGGTAGTGCGAGTCGGCCACGCCGAAGGCCAGACCCAACGCCACGAAGCCCACCACCGCGCGTACGGCCAGACCGATGACGAACAGGGCGAGCGGCGTCACCAGGGCGTGAAGGAAGGCAACGGGGGATCGCAGCTCGTCGATCGTCTGCGCGGTGAGCGCGCCAGTGGCGAAGCCGACGATCATCCCGATGACGAGCAGCAGCAGGCCCAGCGACCGCGACAGGCGGAGGACCAGCAGCCCCAGCGCGTCCGCCCAGCCGACTCTCAGCATCGCCTCCGGGTCGAACCGGCCGTCGGTTTCGGCGTGGCGCAGGCTCCGCCACCGCATCCGCGGGGGCGGCGCTTCGCCGGCGTCGTTCATGGTGGGCGGATCTTACGACGGAGGGCCGCTGCCAGGCCGCTGATCGAGGTTGCCGGACCGGCTCCGACGGTGATCAGTAGGCTGCCGGACGGATACACCCGATGCCACCCAGGAGATGGACATGACCGATCCCGTGGACCCGACGACGACTCCGGCCTGGGCCGAGCTGACCGCGCTGTACGCCGCGCTCCGCCCTGACCTGCGTGGCTGGTTCGCCGCCGAGCCCGACCGGGTGGAGAAGCTCAGCTTCACCGCCGGGGACCTGCACGTGGACCTGTCGAAGAACCTGCTGACGAGCGACGTCCTGGCGGCGCTGGTCCGGCTGGCGGAGCAGGTTGAGCTGCCGGAGCGGCGCGCGGCGATGTTCTCGGGGCAGCACATCAACGTGACCGAGAACCGGGCGGTCCTGCACACCGCGCTGCGCAAGCCCCGCGGCACGACGCTGGAGGTGGACGGCGTCGAGGTCGTCGCCGAGGTGCACGACGTGCTGACCAAGGTGTACGCGTTCGCCGACAAGGTGCGCAGCGGCGAGTGGACCGGAGTCACCGGCGCGACGATCGAGACGGTGGTCAACATCGGCATCGGCGGCTCCGACCTCGGCCCGGTGATGGTGTACGAGGCGCTCAAGCCGTACGTCAAGCCGGGGCTGGAGGTGCGATTCGTCTCCAACATCGACCCGACCGACGTGGCCGAGAAGACCAAGGACCTGAACCCGGCCACCACGCTGTTCATCGTCGCGTCAAAGACGTTCACCACGCTGGAGACGCTGACCAACGCCCGGATGGCCCGCGACTGGCTGCTGCGCGGCCTGCGCGACGCGGGGGCCATCTTGGAGGGCGAGGATGCGGGCCGGGCCGCGGTGGCGAAGCACTTCGTCGCGGTGTCGACCGCCCTGGACAAGGTGGCCGCCTTCGGCATCGACCCCGAGAACGCGTTCGGCTTCTGGGACTGGGTCGGCGGGCGGTACTCGGTCGACTCCGCGATCGGCACCAGCGTCGCGGTCGCGATCGGGCCGGACAACTTCGCCGACTTCCTCGCCGGCTTCCACGCGATCGACCAGCACTTCCTCGACACCCCGCTGGCCGAGAACGTGCCGGCACTGATGGGGCTGCTCAACGTCTGGTACGTCAACTTCTTCGACGCCCGGACCCACGCGGTGCTCCCGTATGCGCAATATCTGCACCGTTTCGCTGCCTACCTGCAGCAGCTGACCATGGAGTCCAACGGCAAGAGCGTGCGCTGGGACGGTTCCCCGGTGACCACGGCGACCGGCGAGGTCTTCTGGGGTGAGCCCGGGACGAACGGCCAGCACGCCTTCTACCAGCTGATCCACCAGGGGACCCAGCTGATCCCGGCCGATTTCATCGCCGTCGCCAACCCGGCACATCCGCTGCAGGACGGTGACGCCGACGTCCACGAGTTGTTCCTGGCGAACTTCTTCGCCCAGACCAAGGCGCTGGCGTTCGGCAAGACCGCGGACGAGGTCCGGGCGGAGGGCACTCCGGAGCCGATCGTGCCGGCCCGGGTGTTCTCGGGCAACCGCCCCACGACGTCGATCATGGCTCCCGCACTGACCCCCTCGGTGGTCGGCCAGCTGATCGCGCTGTATGAGCACATCACCTTCACCCAAGGCATCGTCTGGGGCATCGACAGCTTCGACCAGTGGGGCGTCGAACTCGGCAAGCAACTGGCCCAGCAGATCGCCCCCGCCGTCGGCGGCGACGAGGATGCCCTGGCCGCCCAGGACGCCTCCACGCAGGCCTTGATCCGCTACTACCTCGCCCAGCGCGCCCACTGAACCGTCGCGCCCGCTGAACCGTCGCGCCCGCTGAACGATCGCGACCGCTGAACCATCGCGCCCACTGAACGATCGCGCCCACTGAACGATCGCGCCCACTCAACCATCGAGCTGCGTGCGGCGCTGATGAGCGCTCCCGCGTTGAGGTGTGGCGCGCCCTTGTGGCGTGAATCGGGCATCGCGGGAGCGCTGGTCAGCGCCAGGGCTGGTGATGCCTCCCATCGTGTGTACCGCCGCGGCACCGGCTGGTCGACTCCGGCATGCGGTCGGGGTGGCGTCGACTCGGCCAGCGACCGAGCATCGGCGGAGCGCTGATCAGCGGCAGGGCTGGTGATGCCTCCCATCGTGTACCGCCGAGGCACCGGCTGGTCGACTCCGGCATCGTCTGCAGGAGGTGCCCGAGTCGACGCCCCGGTGCCTGAGCCGGCTCGGGGCGCTCGACATCGCCAGCCCGCAGCCCCTCGGGTCCTGGATCTGCTCCCGTCCCTGGGTCTGCGGCCCCATCGTCGAATGGGCAGACCCGTCTGCGGAGCGCAGACTCGCGAAGTGGAGTGGATGGGCGGCTGCCGGCGACGCGTGAAGACTGACCCCCGGGCTTCGCGCGGATTCCAGCGCAGGGTCAATTTTCAGCCGCTGTTGACAGCGACAACGCCCGGCGAACAATCGGGTGCTGCCCCTGGCGCCGCGGGGTCTGGCCGAGGCGCTGACCAGCGCTCCAGGGATTGGGTCCGGATGACGTGAGGGCCCTGGATCGGGCATCGCGGGAGCGCTGGTCAGCGGGACTGGGCCGTCAGCGGGACCGGGCGAGACGGTCAGCAGGCAGCACGGGTCGCTGACGAGGCTCCCGGGATGCTGTCGTGGTGGCGATTCGGCCAGGGACCGAGCATCGGCGGAGCGCTGATCAGCGGATCGCGCCGGGCAGCCGGGCGGAAGGGGGGTCAGCGGGACTGCCCTGTCAACGGGACGGGGCGAGGCGGTCAGCGGGGCGAGGCGGTCAGCCCGCAGCACGGGTCGCGGAGCCGGGCGCTGACGAGAGCTCCCGGGATGCGGTCGGGGTGGCGATTCGGCCAGCGACCGGGCATCGGCGGAGCGCTGATCAGCGCATCGGGCCGGTCAGCGGGGAGGTGGTCAGCGGACCGGGGCGGTCAGCGGACCGGGGCGGTCAGCGGACCGGGGCGGTCAGCGGGCCGGGGCGGTCAGCGGGCCGGGGCGGTCAGCGCGGCACCTCGGTATACAGCCGGAGCACCGATGGCTGGCCAAGCATCGGCTCGAGGAGCTCGTTGCCGGACTTGTTGTGCTCGGTCTCCATGTGCTCGTCCCAGGCTGCGCGCGAGACGAACTTCTCCAGCATGGTGAGGCAGCCCGGCTCGTCGGCCGACTCCACCAGGGTCTGGTACACACATCCAGGCTCGGTCATCGCGTTGGCGGCCATCTGCTGCAGTTGCGCCGTGGCATCCACCAGCCGATCGGGCTTGGGGTAGATGGTCACCACCAGGTAGAGCGGCGAATCGGTCACCGGATGCTCCTTCTCCGTAGGGGACGGTTGGCACAACCTTCCCGTGCCCCACGGCGGACGTGCGCGCGGGGTCGTGATGGGCGAGAAGCCGGCGTCCGGTCAGCGAGCCGCGGTCCGGTCCGCAACGGGACGGACCAGACCGTCGCCCTGCGCGAGCAGCGCCGGGCGGGCACTCCGGTGCGCCGGTCCGGCTCGCTGGCCACCAGCGTCGACCTGATCGAACCGCTGGACGACCCGATCGACGGTGCGTCGACGTCCTCGCGTCGCCTTCACACCATCCCTGACCTGCAGGCGGACGACCAAGCGGCGACGCAGCCCGCGACTCAGAATCCGCTCGGCTCAGTCTCCAGCTCGGGCTCGACCGGTCGGCGCTCGTGATGCAACGGGCGGAGGGCCTCGGTCTGCTCGAACCAGACCAGTGCGTCGTACCGCGCACCCATCCGCGTCGGTACGTAGTTGCCCAACTCGCGCGCCGGTTCGTACACCACGCCGATGGCGCGGTGCCCGAGGGTGGACTGGAGCCAGGCGGTCCGGCGTTCGGAGCCGAACACCAGCACCGCCGGCCGACCGAGCGCCCGGTGCAGCAGATCCTCGTGGCTTCCCTCGCGGGCGGCCGGGACCGGCATCACCTCCTCGGTCTCGCCCCAACCGGCGGCAGCCAACACCGAGCCCCGGTGCCCGGCGAACCCGACCAGAGCGACCCGCCCGGCTCCATGCCGCTCGCGAAGGAGCTGACCGACGTTGACCATGCCGCGCCGAGCCATGTCGGTGGCTCGCGCGTCACCGACGTGGGTGTTGTGCTCCCAGATCAGGCCTCGAGACCCGCGCCCCCGGTGACTCGCCAGCCGGTCGACGGTGTCGGCCATGTGCCGGTCGCGGATGTTCCACGACTCGGGACCTCCACGCACCATGGTCCGGTAGTACTGCTCGGCGCCGGCGGCGGTCGCGGCGTTCTGGAGCGCGTCGAACGCCTCCTCGTCCGTCCGATCCTGCGCGCTGCGTCGGACCTCGACCAGCATGCGTACGACATCGGGCTCGCAGCTGGTCGGGACCAGCCGGGTGCTCCAGGCGTACCGCTGGGGATCCTCGTCGTACGGCTGGAAGCAGCGCCAGGCCCGATCCGCATCGGCCAGCGCCTCCGGCGCATGGTCCCGAAGCCAGCCCATCACGCGGCGCAACGAGTCCCACAACGAGTACACGTCCAGTCCGTAGAAGCCCACCCGGTCGGCCGCCGCCCGCGCGCGATTGACGTCGTGGAGCCAGTCCAGGAAGTCGGCGACCTCGGTATTGGCCCACATCCAGGTGGGCCAGCGTTCGAACCCGGCCAGGACTTCCCGTGCATCCAGCTGCTGGTCCTCGACCCCGCGGACCCACCGATCGATCCGCCAGCAGTCCGGCCAGTCACCCTCGACCCCGATCCAGCTGAAGTCTCCGGTTTCGATCAGCCGGCGGCTCAACTCGGCCCGCCAGTGGTAGTACTCCGCGGTTCCGTGCGAGGCCTCCCCGAGCGCCACGAACCTGGCCGCGGAGATCGATGCTGCGAGCTCGGCGAGATCCCGCTCAGTGGTCAGCGGTCGGGCCAGTGCCCGCATCTGCTGGATCAGCTCACCAGCGGTGACAGTGGTCATAACGCGTGCACCTGCGGGCGTTCCACCGCCGGGACCTGCAGATAGCGGACGAACCAGTCGCGGGCGAGGCGAGCCACGGTTGCCAGCGCACCCGGCTCCTCGAACAGGTGACCGGCACCCGGGACGACGGCGAGCTCGCTCACCCCGGCGAGCGCGGCCTGCGATCGACGGTTCAGCGCCAGGACCTCGCTGTCGGCCCCGCCCACGATGAGCAGGGTGGGCACCCCGACCTGACCCAGGCGCGCACCGGCGAGATCCGGCCGGCCGCCGCGGGAGACCACCGCGGACACCAAGGACCCGAGATCCGACGTCGCGTACAGGGCTGCGGCGGCCCCTGTGCTCGCCCCGAACAGCCCGATCGGGCTCATCGCCGTGTCGGGGCGCTCGACCAGCCACCGGACGCAGGAGCCGAGCCGACCGGCGAGCAGCGGGATGTCGAACACCCGCGCGCGGTCGGCCTCTTCGGACTCGCCGAGCAGGTCGATCAGCAGGGTGCCGATCCCGGCGTCGTTGAGCACTTTGGCGACGTAGCGGTTGCGCGGGCTGTGCCGACTGCTGCCGCTGCCGTGGGCGAAGACCACCATCGGCGCACCGGGTGCCGGCACGTGCATGTGTCCCTCGAGCACGACGTCGTTCACCGGCACCGTGACGTCCAGATCCGGATCGGAGACGGGGGTCGAGGCATGGGCTGCGGCCATTCGACGGGTCGCCTCGTCGAGCGCAACCGAGACCTCCTCGTCGGTCGTCGGGTCGAAGTCCTCATAGTGGCATCCGACCGCGACGAAGTCGGTCGGCGTCGCCACCGTCACCACCTCGTCTGCCTCCGGAACGGTCTCGGCGACTCGAGGCGGTGCGACCGGGGCGGCCAGCACGATGCGGCGCGCACCCAGGTGCCGGGCGACCGCGCATGCGGCCCGAGCGGTCGACCCGGTGGCGATCCCGTCATCGACCACGATCACCGTACGGCCCCGCAGGTCGACCCGATCCCGCCCGCGGCGAAGCCGGCTCACTCGTCGCTCGAGCTGGGCGGTCTCGCGCCGCTCCACCGCTCGGAGCTCGGGCGCCGTCACCCGGCCCAACCGCAGCACGCTCTGGTCCAGCACGCGGACGCCGTCCTCGCCGATGGCGCCCATGGCCAACTCCGGCTGGAACGGCAGCCCGAGCTTGCGGACGACGATGACGTCCAGCGGCGCATTCAGGGCTGCGGCCACTTCCGCCGCCACTGGGACGCCACCGCGGGGCAGACCGACGACGACGACGTCCTCGCCGGCGTAGGAACCGAGTCGGGCGGCGAGCTGCCGGCCCGCGTCGATGCGATCTGTGAACACCGTTCCTCCTTCTGAGAGCGGTTCGGGCGCCGAGGCCGTTGGTCCGGTGGCCCGTACGAGTCGGGGAGTGGTGGCGATCGCGGCGGTCGGCCGGCGAGGGTCGACGGGCATCCGGTCGAGAGTCCGGCTCGGTCGACACCTGATGGTGGCTACGGCAAGTGCGGCGACATCGCGCGGTCATCACGCTCTCCATCCCACGGTAGGGCGGGGAAGCGTACGCCGACAGAGACCTTGGTCCCAGCCCGCACCAGCGCTCGTCGCACCCCGGCGGACTTGTCAGGCGGTGAGCGGGTTCGGACCCACCGACGACCTGACAGGTTGCGGAAGAGGTCGCCTCGGGGGCCGACTACGAGTCGTGGTCCTCGCCGGACGTCGCGTTCTGAGTCACAACGGCAGCGCCGATCGCATCCGCGACGCGACGCGCTTGTCGCAGGGCGTCCGAGTCGAGCCGGCCGGGCGCCGTCCGGTACAGCAGCAGCGTACCGATGCGGACCGCGCGAAAGCGCAGCGGAAACGCGTACACCGCCCGGACTCCGGCCCGCGCTGCGGCCCGGCGGAACGCCGGCCACCGAACACTGGCGGAGCT
>DASTGF010000158.1:0-6213 GCA_035719255.1 Microlunatus sp. | reverse complement strand
TGGCGGTATTCCTCTTTCGCCGCGCCCGCAGGTCCTGAGCCGGTCGGCGCTGCGGTCGCCGCACCCGCCGTCCGAGGCCCTGAGAGGTTCTACGCGGAGTCCGCGCCGGACGAACTGGCGTCGCCGGTCGTCCGGGTCTGTCGCATGGGCACGGGGTAGTCGGCGACGCGACCACTCAGGCCGATCTCCCCCCGCCCGACGGTCCGGGCTACTGGTGATCGTGGCCTAGTCTGCGTTGCATGGAAGAAGGGACCGCGCGCCCGCTGCGGTTGGCGATCGTGGACGATTACGCCGTCGTGGTCGCGGGAGTCGCTGCCTTCTTGGAAGCCGAACGCATCGACGTGGTCGAGACCGGGGCGACAACGCCCGTGGTGACCGACGTCGACATCGTGCTCTTTGACACCTTCGGCCAGATCCAGGGCGAGGGGATCGACTTGGAGGACTTCGTCCGCGACAGTGACGCCAAGGTGGTCATCTACAGCTGGAACCTGAAACACCAACTGATCGACCAAGCCCTGGCCGCGGGTGCCCGAGGATATCTCTCGAAGGTGCTCGCGGGACCGGAGATCGTCAAGGCCCTGGAGCGTGTCATGGAGGGTGAGATCGTCGTTCTCACCGGCGATCACGAGACCAGTGTGGGCGGAGAGGGTGACTGGCCCGGACGCTCCGCCGGGCTGAGTTCGCGCGAGGCGGAGATGTTGGCCCTGATCACCCAGGGTCTGAGCAACCAGGAGGTTGCGGCACGGGCCTTCATCGGTATGAACTCGGTGAAGTCCTACATCCGTTCCGCGTATCGAAAGATCGGCGTCACCTCACGCACCCAAGCAGTGCTCTGGGCAGTCGAGCACGGCTTCAAGCCCGATACTCTGCGCACCGTCGACCCTGCACTCCTGATCCGGCCAGGCGCACGGGGGGAGTAGCGCCCGCTCATGCTGCTGTCCGCTGCTCGCTCATGCCGATTGCGGTCGCGTCGCTCCAGCGCACCAAGACCTGGCATGGGGGTGCTCTGTAGTGTTGCAGGTAACCACTCTGCCGCGCGGCGCTCTTCGAGCTCCCAGGGCAGAAGCGAGAGGCGGGCGTCATGTCGACGTCGTCGAATGAGGTTCCTTCGAGCGCAGCCACGACGAGCGAGGGTTTGCGGCTCCAGCTTTCCGACTCGGCAGCGCCTGGTCGAGTCGATGGTGCGTGGTGGCCGCGGTCGCGTGACCTTCAGCGGGAGGCCGCTGACTTGGTTGATCACTTCCCCTCGGCGAGCGGTCGGATCAGCCGCCTAGTGTTCTCACGTCCCGACTGGGACAACTCAAGTCACGACGGACATGGCGTCCGAACGATCCGGGCCGCGCGAGGCCAAGTGAAGGTCGGCTCGTTTCCCAGCGACGACACCCACCTGATGATCCTCACCATGGCCTCCGGGCAGCAGCTCAAACTGCTCGTGATCCCCAGCGAGACGCCTGCTGCCGAGGCTGAACAGCGTCTGCGGGCGGTGACTCAGCCGGGCACGGTGACGCCCGATGGCGCTGTCGACTGGGACCGCTGGGACAACGAGAGCCCCAGTCTGTGACCCAAGCCGGCTGGGATTGGAGGCGGTCAGTGGGATACGTGATGCTCTACGGAGTGGGCTGGACCCAGCGCTGGCAGGTCGCGGAGGGTGCTCTCTCCGCGGTGGAGCACGAGATAGGTCGGGTCGGCCGAGACGAGACGGGCCATCTGGCTGTGCTCGATCCCGGCAGCGGTGAGCCGACGACGTTGGTGGTGGCATGGCGGCACGTTGCCGCGGCGGTTGTGCTCAACGCCGAGGGCGCGGGGGGTGCCGCCGAGACAGATACGAGCGGTCAGTACCGCTGATCGGATGGCGGGCAAGTCCGCTCGGTGTCGCTGTCCGTGCTCGCTGAAGCCGATGTGAGGCAACCGTCGACTCTGCCGCGCTTTACGGAATGACGGTTGACGCATGCCGAGAATTGCCCGTCTGGCGGTTCACCACACACGCGAGGATGGTTGCGGTCATGACCACGGAACCTTCCTCCTCGCCGGCCGGCGACGGACCAACCGAGACAACCACATCGGAGGCAGGTTCCTCGCCTTCGCGCCGCGCCCCACGAGTCACTCGGGTCAGTGCCGCCTGGGCGGCCACCGGCGTCGCGCTCGTGCTGTTGATCCTGCTCATCGTCTTCATCCTTCAGAACTCGACGAAGGTCAACGTCCGATTCCTTGGCATGTCTGGCACCATCCCCCTGGGGATGGCCCTGTTGATCGCCGCGGTAGCGGGCGGCGTCGTGGTGGCCATCGCCGGGGTGGCGCGGGTCACGCAGTTGCGCATGAGCGCCCGCCGGATCAGGCAAGAGACATCCAGCCCCTGACACGAACCCCGGGCTCTCGCGTTGCAGGCCCCATGCACGGGCGTCGTGGGCAACAACCGGTTCGCGGCCACGGTCATCGGCAACGACGGGGACGAGTTCTCCGTCTGCAGCACAGCCGACTACATGGGCATCTGCGCCAACGGCCGACACAGGTGGGTCTACGACGTGACCACTTGCGATGCCGAGGGGCAACCGCTCGAAGCGTCCTCCACCGGCTGGGAGGCGCCGTAGCGGGCCTGGCCACCTACGTCCTGGACGAGTATGCGTTGAACTCGGTGTGGCCCGCCAGTCCGACTCCGGGACGGCGACTCCGGCCTCGTGGGCCTGGTAGATCTCAGTGATCCGTCGGGCTCGGATGGTGGAGGGTCGGCGCTGCCCAGGGTCTTTACCCGCTCACCTTCCGCAGCTGCATCCCCAGGACACAGTCAAGGACGGCGACCGGTTCCGGCCGTCACCCCGCAAGGTCATGTCCTCGTGACCGGTTCCGGCGAACGCCGCCGGCGCCCTGGGCCGCGAGCAAGCCGGGGGTGCGCGTCAGGCGTCGTGCCCGTACCCGTCGTGATAGTTCCACCACTGGTACGGCGGGGTCTGGGGGTAGCCCTCCGGTGAGTCCTCCCCCTCTTCCTGCCGACCGAGCGCGGTGATGTCGAGGTAGCTCCACGTGCTCCCCATCGCCTCGTCGCCGCGGTTGTTGACGAAGTAGGTGCGGAACACCCGGTCGTCGTCGCGGACGAACGCGTTGGTGCCGTGCCAGTCGTTCACTCCGAAGTCGGCGTCGAAGCTGTCGGTCAGCGTGTACCACGGGATCAGCTCCCAGCCGTTGCGCGCCTTCAGATGCTCGATGTCCGCCTGCGGGGCGCGAGAGACGAAGACCAACGTGGTGTCGCGTGCGTTCAGGTGAGCGGGATGCGCGACCTGGTCCGCTACGAGAGAGCACCCGACGCAGGCACGGTCGGGGTAGGACCCGCCCGCGGCGAAGGTGGTGATGTCCGGTGCGAAGAACGCGCGGTAGACGATCAGCTGGCGCCGCCCCTCGAACAGGTCGACGAGGCCGGCCGGTCCGTTGGGCCCCAGGAAGTGGTAGGTCTTCTCGACGGCCATCCACGGCATGCGGCGCCGTTCGGCGGCCATCGCGTCGCGCGCCCGGGTGAGCTCCTTCTCCTTGACCAGAAGCCGCTCCCAGGCCTGCTGCCATTCCTGCGGAGAGACCACCGGAGGCGTGTTCATGATCCGGTTCCTCCTTCTGCTCCGGGCCGGCCGGGTGGTGACCAGCCGCCGGCGCTCGGCCCGGGAAGCCCGCACACTCCCTGTTCGGCAGGCTAGCCGCGGCAGCATGACGACGGAAGTGGTGCGGGCGCTGCCCGGTTCGCGCCGGTGAAGGCTGTCATCCGCGACGCCTCCGCCACGTCGGGCGGAGACCCCGTCCGCCGGGTGTCACATGTCGCGGCCGGCCGTCGTCTGGATGTCGTACCGACTCATCCAGGAGGACGACATGACCGCAACGCCCCGCATCCCTGCTGCCGAGATCACGGGTCTGAAGGGCATGCTGATCAAGCGGTTCGCGAAGAAGAGCCTCGGCCAGGTCCCGACCTCGCTCGGTGTCTACTGGCACAACCGGAAGGTGCTCATGGGCATGGCCGGCGTCAGCGGCAAGGTCCAGAAGTGGGACGCCTGCGACGAGCAGATCAAGTCGTTCGCGCACATGGCGGTCGCCGCTCAGGTCGGTTGCAGCTGGTGCCTGGACTTCAACTACTTCGAGGCACGCAACAAGAACCTCGACCTGGCGAAGGCTCGCGAGATCCCGCGGTGGCGCGAGTCGGACCTGTTCTCGCCGCTCGAGCGTGAGGTGTTGGCCTACGCCGAGGCGATGACCGTGACCGAGCCGACGGTGACCGACGAGATGGTCGCGTCGCTGCGAGCCCAGCTCGGAGACGCCGCCCTGGTCGAGCTCACCGCGGTCGTCGCGTTCGCCAACTTCACCACACGTCCGAACGTCGCGCTCGGCATCGAGTCGGACGGGTTCGCTGCGGCGTGCGGCCTCAAGCCGCTCGCGCAGCCGACCGCCGTAGTGTCGTCGGCGTGAGCGTGACCGAGGACCCGTTCCTGGCGCACCGCGGGCTCCTGTTCACCGTCGCCTACGAGATGCTCGGCTCGGCCGCCGACGCCGAGGACGTCGTGCAGGACACCTGGCTGCGGTGGGACGCGATCGGTGGCGACGCGCGCGCCGCCGTACGCGACCCGCGCGCGTTCCTGGTGCGGATGGTGACCCGCAAGGCCCTCGACCGGCTGCGCGCGAACGCCCGGCGGCGTGAGGAGTACGTCGGTGAGTGGCTGCCCGAGCCGCTGCTCACCGCCCCGGACGTAGCCGACGACGTCGAGCTCGCAGAGAGCGTCTCGCTCGCGATGCTCACCGTGCTCGAGACGCTGACGCCCACCGAGCGTGCAGTCTTCGTGCTGCGCGAGGTGTTCGACACGCCCTACGGCGAGATCGCCGAGACGGTCGGCAAGTCGCCGGGGGCGGTCCGGCAGATCGGGCATCGAGCGAGGGAACACGTCGCGGCGCGCCGACCCCGGATGGAGGTCGATCGAGCCGAGCAGCAGGAGGTCGTCGAGCGGTTCCTGGCGGCGGTGACCCGGGGCGACCTGCAGGGGCTGCTCGACGTCCTCGCACCTGATGTCGTGCTCGTGGCTGACGGGGGCGGGGTCGTCCAGGCCGTCGTCGACCCCGTGCTGGGTGCGAAGAGGGTCGCCAACCTGCTGCGACCGTTCAACCGGCTCGCCCCGGAGGCCCGGATCGTGCCGGTGCTGTTGAACGGCGGCGTCGGAGCCCGGATCGTGGGCACCGACGACGGCTACGACACGGCCATCAGCTTCGTGGTCGACGAGGGTCGGATCAGTCGCATCTACGCCGTCCGCAACCCCGCCAAGCTCGGTCGGATCGACGTCGAGGCAACGATCAGTCGGTAGCGGCCCAGGGCACCGGTCGTGCGCGGCTACCTCGCGGCGCGCTGGTCCGGGTATCGCGATCCGAACCATCGGCGCCACCACGAGCGCCGTGCGGATCGTCGCGGTCGGCACGTCCGTTCCCACTCCGACCTGGTCAGTATCGTGCCGGCCTCCCGCTGTTTCGCCACGCAGGCGGTATGGGCATGACGGCGGCGCCCACGGCGCCCTCGGGAAACAGCAGCGTGTTGGGATTCATCGCCAGCAGGAAGCCGTGGCAGATCGGGCACGTGTAGGTCTTGGGTTGCCTACTCTGTGCCGGCCGCATGTCCCACCAGCGCACTGCCTCCGCCATCAGGCACAGGTTACGATCAACCAGGCGCATGCCCCCGCCGGCCACTCATTCGCGTCGCGCTGGGCTCCTCGCCCGGATGCTCTCGTAGGGTCGGCGCGTGATCACCGGCAGCCACATCATCGTGTTCAGCAGCGCTCCCGAAGCAGATCGCGCCTTCTTCGCCGACGTGCTCGGGTATCCCCATGTCGACGCGGGCGCAGGCTGGCTGATCTTCAAGCTGCCGCCCTCGGAGCTCGCAGCCCACCCCTCCGACGGGCCGCCCGGACTGTCGCTGTACTTCATGTGCGACGACCTGCGCGCCACGATGAGTGACCTGCAAGCCAAGGGCGTGGAGCTCACCGATGACATCTCGGAGGAGCGGTGGGGACGACTCACCCACCTCCGGCTGCCCGGGGGCAGTGTGGTCGGACTCTACGAGCCGCATCATCCGCTCGCGATCGAGCTTCGGGACGCCCCGCCGCGGTCCTGAGGGGGCGTCCCCGTCGCGACCGTCCCGGAGCCCGGACCGCCCCGAGCGAGGGTGCTCCGGTTCAGGTGGACAGCTCGCGCCATTCATCC
>DASTGF010000157.1:0-3744 GCA_035719255.1 Microlunatus sp. | reverse complement strand
GAGGGCAAGCTCGTCGCCGACCACGAGCGGATCTGGGCGGCCCATCAGACGATCTCTGACCCCGAGCACATCGCGGCCGCCCACGCGTTGCGGCGCACCCGGATCAGCCTGCTCCACCCCGCCCCAGAACCACCGGTGCAGATCCGTTGCCTGGACGACTACGACACCGCGCTGGGCGTGAGCACCGGCGAAGGCGGGGTGGCCTGATGAGCACTAAGACCGCAGCCAAGACCAGCCGGGACTTCGCCGCCGAGGTCGCATTTTTGACCCGTGCGCTCAAGGCCCCGACGCTGCGCGAGTCCGTCGCAAGGCTAGCCGAGCGGGCTCGCGCGGAGTCCTGGACACACGAGGAGTACCTGGTGGCTTGCCTGCAACGGGAAGTCTCCGCCCGGGAGTCCCACGGCGGGGAAGGCCGCATCCGGGCCGCCCGCTTCCCCGCCCGCAAGAGCTTGGAGCTATCTGGGGTCTGCTGAGTCCTGTCCGTAACGTCGGTCGACGTCGGGTTCGCTCGTTGTGGTGATCGTTGGCGTGTCGCTATCCGGGGTTCTGCAACAACGTCGGTGACGTCAGCAGCATTGCTCGGCGTGGCGGCGACGCAGCGAGTCGAGACCGGCTCCGGGCGGACTTGGACGGTGGTCGGTAGTGATCACCTTCCGGTCGAGCCCGTCGAGGAGTTCCTGGAGTTCATGCGCATCGGCCGCGACGCTTCACCGAACACGATTCGGTCGTATGCGACTTCTCTGGCCCGCTGGTGGGGGTACGTGGAGTCGTCCGGCGTGGCCTGGGACACGGTGACGCTGCCGATGTTCATGCCATTTGTGACGATGCTGCGCAGCGGGGATCCCGCTGGGGTTGTGCGCCTACCCACGGCGCGTATCGATTCGGCTATGGCCGCTGAGTCGACGGTGGGGCTTCGGGTCGCCGCGGTGTTGTCGTTTTATCGGTATCACGCCGATGTGCATGATGTGCCGGTCGCGGGTCGGCTCTATCGGGTCGGCGGCCACCGGCGACGCAGCGGCTATGTGCGCGGCTTGGCGCACCTGGATCGGCACTTAGGGGCAGCGAGTCCGATGGTGCGGGTTCGCGATCGCGCGTCGCGCCCGACTCCGGTGCTCAGCCCTGACCAGGTCATGGCGATCTTGGATGATCGCGCTCGGCTCGACGCATCCGGGTGTTGGGTCGGGACAGTGCGCGATCGGCTGCTGTTCGCCACGTTGAACGAGACTGGCATGCGTCTGGGTGAGTGCCTGTCCACTCGGCATTGCGACTGGCACGTCGGTCGTGGCGGCACACCGTTCGTCGAGGTCGTTCCCCGCCAGGATCACCCTGCCGGGGCTCGGATCAAAAACAGCCGTTACCGGCGGATCTATATCAGCGACGAGCTTGAGCGGCTGCACAGCGAATACGTCTGGCAGCTGTGCGATGCCGATGCGCACCGCGCCGTGGATTTGGAGAACCACTTCGTGTTCGTGAACCTGCGGCGCGGCGAGTGGCTGGCACCCATGCGCCCGGAAACGGTCTACGACCTAGTCGCCACCGTGAAACGGCACCTGGGTGACGCGGTGCCCGCCGCCTGGACACCCCACTGGTTTCGGCACTCGCATGCCGCCGCTTTGCTGTTGGCCGGCGTCCGTGAGCACGTGGTGATGCGTCGGCTGGGCCACGCCGACATCCAGACCACGCTCAACCGCTACGGATGGGTCACCGAGGATGCCGAGCTGCGTGCCCTGGCCGACTGGTCAGCCTTCTGCGCCGGGTGGCGTGGAGTCACGGAGAATGATCATGCGTGAGCCACCCACCCGAATGTCTCTTGCGGTCGGTGGGCCCCTGGATCGCATAACGCGCAGCGCACGGTTGGTCGCCGATCTACCGGAGATCTTCCGTGCGACGGTTTTTGATCCCCGGGATCCGCGACTGGCCTCGGTGTTCATGACCGGGTCACGCACCACCGGGTTCACCACCACAAGACTCCCGTTGCCTATGCAGCGGGAGATCTCGTGGTGGTTGCAGACCTGCGACCGAACCGGCGAACGGGTGGTCCACGGCAGCGAATGGGCGCGCTGGTCGGCGACGGCGTTGTCTGTGATCGACCGCCGACCTGAGGTGTGTTCCTTCGCTGATTTGACATTGACGGAATGGATGACGGCGTGGGTACACGCCTTCCACGCCGACTACCAGCGAATGCCCGCCCCGGGCAGCCGCAACCGGGCCGAGATCGCGCTACGTGGGATGCTGCGGCGGCTCGTGCTGCATTACAGCGACGCGGAGTGGTGGCTGCACGATGTCTGGTCGTTGAAGCTCGATGCTCGCATCCCACGCCGCGAGCACGAACCTCGTGCCAACACCGCGGTCCGGTGGGCTGACATCGAACCCGGCTGGCTGCGCGAAGGCACCAAGTACTACCTGCGGCTGCAGCTGGAATCGGGCCATCTGACCTGGTCCACCGTGATGCAGCACCGAGTCGTCGTTACTCGCTTCGCCGCGTTCCTGGCCGAACGCGGTATCGATCATCCGGCGCTGACACTCGGCTCGCCCAGCGATCTGCGGATGATCGCCTTGGACTTCGCCACGTTCCTGCACCGATGGAGGCGGCACCACTCCGGGCGCGGTGCGCTCGGCGGACCGTTACAGTCGTTGACCATCTCGCGGAACCAGCAGGCCATCGGCCTGTTCTATCGCACCATGACCGACTATCGCGCCGAAGCCGCGGCCACGCTGAGCGACCAGCGGTGGTTAGCGCTGACCGACAGCCACGCCAGGCTCTACCGGCCCGAGGACTACCGACGAGGCCGCGCGATTCGACAGGCCGACGAGGGCAACTACATCAACGACACCGACCTGAGCAGCATGCTCACCCACATCGAACTGCTCGGCCTACCGACCGAGCAGACCCGAACCATCGTGCGCGGCGACCAAGCCGTCGACGTCACCGGGTTCGGGCAACCAGCGGTCATGCGGGCCTGGCTGATCCAGGCATTGACCGGGCGGCGGGCCAGCGAGGTGTTGATGATGGACTTCGACCCACTGCTGGACATACCCGGGCTCGATCCCGCGACCGTTCTTGAGGGCGGCATGGTCGCCAAGCTCCGCTACCAGCAGACCAAGATCGATACCGCGCCGAACACCATCCTCGTCGGACGCGATGTGGTCGAGATCATTGCCGAACAGCAGGCCTGGGTGCGACAGCGATGGAAGCTCGGGCCAGAAGAGTCGATCCGGTACCTGTTCCCGAAGACCACCGGCAACCGCCACGGCACGAAGTCATGGGAAACCAGCAACTACAACCGCATCCTCAAAGACTTCAGCCGCCACCTCAACCTGCGCGAGGCCCAGGGGGAGCTCCTGGCCTACTCGCGCAGCCACCGACTCAGACACACCAAAGCCACCAACCTGCTCAACGCCGGCGCGCCGGTGCACGTCGTGCAGCGCTACCTCGGTCACCTCTCCCCGGAGATGAGCATGCGGTATGCCGCGACCCTGGCCAGCACCGCCGAACGGGAGTTTCTGGCGACGGTCAAGATCGGGCGTGACGGCCGCGAGATCGGCATGGACCGCCGCGACATGCTCGACCTCGTCCAGCTCGATCGTCGCACCGACCGTGTCTTACCTAACGGCTACTGCCTGCTTGCCCCGACCCGCTCCTGCGACAAGGGCAACGCCTGCCACGGATGCGATCACTTCGCCACCGACCGAACCTACCTGCCCGAGATCCGCCGCCAGCTCGCCGAGACCGAGCGGCTGGTC
>DASTGF010000156.1:0-2682 GCA_035719255.1 Microlunatus sp. | reverse complement strand
CTTGGTGACGCCGACGTGCCGATGCGTCGGCAGCCGATGACTGCGGCAAAGGTGAACCGGGCTCGGTGTGCGCTGGGGGTGCTGCGCGCCGTGGGCGAGCAGCATTCATTGTTGGCCCGCGGCGGTGGGAAGCCTGTCGGGTGGTCCCTGGCTGGACAGTTCGCGGGACAGGCTGCGGGACGCGAGCGCGAGCGCGGGCAACATCCACTCGAGTTCCGATCCCAGGTCGCTGACCGCCAATTCGATGGCCGCGACGACCTCGCCGCCGGGTCCGAACACCGGCATCGCCACTGCACACACGTCGGTCTCCAGTTCCCCGCGGGTGATGGCCACCCGGGTCAGCCGGGTCACCGCGAGCGCCCGGCGGAACCTGTCCGGCGAGGTCACCGTGTGCGGGGTGTAGGCCCGCAGGCCGGCCAGGATCGTCAGTTCGACGGTCCGGGCCGGTGAGAACGCCAGCAACGCCCGCCCCAGCGCGGTGGGATGCGCGGGCAGCCTCGCCGCCGGTCGGAACATCGACGCGGGGTGCTGCCCGGGATGCTTCTCGATGTAGGACACGGTCAGGTCGTCCAGCACGCCGAACCGGGCGCGTTTGTTGGTCGCGGCGGACAAGTCCTCCAGCACACACGGCGCCCGTTCGGTGATGTCCGGTGGGCAGGCGCCGACGGTCACGATGGTTCGGAGCGGCGGACCGGCCCGGTACAGGCCGTCCTCGGTCCGCTCCAGCAGCCGCCAGGAGACAAGTTCGGATGTCAGCCGATGCGCGGTCGAGATCGGCAGCCCGGCCAACCGGGCGATCTCGGTCAGCGAATGCTCCGTGCCCTGGGTGAACGTGAGCAGGATGGAGGTGATCTTGCTGGTGACCGACCGACCCGCCTCGGTGCTGTTACCGGCCATCTTGATGCCTCCATCCGGTGCACCGGGCAGCGAGCAGCCACCACCGATAGATCCGAGAGAACGGAGAGGTGGATCGGTCGCGCGCACCCGACTACGTCAGGGCGGCTGCTCATCCAACCGACGCCATCCTAACCCGGTTCGGACTAACGGACCTCCAACGGGGGATCAGTCGCCGCCCGGTGACGCAGAGTTGATGGTCCTGGCGACCAGATCCGCGGCGACCTTCCGGAGCGGGATGTTCCTGTCCTGCGACACGGTCCGCAGCATGTCGAACGCGACTTGGGGTGGGCACCTTTGCATCCCGATGATGATGCCGATGGCCTGATCGATCACCGATCTGGATGAGAGGGCGGCGCGCAGGTGATCGGTGAGGGTGGCCTGGTCGTAGTGCCGCAACGCAGCGGTGATGGTGGCCGCGGCCAAGGCCGCCAGTTGGGCGGCGATCGACCGTGAATTGTCGTTGAACGCGTCGACGTCCTGGCTGTACAGGTTCATCGCGCCGATGGGACGGTCGGCGACGAACAACGGGTGGGAAAGCACCGAGCGGACCCCATGCACGACCGCCCGCGCCGGGTACCCGTTCCACCGGGGCTCGGTGGTCAGGTCATGGCTCTGCATCACTTTTCCGGTGCGCAGCGCCTCCAGACACGGTCCGATGTCCAGCTTGTACTGCTGCTCGTCCAGCAGCCGAGCCAAACCGTCCGCGGACGCCACGGTGATCACGTGACCGTTCTCGGACAGCGTGATCCCACACGTCGACGCGGCCGGCACTGCCCGCGCCGCAAGATCGGCCACCGCCTGCATCAGATCCTCGAACGAGGAGGTCGCCACGAGCAGTCCCGCCAGCTCCGACAACGCCGAAGGGGGCAGCCCGGCACCGGACTCAGCCATCGATTGGCCCGTTCCCGGTGCCTCAACATGATCGTCGGGGCACCGCATTGGCTCACGCCAAGAACGGCCCGCGGTGACACCGCGCGCGAAGGCGCCCTCAGTCTTCCCAGTGTGCACCTTCCCCATGTGAACCGGTGACCGGGTGCGCCACCCGATCTGGCCGACCACCGCTGAGAGGACGACAATGCGGCGGTCCGACCGGATCGGCGCGGTCCGACCGTTGCCTGGTCAGCACGAACCCTGAACCACCCACTGGGGCAGCGTGCTGACCGAGCCCTCGGCGAGCGCACCGGCACACCTGCCCACCGCGGGGAGCGAACCCCCCGGATCGCTCGACGCGCGGCAGTGATGTGAATGTTCGAATTGTTTGGCTCACATTAATCGCGATATCTGGCTCACCTGCTGGCCGACCGCGACCGTCCTTCCGGTGGGCGCCGTCGTTGCGTGGAGATTCGACAGCGCCAGCTGATCCCCCAGACCTACTATCAGGAGCTCCATCTCGGGAACAGGCCGCCGCCACGAACCTCATGCCGACGTCGTCGATCAACTCCACACCACGCCCTGGCATGAGCCAAATAATTCGACCAATGTGAGCCACATACCGCGAACAACGACAACCGGCATGATCGAGACCCTCGCGCAGGCCGAAAACCCTCTCCAAGCGATCGACGAGTTCTTCACCCACTGGCGTGACCAGGTCAAGCACAGTGCATACCGGTCCGGCTGCCCAATCGTCGCGGTCGCCGTCGATACGAACGACGACGCTCCCCAACTGTCCCGCCTTGCGGGCCAGGTCTTCGCCCATTGGCAGGAGGCTTTCACCGCCCTACTGAACCGGCACGGCCTGCCCGAACAACGAAGCCGACGGCTGGCCAATCTGATCGTCGCCGCAGA
>DASTGF010000155.1:0-5563 GCA_035719255.1 Microlunatus sp. | reverse complement strand
TCGCTGCCGGCCTCGGCGAACCCGCGCAGGGCCGCGTTGATCGACGTGGACGAGGTGACATTGATCGCCGGGTAGGCGAACCCACCCTCCTTGGCGCGTTCCAGCATCGCCGAGTAGGTCTCGGGAGTTGCGAGGGGCATGTTCTGGTCCTTCCACTTGCTGCGGTGACCGAGCGGTCGGCTCGGGTGTGGTCCGGCGCCGATGGGCGCGGCTACGTTCCGTCCTGGTCCGCGGCTCAGTATTCCGCATATGGTCCGAATGCGTGGGTCGAGGGCGCGGACCCACGCCGAGCCTGCATCGCCCCAACCGACCGGCGCCAGAGTCGTTGGTCACCTCCCGGCTGGTGACATCGGCGTAACGTATTGCCATGGATCGGCGCCTGGTTGGCGCATTGCTCTTGTTGTTCGCCTTCGTGGGGGCCGCAGTCGTGTCGTCGGCGGCCGGTCGAGGGCTGGCCGGCGCACCTGTCGTCATCGACCTTCCGGGTCCGCCGGCCGTCGGCGACTGCCTGCTGACCCCGCCGCATCAGGATTCGCTGACCGGCGGGTCGGCCACCCCGGATTTCCCGGGCTTCGGCCCGTGCGGAACTGCGGGCGTGGGGCCGGTCGTCGGCACCATCGGTGAGGTGGTGGCCGTCCGCACCCTCTCCGGGGCCGACCGGACGGTCGCGGCGGACTCCGACGGCTGCCGGTCCTCGGCCCTGACCTACGCGGGCCTGCGACCGCACGGTGACGCCTTCGCGGTTCCGGGCACACCGGCCGACGACCCCATCCAGTGGCGGTACTCGGTGGACGTCCGGACGACCTGGGTTACCCAGGTGCCCTCGTTGCCGGAGGCGAGCAGCTGGGCCGCGTGCGTCGCGCACCCGACAGCGGCCGTGTCCGGGCCCGGCCGGTTGGCCAATGCCTTCGGTGGCGGCACGCTGCCCGGGGCGTACGGAACCTGCTGGCAGTCGGACGACCTCAGCGCCGCCGCGCAGATCGTCGATTGCAACGAGCCGCACGTGGCCGAGCTGATCGCCCTCGGCCGGGCCGTAAACGATGGAACACTCGATCCCGAGGAGGTGCGGCGGTCCTGCGTCAACCAGGCGGCGATCGTACTGCGCCGGGCGGATCCCACGATTGGCGGCACACTGGCGATCCGGATCGATCCGGACACCCTCCCGGCCAGCCGGATCAGGTCGAATCCGGCGTGTTACGTCACGCCGGCCGACGAGCGGCGCATCATCGGCAGCCTGGTCGGCCTCGGCCCGATGCCGGTGACCTTTGCCGGATGACCGGCGCGCGGGACCGCGGACCGCAGCGAGCGACCGCTAGCTCGCCGACCGTTCCTTGCTTCGCAGAGGACCGGTGGACCCGCGTCGGATGAGTTCGCACCCGACCGTCACGGCGGTGGGCGTGTGCTCCGGATCGTTGACCTGCTCCAGCAACAACCTGGCTGCGATGCGGCCCTGGTCGCGGACCGGCTGGCTGATGGTGGTCAGATCGAACAGGTAGGCGAAATCATGCCCGTCCACGCCGATCACCGACAGGTCCTCCGGGATCCGCAGATCGTGCATTCGCGCGGCGTGCAGCGCACCGATCGCGACTTCGTCGCTCACCGCGAAGAGCGCGGTCGGCCGGTCCGGCCCGGATGATTCGGAAAGGCAGCGATGCAGTGCGGCCTCGCCGCCGTTGATCGTGAATCCCGACGAGTAGATCAATGCCGGGTCCGGCTCGATCCCCGCCGCCCGCAACGTCATGTCGAACCCGCGGTGCCGGTCGACGGCAACGGGAAAGCCCTTCGCCTCCCCGTCGTCATCGCCGAAGAATGCGATCCGCCGATGGCCGAGATCGATCAGGTGTTGCGCGGCGCGCTGCCCGACGACGACGTTGTCCACCAGCACCGACGAGACGCCCTCGATGGCCGATCCGAGGGTGACGATCGGCACCCCGAGTCCACCCAGAGCACCGACCGAACGGTGCGCGAGTGGCACGTTCAGCGCCAGCACGCCGTCGACGCGCTTGCTCAACGAATGGGCGTCGACCCCACCGTCCATCCCGAACGGATACAGCATGAGGTCATAGCCGTGCTCGGCGAGCACCTCCTGCGCACCCTCGATGACCGCCGAGAAGAACCAGCGGGACACCCAGGGCGCAATGACGGCGATGGTGTTGGTTCGACCGGTGGTCAGCGCCGTCGCCCATGGGGAGGGCGAGTAGCCGAGCGAGGAGGCCGCGCGCTCCACGGCCTGCCTCGTCTTGGCCGACACTCCGGGCAGCCCGCGCAGCGCACGGGACACCGTGGCCGGCGAGAACCCGGAGAGCGCGGCGACCTCCATGATCCCGACAGGGGCAACCCTCGGATCCGGCATGGTGAACGTCTTCTCGTTCCGGCGCCCGTCGATCAGCCCTTCACGCCGCCGGCCAGCAGGCCGCGGACGAAGAACCGCTGCAACGACAGGAACACGATCAACGGGACGATGATCGCGATGAACGCACCGGCCGACAGCAACTGCCAGTCCTGACCGCGGGTGCCGGACAGGCCGGCGATGGCAGCGGTGACCGGGGTGAGGTTCGGGCTCGGCGCGAAGACGAGCGCGACGAGCAGGTCGTTCCACACCCACAGGAACTGGAAGATGCCGAACGCCGCGATGGCGGGCACCAGCAACGGCATGAGCACGACGAAGAAGATCTTCACGTGCCCGGCGCCGTCGACCCGGGCCGCCTCGATGATCGAGGCGGGGATCTCCTTCATGAAGTTGTGCATGATGAAGATCGCCAGCGGCAGGCCGAAGATCGTGTGTGCGATCCACACCGGCCAGAACGAATTCTGCAGGCCGGCGCTGACGAAGATCGTCTGCAACGGGATCAGGGCCACCTGCAACGGCACGATCTGCAACGCGAAGACCGCGACGAACAGGAAGTCCCGGCCCGGGAAGTCGATCCACGCGAATGCGTAGGCCGCCAGCAGGGCCAGGGTGATCGGGATGATCACCGCGGGGAAGACGATCACGAACGAGTTCAGGAAGAACGGCCCGAGGCCGCCGCTGCCGCTGAACGCCTGTCGGTAGTTGTCGAGGGTGATGCCGGGGTTGGCGAAGAACGTCCACCAGCCCGACGTGTCGATGTCCGCCTTCGGCCGGAACGAGGTGACGAACAGGCCGAAGGTGGGGATCGTCCACAGGATGGCCAGGACGATCGCGATGCCGGACGCCCACGGCGAGGACAGCTTGGTCTTGGCGTCGGCCAGCCGCATCTGCTTCTTGAGCTGGCGCGCGCTGAGCTGCTCTTCGGGAGTGGCATCGGTGCGGATCGGAAGCTCGACGGCTTCCCCGGACATGCTCATCGGGTCTCCTCCACGAGCCTCATCTGCCGGACGTTGTAGGCGATCACCGGAATGATGATGATGAACAGCACCACGGCCAGCGCGGCGCCGATGCCCTTGCCGCCTTCGCCCTGCTGGAACGATTGGGTGTAGAACTCGTTCGCCACCACCGAGGTGCCGAAGTTGCCACCGGTCATGGTGCGGACGATGTCGAAGGCCTTCAGCGTGGCCATGGCGATAGTGGTCAGCACGACGACGATGGCCGGGCGGATGGTGGGCACGGTGACCTTGGTGAACTGCTTCCACCCGGTCGCGCCGTCCAGTTGCGCGGCCTCGATGATGTCGTCGGGCACGGCCTTGATCGCCGCGGACAGCAGCGTCATCGCGAATCCGGCCTGGATCCAGATCATCACGACGAGCAGGAAGAACGTGTTCCACGGCTCGGTGATCAGGAATTGGTAGGGGTCCAGCCCGAGCCAGACCAGTATCTGGTTGGCCAGGCCGATCTGGTTGACCCCGGCCTGCCGGTACTCGTAGACGAACTTCCAGATGATCGACGCACCCACCATGGAGATCGCCATCGGCAGGAAGATCAGTGCCTTGGCCGCCTTCTCGAATCGCGTACGGTCCACGATCACCGCGTAGACCAGGCCGAAGAGGGTGGCCACGACCGGCACGAAGATGACCCAGACCGCGGTGTTGATCAGCACCTTCTGGAAGTTCGGGTCGGTGAAGACGTCCTTGTAGTTGTCCAGGCTGAAGCTCAGCGCGGTCGATCGTTGCCCCGTCGCCCGGTCGATGATCGGTTTGCCGTTGTCACCCAGCACCACCGAACTGACCTGGAACGAACGCCAGACCGTCAGCGCGGCCGGATAGAACAAGCCGACCACCAGGGCGATGGTCACCGGGCCGAGAAACCCCGCGACGATCACCCACAATGGAACCTTCGGGCGGTCGATCAGCCACAGAATCGCGCCCAGCACGACCACGAACAGCAAGATCGCCACGACCATCACGAGCAACTTGTCGGTGACGGACTCGGGCTTCAAGAACCAGTCCACGATGCACTCCCTTCTTCGTTCGATCGCGCCCGACCGCGGTGCGGCCCGCGCGGAGACTCACTCCTCCGGCGGGCCGCAACTCGCAGTCAGGTGCCGATCGTCACAGCGTCAGCTGGTCGGCCAAGCGGCCTGAATGTTGGCCAGGGTGGTCGCATCGTCCTGACCGGTGATCCACGCGGTGAACTGCTTCCATTCCGCGGCCGAGCCCACCGGCGCCGGCATCAGGTCGGAAGCATCGAACCGGAAGGTGGTGTCCGGGTCCTGCAGCTTCTTCAGTGCGGTCTGCAGGATCGGCGTCGACGCGTTTGCTCCGTCCAGTCCCTTGTTCGCCGAGATGTAGCTGCCGGCCTTGGCCCGCTCGTTCGCGTACTCGGGGCTCGAGACGAAGGTCAGGAAGGCGTCGACCTCCGGACGTTCCTGGAATGCCGCATAGAAGGTGCCGCCACCGAGCACGGTCTGGCCGAACTGGTCGGTCATCGGCGGGAGGTAGAACGCGTCGACCTGACCGTTCGGGCCGAACGTGGTGCCGGGCGGGTAGAACGCGTCGCCGTTCGCGGCGAAACGCCACATCGGGCACTCGCCGGAGAGCACCTTGGCCGCCGGGTCGGAGAACTGGGCGGAGGCCACCGTCTGCACGTCACCGAAGCCGGCGTTGACCATTTCCGGGTTCTTGGCGACCTCGCCGACACCGGCCAGCGCGGCCGCGATCTGCGGATCGGTGAACTTGACCTCGTTGGTCACCCACTTGTCGTAGACCTCCGGGCCCGACATCCGCAGGACGTACTCCTCCAGCCAGTCGGTCAGGTACCAACCGGTGGCCGCACCGGAGCCGATGCCCATGCACCACGGCTTCTTGCCGGACGCGACGATGGTCTTCTCCAGAGCCTGGAGTTCGTCCCAGGTGGTCGGGATGGTCCAGCCGTTCTGCTTGAAGACGGCCGGGTTGTACCAGACCAGCGACTTGAAGTCCGCGTTGTTCGGGATGCCGAACGGGATGTCGTTGACGACGCCGTAGTTCATCCAGTCGTCGGGGAAGTACTGCTTGGCGAAGGCCTCGATGTCCTCGGGCAGCGGCTTGACCGCGCCCTTGTCGTTGACCAGCTGGGACAGCAGGCCCGGCTGCGGGAAGATCGCCACGTCCGGCGCGTTGCCGGAGTCGATCCGCACGTTGATCTGGGCCTCGAAGTCTTTGGAGT
>DASTGF010000154.1:0-3155 GCA_035719255.1 Microlunatus sp. | reverse complement strand
GAGTCGGGTACCTCCCTGGCGAGCCGTCGTTCTACGGGCGGCTCACCGGGCGCCAGCACGTGTCCTACTTCGGTCATCTGCGGCGAGATGCCGACGGCAAGCGCGCCGAGCTGCTGGCAGATCGTTTGGAGCTGGATCTGGATCGACCCGCGCGGGAATTGTCGAAGGGCAACAGGCAGAAGTTGGCTGTCGTGCTGGCGATGATGTCCGGACCCCAGCTGTTGGTGCTGGACGAACCGACGAGCGGGCTGGACCCGATCGTCCAGCAGGAGTTCCACGCGCTGCTGCGCGAGCAGACCGCCGACGGCGGCAGCGTGCTGTTGTCCTCGCATGTGCTGGGTGAGGTGCAGCGGGTCGCGGACCGAATCGGGGTGGTCCGAGCGGGCCGGCTGATCGCGGTCGAGCGGATGGCCGATCTTCGGGTCAAGTCGTTGCACCATGTCGGAGCCCGGTTCGGTGACGAGGTGACCGTGACGGAATTTGCCAACGTGCCCGGTGTGCGGGACTTGGCCGTCACAGGTCGGGCGATGACCTGTAGTGCTCCGCAGTCCGCCCTGGACGGGTTGCTCAAGCAGATCACCCGGCACCCCGTGGTCGATCTGGACTGCGCCGAGGCCGAGTTGGAGGAAACCTTCCTCGCCTACTACGGAACTGGTGAGAACAATGCTGCTGCACAGCGTGGCGACCAAGTCGCTGTTTGATCAACGCCGGGGTCTGCTCGCCTGGGCGGTGAGCCTGGTGCTGCTGGTTGCGATGTACGTGGCCATCTGGCCCAGCATCCGTGATCAGCCAGCGATGGCGGACTTCATCAACAGCATGCCCCCGGCGCTCCGTTCGATGTTGGCAATGTCCGGGGCCGACATGAGCACGCCGATCGGCTACATCAAGATCGAGATGCTGTCCCTGATGGCGCCCCTGCTGGTGCTGCTGTACGCGGTGACGACGGGAGCGGCGGCGGTAGCAGGGGAAGAGGATCGGCACACCCTCGATCTGCTGCTGGCCAACCCGATCAGCCGTGGCCGGGTGCTTCTGGAGAAGCTGGCCGCGATGACCCTGGGGATCGCTCTGCTGGCGGGTGTCACCGCTGCGGCGTTGCTCGTCGAGAGTCCTCTGGTCGACATGCGCCTGCCGACGGGGCCGATCATCGCAGCGATGGTCCATCTTGCCTTGCTGGCAATGGTTTTCGGGACGCTTGCCGCGGCGGTCGGCGCCGCCACTGGGAGTCTGACAGCCGCCCGCGCGGTGCCGGCGGTCCTGGCCGTGATCGCGTACATCGTGAATGGTCTCGGCCCGCAGGTGTCCTGGCTGGAGCCCATTCAGAAGTTCTCCCCGTTCTATCAGTACGCCGGGCACGACCCGTTGATCAATGGTCTGTCGATGCCGGCGGTGCTGGTCGCAGTTGGCACCGTGGCGCTGCTCGCAGTGCTCGGTGTTGTGGGACTGCGCCGCCGCGACGTGGCAGCCTGAAACCGCCGGGCCGTGCTCCTGGGACCGATGCCGTGAAGAAGATCAGCTTTCCGCAGGTCGGTGATGAACTCGACGGCACCACCCCGCGGTTGACCCGCTACGCGTGGTTGTCGATTGCCGCGGCGATTCTGACTATCGGGTTGAAGTTCGGTGCGTATCTGGTGACCGGCTCCGTCGGCCTGTTGTCGGACGCCGCGGAGTCGGTGGTCAACCTGGTGGCCGCGGTCGTGGCGTTGATCGCGCTGCGGGTCGCGGTCAAGCCGGCGGACGAGAACCACCAGTACGGTCATGGCAAGGCGGAGTACTTCTCGGCTGCCATCGAAGGGGTGATGATTTTCGTTGCGGCCGCCGTGATCCTGTTCAGTGCGGTGCAACGATTCCTGAACCCGGTGCCGTTGGAGAGCATCGGGGTCGGGCTGGCCATCTCGGCGGTGGCCTCCGCGGTGAACGGAGGCGTCGGCGTACTCCTGTTGAGGGCCGGCCGGGTCCATCGGTCGGTCACCTTGACCGCGGACGGCAAGCACCTGTTGACCGATGTGTGGACCTCGGTCGGCGTCATCGTCGGGGTGTTGCTGGTCGGGCTCACTGGTTGGCAGCGCCTTGATCCGACGGTGGCCGCGATCGTCGGGGTGAACATTCTGCTGACCGGGTTTCGGTTGGTGTCGCAGTCGATGAACTCCCTGTTGGACGCTTCATTGCCGACCGCCGACCTCGACCGAGTGATGACAGTGCTCGACAGGTCGCGGACGGCGGAGGTGGAGTTCGCCGATCTGCGCACGCGAGAATCCGGTCGGCACCGCTTCGTCTCGCTGACCGTGCTGGTTCCGGGGGCCTGGACTGTCGATCGAGGCCATGACATCGCAAGCCAGATCGAAGTCGCGATCGCGAAGTCGTTGCCGGACTCCACTGTTCAGACGCACATCGAACCACGGCGGACGTCGTGAACGAGTCACCGGGCAGGTATCAGGGGGCCGGGCCGGAACCTGCACTCCGGCGGGTGATGGGCCCGAAGCTGTTGCTGCTGTTCATCATCGGCGACATCCTGGGCACGGGTATTTACGCGTTGACCGGGGATGTCGCGGCCGAGGTCGGCGGGGCCGCGTGGTTGCCGTTCCTGGTGGCGTTCGCGGTCGCCACCGTGACCGCCATGAGCTACCTGGAGCTGGTCACCAAGTACCCGCAGGCGGCCGGAGCCGCGTTGTACACGCAGAAGGCGTTCGGGTGGCAGTCCTTGACCTTCCTGGTGGCCTTCGTGGTCATGTCGTCCGGCATCACCTCGGCGGCCACCGCATCAAGAGCGTTCGCCACCAACCTGGCAGCCGGGTTCGACCTCGACCTCGGCAACGGGGGGATCGTGCTGCTGGCGGTGGGGTTCATGGCGGTGGTGGCGATCGTGAACTACCGCGGCGTCGGCGAGAGCGTCAAGGCCAACGTCGTGCTCACCCTGGTGGAGATGTCCGGCCTCGCTCTGGTGATTGCCGTCGGCTTGTTCGCCGCGGTCGGCGGTCGGGCGGACTTCTCCCGGGTGATCGCCTTCGAAACCCCGGGAGACAAGAGCTGGTTCCTCGCGCTCACTACGGCAACGTCGTTGGCGTTCTTCGCGATGATCGGGTTCGAGGATTCGGTCAACATGGCCGAGGAGACCAAGGACCCGGTTCATATTTTCCCGAGGGTGATGCTCACCGGGC
>DASTGF010000153.1:0-9629 GCA_035719255.1 Microlunatus sp. | reverse complement strand
GCTGAGCCCGAACGTCTCGGAGAAGACCTGGTCGTCGAAACCGAGGACCGACAGGTCCTCGGGAACGCGGAGCCCGAGGCGGCGCCAGGCTGCGATGAGATGCAGAGCCAGCTCGTCGGACTCCGCCATCACCGCCGTGGGCCGCTCGGGAAGCGAGAGCAGCTGCGACACCACGGCGTCGCCGTCCTCGGGTCCGGCGGCCCGGAGCACCTGGATGGCCTCCTCCGGCGCCCCCAGTTCGGTCAACTCGACCCGATAGCCGTCCAACCGGCCGAGCGCGCTATAGCTGAACCCCATCCGGTTGTCCATCCGGACGAAGACTGGCCAACGGTGACCGAGGTGCACCAGATGGCGGATGCCGAGCCGGGTCGCCTCGACGTCGTCGATGGACACACTGGGCGCGCCCTCGACCCGCTGGTTGACATACACCAGTGGCATGCCGATGGATGCCAGCCGGTCGAGCTCATCGGGGGTCAGCGCGAACGACACGACCACCAGGGCGTCGGCGTTGCGTCGCACGGGAAGCTCCGCGAAGAAGCGCTCCCGCTCGGCCATCGCGGACACCCGGTAGATGGCCAGCTCCTGCTCGGCGGCCCGGAGCCCGTCGTAGAGCCCGTCGAGCACGGACCCGTTGAACCAGCTCTGCAGCCGGCCACCCATCAACACCGCAATCCGACCGACTCGCCCGGTGGCCAGCGAGGACGCGGCCCGCGACACCGCGAAGTCCAGCTCCTCGGCCGCGTTCAGCACCTTGTCGCGGGTGGCGTCGGACACCAGCGGCGATCCGCGCAGGGCCCGCGAGACGGTCGCGACGGACACCCCGGCCAGGGCTGCGACGTCCTCCATCCGCGAGCGAGCGGCGGCACTCATCGACGCCCTCCTCGGAGTTGTGGTGACGGGTGCAAGCGCGGTCAGCATACCGCCGTCGTGCCCTGTTCCCGTCACGCCAAGCCATGTGATCGGACTAACAGGCAGCGTACGGGCTCAGGCTTTGACCGGTGGATGGTCAGCACCGTACTCTTAGTGCAAGCGCTGTCATTCCGCTCTGGATCAGCGTCACCGCCCGTTCATCCGCCCCGCTCCTCGAGGACTCCCTCATGACCGAAGCCACGCTGCTGTCCTCCGACATCCGCCTCGACGCCGACTGGTGGCGCCAAGCCGTCGTCTACCAGGTCTATCCCCGAAGCTTTGCCGACAGCAACGGTGACGGCATCGGCGACATCGCCGGCGTCACCAGCCGCATGGGCTACCTGGCCGCCCTCGGCGTAGATGCCGTCTGGCTGAGCCCCTTCTACCCCTCGGCCCTGGCCGACGGCGGCTACGACGTGGCCGACTACCGCAACGTCGCTCCCGAGCTGGGCACCCTCGACGACTTCGACGCCATGGTCCAGGCCGCGCACGCGGTCGGCATCAAGGTGATCGTCGACATCGTGCCGAACCACACCTCCGACCTGCACCCGTGGTTCATCGAGGCTCTGGCCTCCGAGCCGGGCTCGCCGGCCCGCAACCGCTACATCTTCCGCGACGGCCTCGGCGAGGACGGCTCGCAGCCGCCGAGCGACTGGATCTCCCACTTCGGCGGCCCGGCCTGGACCCGGCTGCCCAGCGTGGACGGTGTGGGCGGCCAGTGGTACTGCCACCTGTTCGCCCCGGAGCAGCCCGACCTGAACTGGGACAACCCCGAGGTCCGCGAGGACTTCAAGACCACCCTGCGCTTCTGGGCCGACCGCGGCGTGGACGGCTACCGCGTCGACGTGGCGCACGCCCTGGCCAAGGACCTGTCCTGGCCGCTGCGGAGCAAGCCCACGCTGGAGGACGAGGGTGTGCCGCTGGACGGCACCGACCCGCTCTACGACCGCAACGAGGTGCACGAGATCTACGCCGAGTGGCGGGAGGTGTTCAACGAGTACGACCCGCCGCGGACCGCGGTCGCCGAGGCGTACGCCCCGAGTGAGCGCCGCGCGCTCTACGCCCGCCCGACCGGGCTCGGCCAGGCGTTCAACTTCGATCTGCTCAAGGCGGACTACGACCCGATCGCGTTCCACGACGTGATCACCTTCTGCCTGAACGAGGCGGAGAAGACCGGCTCGTCCTCGACCTGGGTGCTGTCCAACCACGACGTGGTGCGGCACGCCACGCGATACGGCCTGCCGGTCGGTCTTGACTACGACGAGTGGCTAATGACCGACGGCATGCAGCCGGCGGTGGACGTCCAGCTCGGCATCCGCCGGGCGCGGGCCGCGACGCTGCTGATGCTGGCGCTGCCCGGTTCGTCCTACCTCTACCAGGGCGAGGAGCTCGGGCTGCACGAGGTCGCCGACATTCCGCGGGAGGCGCTGCAGGACCCGATCTGGCTGCGGACCGAGAACACCAAGAAGGGCCGCGACGGCTGCCGGGTGCCGCTGCCCTGGGAGGCCGCCGGGCACTCGTACGGCTTCGGTGACGGCACCGCCCACCTGCCGCAGCCGGCCGGGTTCTCCCGGACCGCGGTCAGCGCGCAGAGCGGGCGGGAGGACTCCACCCTCGAGCTCTACCGCTCGGCGTTGCGGTTGCGGCGCCAGCTGCAGACCGACGAGGTGATGGACTGGGTCTCGACCGGCGAGGACGGCGTGCTGCACTTCGTCCGCCCGGGGGGTTGGCACTGCGTGACCAACTTCGGCTCCACGCCGGTGACCCTGCCCGACGGTGTCGTCCGGGTCGTCAGCGGCGCGCTGGTCGACGGCAAGCTGCCGACCGACACCACCGTCTGGCTGACGGAGTGGCCCGCGGACTGAGTCCGTCCCGTGGTCTGAGCCCGGTCTGCATGGCCACGGCGAGCCTGAGGCCGCAGCCGGCCCCGAGCCTGATCCGCTCGGGGCCGCTGTGGTTCTCCGGAACCACCGTCCGGCGTCCCGACGCGCCGGGCCGCCCATCGTAGGGTGGATCCATGCCGCTGTTCGGTCGACGCAAGACCTCCGAGCCCGAGGCGACCGCACCGGGGGCGTCGCCGCTGCCGGGTGCTCCGCTGCCGGACGAGCGCGGGTTGCGATCGGTGGATGACCACCGTGAATACCTGCTGAGCATGGTGCACGAGCTGCCACCCTTCCGGCAGCAGCTGCTCGACGTCATCGATCTGAGCATCTGCGAGGACGTGGCGGCCGCGCTCAGCCTGCCGGGCTTCGACAACTCCGCCATGGACGGTTACGCGGTCCGCGCGGCCGACGTCGAACGGGCCGAGCAGAACCGGCCGGTCGTGCTGCCGGTCGTGGGGGAGGTCGCCGCCGGTCACTCGGCGCCGCATCCGCTGGCGCCCGGGACGGCGATGAAGATCATGACGGGTGCGCCGATGCCCGAGGGCGCCGACGCGGTCGTGCCGTACGAGAACACCGACCGCGGCGACGTCGACGTGATCGTCTACGCCGCGTCCGAATACGGCCAGCACATCCGCCGGGTCGGCGAGGACGTCACCGCCGGAACGGTGCTCTACCGGGTCGGCGACCAACTCGGGCCGCGCGACATCGGTCTGCTGGCAGCGATGGGTATGGACGCAGTCCTGGTCCGCCCGCGACCCCGCGTCGTGGTCGTCTCCACCGGCTCCGAGCTGGCCGAGCCCGGTTATCTGCGTGAATCCGATCACCAGATCTATGACTCGAACTCCTTCCTGCTCGCCGCGGCCTGCCGGTCGGCCGGGGCCCAGGTGTACCGCGTGGGTCGGGTCGGCGACGACCCCGAGCAGGTGAAGGAAGTGATCACCGACCAGCTGATCCGGGCCGATCTGATCCTCACCACCGGTGGCGTCAGCCAGGGCGACTACGACGTGGTCAAGCAGGTCATGCCCGAGCTGGGCCGGACCGATTTCGCGTCGCTGGCGATGCAGCCCGGCAAGCCGCAGGGCTTCGGCCTGATCGGTGAGGACGAGGTGCCGATCATCATGATGCCGGGCAACCCGGTGAGTGCGTTCGTCTCCTTCGAGGCGTTCGTTCGGCCGGTGCTGCGCAAGATGATGGGTGCCGTGCCGTACGTCCGGACCGAGATCCGCTGCCGCGCAGCACACGCCATGCCCTCGGTGTACGGCCGGCGGCAGTTCGCTCGCGGTCACGTCAGCGTGGCCGACGACGGGCATCGCCAGGTGTCGTTGGTCGGTGGGCACGGCTCGCACCTGCTGGCCGACCTCGCCCGGGCCAACGCGCTGGTGATCTTGCCCGAGGACACCGACCTGGTCGGCATCGGCGACGAGGTCGGGGTCTGGATGCTCGGCGACCACCACTGATCCGTGACTGCTGAGCCATGACCGACCTGCCCCACCTCAATCCCGCCGGCGAGGCGCGGATGGTCGACGTGTCGGCCAAGGCCGTCACCGCGCGTACGGCCTCGGCGGCCGGCTTCGTCCGCCTCACGCCCGCCTGTGTCGCCGCCCTGCGGGACCGGTCCGTGCCCAAGGGCGACGCGCTGGCCGTGGCCCGGATCGCCGGCATCCAGGGTGCCAAGAAGACACCCGATCTGATCCCGCTCTGCCACCCGCTCTCGCTCAGCGGGGTGGACGTCGTGGCGGTCGTGCACGACGACGGGGTGGAGATCACCGCGACGGTCAAGACCACCGACCGGACCGGGGTGGAGATGGAAGCCCTGACCGCGGTCAGCGTGGCGGCGCTGAGCCTGGTGGACATGGTGAAGGCGATCGACAAGGCGGCGGTGATCACCGACGTACGGGTGCTGACCAAGACCGGCGGCCGGACCGGCGACTGGCGTCGCGAGGACCGCGGCCCGTCCCCGACGACGGACCGGACGTGACCGGTCGGAGGGCGGTGGTCGTCACCGTCTCGACCCGCGCGTCGGCCGGTGTGTACGAGGACCGGTCCGGCCCGGTCGTCGCCGAAGCCCTGGCCGAGCTGGGTTTCGCCGTGCACGGGCCGCAGGTGGTTCCCGATGGGCCGGCCGTCGGACGGGCCTTGCGTGCCGCGGTTGCCGACGATGTGGCGGTGGTGATCACCACGGGTGGGACCGGGCTGAGTCCCCAGGACCACACCCCGGAGGAGACCGCCGCGGTGCTGGAGCGCCGACTTCCCCACCTGGCGAGCGCGATCGCCCGCTACGGTGTCGACCATGGGGTGCCGACCGCGTTGCTCAGCCGTGGTCTGGCCGGTACGGCCGGGCGGACGGTGATCGTCAACCTGCCCGGCTCGCGGGGAGGTGCGCGGGACGGGATGGCAGTGCTGGGTCCGGTGCTGGCGCACGCGATCGACCAGCTGCGCGGCGGTGACCACGGGTGACGATCCCGTGGCGTGGACAGGCGCGCTGACGTGGGACCGGGCCTTGGCCAGTCCCGCTCCGGGTCCGACCTGACCCGGCTCGGCTCGCACCGCTGGCCGGTCAGCATCTCCCACGGACAGGTCCGTCTGTTGCCGATGAGGCATCGCGATCGGGCGGCCTGGGAAGAGGTCCGGCGGCGGAACTACGGCTGGTTGAAGCCGTGGGAGGCAACATTGCCAGCGGGTGCGCAGTCGGGACCGGCGACGTACGCGGGGTTGGTACGGATGTTTTCCCGGCAGGCGCGCGAAGGCCGGCTGCTGCCATGGCTGATCCACGTCGATCCCGGCGACGGCCGGATGGTGCTCGCCGGGCAGCTCACGGTCAGCGGCATCGTCGGCGGCTCGGCGTCGTGGGGTCAGATCGGCTACTGGATCGACCAGCAGTGGGCGGGCCGGGGGATCATTCCGACCGCGGTTGCGCTGGCCACCGACTACTGCTTCAAGGTGATGCATCTGCACCGGATCGAGATCGCGATCCGGCCGGAGAACGCCAAGAGCCTCCGGGTGGTGGAGAAGCTGCAGTTTCGAGCCGAGGGGATGCGACCCCGCTATCTGCATATCGACGGCGACTGGCGTGATCATCTCGTCTTCGCCCTCAACGCCGAGGAAGCACCCGAGGGGCTGCTGCGGCGTTGGGAACTCGGCCGAACCTGATCAACGACCGGGTCGCGGATCGCCCCGGATACCCAAAGTTCACTGAGAGCCGCGACACACCGCCCGAGATGGACGGGTCGGCGAGCCGAGCGCCCTACGGTCTGGGGTGTGGGGACGACGGGTGTGATCTTTGCGGCGATTGCGATCGCCTGGCTGGCGTATCTGGTTCCCCACTTCGTCCGACGTCGTGGAGACGATCTCGATCTCGAGGCCGATCCCGCGGACCGTTTCTCGGAGAACGTCCACATCGTTCGTCATGGGACGGCGCCGCTGCTCGATCAAGATCTCGAACCCATCGCGGAGTACGAGGTGTCGACGCCGCTGACCCGGCGCGCCGCCATCGCTGATCTTCGTCGGCTCGATCGGCTGGCTGCAGCTCGCCGGCGCCGGGTGCTGCTGATCCTGCTCGCCGCGATCAGCGTGGTGGTCGGTGTGTGTGCCGTGGGCTGGCTGCCCTGGTGGTCGGTCGCGATCCCCGGCGGCCTGCTGGTCGCCTTCTTCGTGGTCTCCCGGATCAGCGTGCACGTGATGCGCCGCAGCCTCGACGACCGCTATCGGGCCATCGTCCACGGCGGCAGTGAGAAGACCGTGTTCCTCGGTCGCCAGGAACTGCGCGAGGACGTGGCAGCGTTGGCGGAGGAGAAGAAGTCGACCGCCGTGCCGAAGTCCAAGCCGGCTACCGGAGGGCTGTGGGATCCGCTCCCGATCACCATGCCGACGTACGTGTCGAAGCCGCTGGCTCCGCGGACCGTCCGCACGATCGACCTGTCCGGCCCCGACGTCATCAGCTCCGGTCGCCGGCTGCACCCGGTCACGGCCGACGCACCCGACGTGCCCGCCGCGTCCCAGGACGGTCCCGACGAGGACGGTGGCTCGCAGCAGGTGGCCTCCGCCTGAGGCTTCTGCCAGGGTGCCGGCTGGCAGCCGATCGCCCTGACGTCGTGGTCGGGGGCTCCGCCGGAGGGTGGTAAAGTCTGCGTGCTGTTCCGCTCCGGCGGGACGAGGGGCTATGGCGCAGTTGGTAGCGCGTCTCGTTCGCAACGAGAAGGTCAGGGGTTCGAATCCCCTTAGCTCCACCCAGACGAACCGGCCGCTGACCAGGCGCGATCCCCACGACTCGGGTGGACAACACAAATGTCATTCCGACTTCACACCCTGGCGCGTGCCCCCGGCGTGCCCCCGGTCGTTCAGACGGGCCAATCCGGCCTGGTCAGCGGCCGTTCCCAGGTGATGCAAGTACAGATTCGTCGTTGAAATGGACGCGTGCCCCATCCACGTCTGCACCGTCACCGGATCCACACCGCGCGCCAACCACAAGCACGCGGCCGTGTGTCGCAGGTCATGAATCCGCCGGCCCTCACCCACAACCGGCCAATTCAGCGTCCGCTTGAACGCCGTCGCATGCAGCCGATGTCCCGTCTCCGTTACAAACAGCGGGGCCTCGGCATCACGACCAGCCGCCATCCGGCGCACCATAGGCAGAATCCGATCCGCCACAGGAACCCGGCGAGACTTGCGAGACTTGGTGACCTTCACCTCCACACCCTCCGGCGCGGCGACCTGGACCACCAAGATCGGCAATGGCACCTCCACAAAATCACGAACCCGGATCGCGCGAAGCTCCGACCACCGCAGCCCGGTCCAGGCATCGATCAGAAGAAGCTCCGCGAGCCGCTCATTCCGCCGTGCCGCGTTCTTAAACACCTGCTCCAGCTCCAACTCACCGAACGGGAACATCTCCGTCCGAGGCTCCGAGGATCGCGGCACCCGCGTCCCCGTCACGGGATTGACCAAGATCATCCGCTCACGCACCGCCCATGCGAAGAACGCCGACAACGAGTCCCGGAACCGACGCACAGACGCCTCAGCCAGACCACTCCGGACCAACGTCACCAACGCATGCGACACCTCACGGCTCGTCACGCCCCCGACCGATAGGGCAGCCAGCGCGGTGGGCGTAAGCCGTCGCAAGGCGGCGTCAGAGCCGTACGTCTTCGCGGACACTGTGTGCCGACGCTCTTCGAGCCAGACAGGCAGCAGCGTTCGCACGGTCGCCCGACCAGCCCGAGGATCCACGCCGCCAGCGAGAGCAGCCTGCTCCCGCGCCAGCCACGCCTGCGCCTCCCGCTTCGTGTCGAACGTCCGACCCGCCACATAGGTCCGACCCGACTTGAGCACCGCACGGAACCGTCCCGACGGCTCCTTCCGGACCGTCATGCCGCCACCAACCGCAGCCAAGCCACGACCTGAGCCCTTGCATAGCGGGGAATCGTGGGCGCGACCCAGATCACCGGCGGCCCCTCACCGACCTGCCGCCACCGCACCACCGTCGAAGGATGAACCCGCAGCATCGCAGCAACCTCCTTCGTCGTCATCAAGATCGGCAAGTCACCAGCAACCGCCAGTTCCAACTGCGGACGGACCTTGCGCACCATGATCGCCTCCATTGCCTGCCTGGTTGGGTGCTCGGCATCCCCCGATCTGGGAGGTTCGGGTCTCCGGCCCGGTCCTCAAGGGCACTGCGCTGCGCTCCGTGTCACTGCGTGATTCGCTGCGCTCACCCTTGACCACCGGTCCTGCGACCACATGCGGGCTGGTTATCGGGGGATGCCGAGCTGTGGCTCGCTCACCAGCACCAGTCACGCGGCCGACCAAGATCAACCAGCTCAGGGTGGGCGGTCGGAGTTGCGGAACGAGTTATCCACAGCCCCGGTGAGGGTTTTCCCCAGCTCCTGCTTCGCCTGTTCGTATTGGTTGCGCCAGCGTTGCCGTTCCAGCACCGAGGCCAGGATCACCCGGGCGTAGATCCTCGGGTCGGGTTTGGTGTCGGTCCACACGAACCGGGGCGATCCGTCGGGCAGCTGCACGGTGGCGGCCATCCGTTCGGTCTCCGGCGCCATCACCCCCGCGGTGAGCAGGGTTTCCCGGACCACGGCCGCGCGGTCGGCCTTGTGTTCGGCCAGGGTCTTCCCGGACCATTTGCGGGACACCAGGACGCGGCGGCCGCCGACACCGAGGTTGGCCCGGTCGTGGGCGGGACCGTCACAGGAGCCGGGTTCGAGTCCGGGCCCGGCGTGGTCGGGTTGGATGCCGTAGCGGAGCCAGTTCGCGCACAGCTCGGAACACGGCAACCAGCGCAGTTCGGCGTGCAGCCGGTCCACATGCGCCACCCACCCCGCATCCGGACAGCCCTCGTCCTGGTCGCCGTTGGGCTGGGGGTCGGCGATCGCCTTGGTCAGGTACTTGGTCAGGTAGCGGATGGCCCGGTCGGCGTCCTCCGACGGGGCGATGATGCCTTTCATGTCGGACTGGTCCCCGAACCGGACCACGTGCGCCGGCCGCCCGTCGGTGTCGGCCGTGTCCAGCGCCTCGGTCCACGTCGGCAACACGACTCCGGTGTCCGGGTCGATGTAATCGCCGTCGGCCCAGACCGGCAGCCGGTCGGTGTAGACGGGCCGGTCGAAGGCGGGCCACCACAGTTGGTAGTAGGTCGCCTCGATCACCGCCTTGAGAATGTGGCGCGGGATCGCGCCGCGGATCGCCGCGGGTTACGTCCCTGATAGTGGTGTAACGCAGTGGTCGTGATCTTGGTGGTCGGCGTGTTGCCGAGGCCAGGTAGCGGTCATCGCGTGATCCTTCGAGTGAACCTCTCACAGCACTCTCGAAAGGACATCCACACGATGACCG
>DASTGF010000152.1:0-2474 GCA_035719255.1 Microlunatus sp. | reverse complement strand
ATCCGCCCGGCCGATGGAACCGGCGCCCACCGGGGCGACACCCGGCGAACTGTCACAACCCGAGGCCACAATCTGCACAGCCGGCGAGCCGCAGGAACCATGATCAACAAGCCCGCGACGAAAGATCGAGGTTAGGCACTAGCAGGCATTTCCGTTGATTCGTCGGGGGTCATGCTGCGGCGAGTCGTGAGGAGTGTGTTGAGGTCGTTTCGGTTGTAGCGCCAGTCGAAGGGGTCGGCGGTGGTGTTGTAGCGGTCTTGGAACGCGAGGATCCGGGTGGCGAGGTCGTCGAGGTCGGCGAAGTCACCGGGGGTGATGGCTTTGCGTTGCAGGATGGAGAAGTAGATCTCGATCTGGTTGAGCCAGGAGGCGTGCACTGGCAGGTGGACCAGCGTTGCGTTCGGCCAGTCCTGTTCCATCCGCAGGATCGAGCGCCAGCCGTGGTGGGAAGGGCCGTTGTCGACGACCCAGAACACCCGTCGGGCGCTGGCGTAGGGCTCGGTCGTCATCACCTGGTTGACCAGGTCGGTGAACGGTTCGATTCCGGTCCTGGGGGCGATCTGGCCGAATACTTTGGCGTGGTGGACGTCGTAGGCGGCCATGTAGGCCAGGGTGCCGCCGCGGGCGTATTCGAACTCGACCCGACGGGGCCGCCCCGGGCCGGGCGGCAGCCCGGGATGGCGGCGTCGGAGGGCTTGCAACTGGGATTTCTCGTCGGCACTGATCACGTACTCGTCGGCGGCGAGCTGGCGCCCTTCCCACCGACGGGCGTACAGGTCCAGCACTCTGCCGGCCTTCCAGGCGAAGTCGGGATCGCGGGGGAAAATCCAAGATCGGTGCTGCCACGGTTTGATCGCGTCGGCGTCCAGCCAGCGTCCGATCGTACTCGGGCTGATCGTGGTGACCAGTCCTTGCGCGACGGCAGCGGCGGCGAGTTCGGCGACCGACCAGCGTGCCAGCGGCAGCTCCGAGTCGGCCGGCGGGGTACACGCCAACGCTTTCACCTCGGCCCGTTGGACCGGTGTGAACACCGGCCGGCGCCCCGGACGGGGAAGATCCTTCAACCCGGCCAGCCCCGACTCGGCGTAGCGACGCCGCCACTTCCGGACGGTGTCGTCACACACACCCAACTCGGCTGCGATCCGGGCGTGGCTGACCCCGGCGGCGCAGCCCAGCACGATCCTGGCCCGGATGACCTCACGGTGCGGTACCGCCAGCGCGTTGGCACGGGCGGAGAGTTCAGCGTGGTCGACGGCGGACAAGGTGATCACGAACGGGGAAGACATCACCATGCCCCCATTGCCGCCCCGGCCGCCCGTCGCGCTGTTGCGCCGCGCCCGATCTCAGCAGAAGATCAGGTCAGGCACGATGACAGCATGCCCACGATCCCCGACTCGACGAAGAACTCAGTCACCTCCCGGCTCGCCACCCGGGCCCGTGAACGCTGGCCCCAGATCGAGCAGGTCAAGGTCCGGTTCAAGGGCGGCTACGGCTACGTCGACGCCGTTGTCGACGGAGAAGTCTGGAAACTGTGCCGACTGAAGTACGCCGGCTACGCCAACTCATGGGGATTCGCGATCTACCGAGCCAGTCACGAGGACTACCAGCCATCATGGCTGCCCACCGGAACCCCATCCGGGACCGTCGAAGACGCCCTCGACACCGCCTGCGGCCTCTACCTCAACGACCCCACCGCCTGGATCTGAAACCCCGACGTTTCAACGGGGGTGACCACTAGTTGAATCCGCCGTTGCTTCCGCGATCGCTGTGGAAAATGGCCTGCGAGGGAATGGTGAGCCGGCGAGCTGCCATGCGGATTGCGGCCGTGATCAACGGGGTTTGGTAATGGTCGGCCATCGCCCAGCCGACGATGGCGCGGGAGAAGCAGTCGATCACCAAAGCGACATACAGCCAGCCCTCGGCGGTGGCCACATAGGTGATGTCTCCGACGAGCTTCGCGCCGGGGGTGTCAGCGGTGAAGTCCCGGCCGACGAGGTCGGGGATGTGGGCGACCTGGGCGGCTTGCTTGGTGGTGCAGCGGCGCTTCGCCCGCGGCTGGCAGCCAGTCAGACCGCGCCCACGCATGATCCCCAGGACCGTGTCGGGGTGGCAACGGTGGCCGCCGCGGGCGAGGTCGGCGTGGATTCTGCGGTAGCCGTACACGGCGTCGCTGGCGGCATGCAGATGCTCGATAATCGCGCCGAGCTCGTCGCGGCGCTGACGAGTCATCGAGACCGGTCTCGACACCCAGTCGTGATAGCCCGACTTCGACACCTCCAACCACGCACACATCTGCTGAATCTCGTAACGGGGCGTGCCGTCGTCGTTCCGGGTGGCCTTCTCCGCGTCGATGAACGCATACCTGTCGCTCACCGATACTCCTTCGCGAAGAAGGGGGACTGTCCGGTAAACGGTGGAACTGGCTGGTCTGAGATCGGAGAGGAGTCAGACCATGACTGACACGATCGACATCG
>DASTGF010000151.1:0-7507 GCA_035719255.1 Microlunatus sp. | reverse complement strand
GAACGACGACGCGTGGTAGCCGTCCACCTTGTCCGAGTCCGCCGCCTTGCCGGTGGTGCGCAGGAAGGACTCCGACGACACGCCGTCCAGCTTGTCAGCGTTGAGGTTGGTCACCTTGGTGCCGCTGTTGACCGCGAGGGGGGCGGTGCCGGACTTTGAGTTCAGCGTGAGCGGCGTGCCCCCGCTGTTGGTCACCGTGGTGGTCGCGGACTCGGTGTTGCTCCTACCGAGGATCCACGAGCCGCCGTTGGATGCGGAGGCCACGGTGGGCACAGCGGCGAAGGCGCAGGCCACTGCGGCGACCGCGATGATGGTGCTTCTCTTCTTCATTTCATTCCTCTTTCGATGGGTTAGTGGTCAGAGCTTGGAGTGATTGACGCTGCTTGTGGGTGAAGTGCTCGCCGTACTCTCCGGCCGTGTCGATCAGGCTCCGCCGGGAGAAGTGGCCGGTTTCCAGGTAGCTGTTCGCGGCCTCGACCGCCTCCGCATTCCAGTCCGCGTGGACGTAATCAAGGCGTCAATGGCCACCTTCTTCAGGGAAGTTCTCGCCTTACTCCAACCACAGCTGGTCAACCAGACCGAGCCTGGAGCAGTGCCCAGTGTCGAGGTAGCTCTCAGCAGCCCCGATAGCCTCCTCCTGCTGCCACGCTCACCTTTGGCTCCGCGGCTTCGGAGCGGACTTCGCCTCGGGCTTGACGCTGGCCATTAGTAGCCGGCGTCGTACCCGTGCTCGTAGTCCGCGGTCTGGGTGCTGTCGAAATCTTCCGGAGCCGTTCGGTTCTCTCCGTCTTTGGGCGCACCAAGTTCGGCGGTGGCTTTGCCGATGGCGTCGCCAGCCTTGTACTCAACCGGTTTTTCGCTGCTCTTCGGGGCCTGCGTCTTCGGCGCTCACTTCGGGGCCTGCGTGGTCGGATTGTCCGCCGGTGCGTCGGTGGTCAGGGACAGGGTTGTAAAGGACAGAAGTCTCCGTTCTTCACGCTGTATCGCTGGCGTGACTTTCGCCGCCTCAAGCGGCCCTGATTCATTCGTTGGTTCAGTGTTCAACCATCCCCGAACACAACTCGGAGGTCGAACAATTGGCTGTGGTTCAGGTCCAAGTCCGGCCGTGGAATAGTGAGTGCCTTGGTTAGCCCGCCTGGGCCGGTGCGGCGGTCAAAGCCACTCCTCCGAGCGCGACCCTGGGTACGCCCGGAGCACCCGTGCGGACGCGCTTCAGTCGCCATGTCCTAGTCTCCGTTCGTTGCGAACCGGTCTTCCGCTAGCGTCGCAATGGTGCGATTCCGCCTCGAAGCTCGCGAAATCGAGGAGCGTTCCTTGACCGAAGGCTCGGGAGAACTGAGCGTCTTTGATCTGCCGTGGACCTCGGCTTCACATATTGACCGGCTGCTCATCCATCACAGCATGCGCCATGGGCGTGCCGACATTGCGCGCTGACGGCGTCGCTGGCCTGGTTGGGGCCGGCAGGATGGATGGTCGCAGGATCAACGGCTTCACGGCCGTCGGTGCGATCAGTCCTGGCGGCCGTCCTCGCCGGTCCTGATCGCCTGAACGAGATGGGCCGGCGACACCCAAAACGGTCCGTCGAACGTTCCGTTGTAGGCGGCGGCGAACGCGATCATGATGTCGGCGGCCACGCCGAGCAGGTCTACGGGATCGTCGTAGAACCGGAAGAAGTTTGGCATCGGGCCGGTCGGTGGCTCCCAGCCGAGTTCGATCAGGTGCACCTCGGCGTCGACGCTCAGTTGGGCATGCGTCGGCAGGTGGTTGTTGCTCGCAGCCTCGACCAACCAGCCGCCGTCGTCGTGGCGGGCCCGAATATAGACCCCATCGCGATCGGAGCCCAGCCTGACGGTGACCGGTCCGTCCGCCGCAGTGAGCAGAGCGCGGAACTGTTCTACGCGGTTCCACCAGCCGTTCAGAAACATCTCCAGATCTGGCTGCAGCCCGTCGACGCGGTGTCGTTGGTCGGGTGTCAGTGGCAATCGACTACTCCTCATTTCCTTGTGGAGACACCGTAGGGCAGAGGTCGAACAGATCCCGATCGTCAACAGGTACGCAAGCGAGCCCGCGTTCTCGTCCGGACGGATGCCCGGCTGATCTCCGTCGATCCTGTGGATTGTGTTCGACCCTGCCAGCATGGTTGCGCGGGATCGGATAAGGATTGTTCGCCTTCGGCGAGCACGCGCACAATGCAGGGGGGTCCAACCAGCAATGAACAACACCGGTCACCGTCAGCCTGTCGCGCCGCAAGGATCCAATCCCCGTCCATCATGTTCGAGGCGGACGCCCAAGCCCCGACCTCAACAAGACCACGAAACCGGTTTGTGGTTGCCGCCGGTCCAGGCGCGGCGTTCCACCGAGAAGCCCCGCCGACCTGATGCCGAACGCAAAAGTCCGGTCAACTGGCATGTCGATGTCCACCTCGAAGGAGAGGAGCAAAGGTGACGTCTCTGGCGCGCGGGTTCCGGGCCCGCCGACGTGTGGGATCGCTTCGGCTGAGGCGACGCCTGTCCGCCTGGCTGATCTGCTTGGCCGTCGGTCATCATCGCGCACTGTGCGGCGTGCCCGGTGACTTCGACGTCCAGTGCGTCCGATGCGGCCGCCTTCTTAGCCCATGACGAGTCGGGTCCACCTCATCCAGTGGTTCACCTTTCGTTGGCAAGGCTGCGTTTACGTGTAGCTCGTCACACTAACCTTCGGGGCAGTCGATGTGGACCTCGATATGTATTGCCTGGCTCAGTAATTGGAATTGTGTGAGTCAACACTGAAGGAAGTATTCGGCGTGTCGTCCGCGTCTGATGGCGTTTTCTTGCCTACGGGGTGTTATGGACACAGGTCTGACAGTCAGGAAAGGATCGGCTGGGTTGGGCGATCGGGGTGGACTGAGAGATGGATGCGGTTTTTGTCGGCCGGGAGGCTGAGCTCGCTGACTTGCGTACCGAGTTGCGTCGGGCGATGCGCGGTTCGCCGTCGGTGGTCTTGGTGGAGGGTGCGGCCGGTGACGGCAAGACGGCGCTGCTCAGCCGGTTCGCCGACAGCATGGGTGGTGTCAGGCAGGTGTGGGTGTCCGGTGATGAGGCTGAGACGGCGATTGCCTACGGCGTGTACGACCAGTTACGGGCAGGATTGGCTCGACATGAGAGTTCTGGACGGTCGCCTGGGCGATCCGCGTCGTCGACCGGGCCAGGTGGTGATCTGCAGACAGTGGGGGAGACTCTTGTCGGGGAACTTCTCGCGGTCGCGCGGGGCCGATGCCTGCTGGTGATCGTCGATGACGCACACCTGGCTGATCGACCGTCGCTGGCCGCCCTGAGTTACGCGCTCCGCCGGCTGCAAGCTGACTCGATTTTGACCGTTGTGGCGTCGCGTCCTGAGGGGACGGCGCGGATGCCGGCTGGATTGTTGAGACTGGTCGACGGGCAGGGGGCCAGGATCGCTTTGACTGGTCTGAGTGTCGCGGAGGTGCGTGATCTGGCGACGCATTGCGGTCATCGAGGCGTCGGGGAACGCGCCGCCCGGCGTCTTCGCGACCACACCGGTGGGAGTCCGCTGCATTTGCGTGCCCTGTTCCAGGACGGTCGTCTCGACGACGAGGACTGGCTTGCGGCCGAACTTCCGACACCGCTGCCGCTCGCTCGCCTGGTTGCAGACCAGCTGGAGCAGTTATCTACCAACGCCCGTCGGCTGATTGGCGCGGCCGCGGTCCTTGGCCTGCGTTGCAGTCTCGGCCTGGCGGCTGAGATGGCTGGGGTTGCGGACCCGGTTACCGCGGCGGATGAACTGCACGCGCGGCGGCTGGCCACCGTGGTGAAATCCCAGGTCCACGGGATGGAGCTGGTCTTTGACCACAGCCTGATCCGAGCCGCCGTGGTGGAGGCGAACGGCCCGGCCACACAGGCGGCATTGCACTTGGCCGCAGGCCGGGTGACTCATGGTGCGGAGGCGTTGTTCCATCGCGCGGCGGCCATCGCCGGACCGGACCTGGCGCTGGCCACCGAGCTTGGCGCCGTGGCCGAAAACGACACCGCCCGCGGCAGCTGGCGGACCGCGGCGGACGCCTTCTTGGAGGCGGCGCGGCTTCACCCGCACGCTGAGGCCCGCGGCGCGATGCTGCTGCGCGCGGTGTACGCGTTGCTGGTGGCCGGTGACCTGGCCGTCGCCGGCACCTACCGGGCCCGGGTTGCCGCGTTACCGGCCACCGCCCGCCGGTTGCAGGTGCAGGCACTGATGGCGTGGATGGACGGCGATTTCGCCGCGGCGGAGGCGTCCGCGGTGCAGGGATGGTCTTTGGCGAGTGATCTGGACCCTTTGGAGCGGGACCGTCTGGCCGGTCTGCTCGCGCAAATGTGCATCATGCAGGGCAAGAGCCAGGCGGCCATGGAATGGTCCCAGACCGCCTTGGACAGCGGACTGCTGGATAGCCGCGGTCGGGCGTCGACGCTGGCCACGTTGGTGGGAGCGATGGTGCTGGAAGGCAACCCCGAAGGGGCGCTGAGGTTGCTGCCCACGGACGGTGATCTCAACGACGCCGGCTATCGAGAGCTCATTGGTATGCGCGGCATCGTGCAACTGATGACCGATGAGACGGCTGCGGCGGCGGCCAACCTCAGGATCCGACTGCGGCCGAATCTTGTCGACCACACCCGCGGCCAGTCCCCGATCGAACTGCTCACCGCCACCGGCGCGGATGGGATCGAGCCGAACAAGATGGTCATTCTGCTGTTCTTGGCGGAGGCCGAATATCGGCGCGGAGCATGGGATGTGGCGGCCGCGATCGCGGATCAGGCGCTAGTGCTGATCGACGACACCGAGCAGTACTGGGTCGCCCCGTGGGCGCACGCCGTCGCCGCGCTCGTCCCGGCCAGTCGCGGACGGTGGGACGACGCCGAGTCGCACCTGGCGCGGGCGGAGGAGATGGCGGGCCGCGTCGGCGGCGAACTCAACCACGGATACGCCACCAACGCCGCCGTCCACGTCGCAGCGTGCCGCGGGGATGCCGAGCGGGTGATTGCCTCCGCACGCTGGCTGCTGGAGGACGGCAAACCCTTCCAGCAAGAACCCGGTCTGCACTGCTGGCCGGTGCACTACGCCGAGGCGTTGGTCACGCTGGGCCACTACCGCCAAGCCGATGAGGTTCTCGGTCGGTGGGAGGCGACGGCCCGTGACCGGCGGCGGCGTTCCCGGATCGCCGCCCTGGCCCGAGTGCGTGGCGATCTGGCCGCTCGCCAGCGGGATCTGACCACCGCCCGGCAGGCTTACCAGACGGCGCTCGACGTCGGCGACGACGAATCGGACGCGCTCGAGCGGGCCGGACTGTATGTCAGCCGGGGCAGGTTCCTGCGACGACGAGGCGAGCGGCGGGCCGCCATTCAAGACCTACGCGAGGCGGAACGCCGGCTCACCACCTTGGGCGCTGAACCGTTCCTCCAGGTGGTCCGGGCCGAACTGGCTGCCTGCGGGATCGACCTCGAGCGGGCGGTCGCTGCACCGGATCCGGTGATGAGCCTCACCCCGCAGGAGAACGCTGTGGCGCGCCTGGCCGCGGCCGGACACAGCAACAAAGACATCGCCGATGCGCTGGTGTTGAGCCCGAAAACGGTGGCATACCACCTTGGTCATGTGTTCGACAAACTTGGGGTCCGGTCGCGGGCCCAACTCGCGGCGACCCGACCCTTCATCTCCTCGGGGTAGCGCGACATCAGCGGAACTTGTCTGCACCTTCAAGGTGAGGAGATTCCGGGGTGGCGTGGTGGACGGATGGTCGGGAGGAACATGCCCGTGCTGCGCTGATAGTCCCGGTAACACTCCGCGAGGGGGCTGGCCAGGAACTTGGCTTCTTCGAATCGTGCAGCTCGACGGTAGAGCACGGCCATGATCACGGGACCGACGCCAACCCACCATCGCCTCGTCGCGACGGGCGCGGCACTCCAGGCGAGAAGGTACGACAGGTAGAACGGATGTCGGATGAGTCGGTACGGACCGCGGGTGATCAGATGGTCGGGCCGGTCGGTGCTGAACGACAGCGACAACGGCTGCTCGCGGTTGACGCGTATCGAGCTCCAAAACAGCGCCAACGCGGCCAGCAGCATGACGGTCCCGGCGCGGTCGGCGGCGCGGCCGACCGGTCTGCTCTTCGTCATGATCAGAAACTGGGCGACGCTGACGGCGAGCCCCACCCTCTTGATCATCCGGGTGCGCGGGGCGAGTGTGATGGGGGACGAGGTGAAGAACGCATGGCCCGCCCAGAGGAAGCTGCCGAAGCAGGCGAGCCAGCTGCCAAGGATCAGTCGATGTGTAATCACGCCTCCTCCCAGCCACCGTGTGCGGACATCTGCTGTGCACGGACCGCGGTTGGGTGGCTCCCAGACGGAAGGGCGGCGGTGATCAACAGCCGATCACCGCGAGTTTCGTCGACGCCCAACTGGTCGAAGAGGCGGAAACCACTGCGATCCTTGGCCCGCTGGAGCCGAGCGACCTCTCGCTGTGAGTAGCGCGTCGACTCGGCCAGTCCTTTGACGACGAAGGGATGGCCTGAGCAGGCATATGCTGGGCCGAGTTCGCGTCGAATGGCCGACGCAATGCGTGCCGATGCAGCCGAATAGCCCCCGTCCGGGTCGGGAGCGACGTCGATCAAGTGTCCCCGCATCATGGTGTAGACCAGAGGCGTCGCTGTCGTGGTCCACAAGATCAACGGGTCGCCCTCATGGTGTTGCCATCTCATCGCGTCGATCACACCGTGGGCGTACAACTGGCTGGCCAACCCGCGATCCTTCTCGCTGTCTCGGGCAGCACTGAGACCCAGATACATCGTTGGCTTCCATTGACCGTCCACCTCCACAATGTCGAACCTGGTCAGGTAGAAGGCGTTCGGACCGTCCGGCCCACAGGCGAGGTACAGTGTGTCGCACCTGGCCCACTCGCGGCCGAGAACAGCTGAGGCGTCGACGTAACTCGGTGCGGCGATCGCCTCACAGCAATCGCGCAGAGCAAGATCATTGCGGAACTGTCCGTGCCGGATGGCGCGGATCTGGGTGTGCGGCTCATCGGCTGACGACATGTCTCTTCCCGAGGTTCTTGAGGTCGGCGCCGCGGAGCTGGTCGACGGGGTCGGCGCCCCGGGGCGATGCGTTGAAGCTAGCGCCACTACCAGAATCGGCGCCTCCGACATTTGCTGTGTTTCGGCGCTGGTTCGGAGTTGGCGGCCTGTTCCGTCGCCGAAGGTCCGGGCCGATGCGCGGTTCGCGCGCCCGCAGAGCCGCTGGGCCCTGAGCCTCGTCGTGCCAATCGTTGTTGGGGCGAGCAGCGAGGCTGGGCAATTGTCCCCGGCGGCGCCTGGCGTGGTGCGCCCACTTGGGGCGTTCGCGCCTTCACGGTTGGCGTCGAGGCCCTGTCTTGAGGCTCAAACCGGGCCCTGCTCCAACGCAACGCGGTCCGGCATGTCGAGCATGATCTTGCCCAGGTTGGACGATCAGCTGGGGTGGGTTGTGGGGTGGGCCGGGTTGGAGCT
>DASTGF010000150.1:0-41441 GCA_035719255.1 Microlunatus sp. | reverse complement strand
ACGGCCCTGTCCGAGCTCGGCCGGCCGCCGCTGCCGGTCGGCGTGCACTCACCGGGTCACGTCGCCGACACCGACGAGGAGGCGCTTGAGCAGCTCTGGCCGGCGTACTCGGCGGTGATGGGCCGGATCGGCCGGGAACGCGGCTGGCCGCCGATGTCCCGCGCCGAGTTCGCGCAACAGGCCGGGCCGCGCGGCGCGATCTTCGCCGGATCTCCGGAGACGGTGGCCCGCAAGATCGCGGCGACGGTCTCGGCGCTGGGGCTGCAGCGCTTCGATCTGAAGTACAGCCACGGAACGCTGGCCCACGAGAAGCTGATGCGCAGCATCGAGCTGTACGGCACGGTCGTCGTACCGCGCGTCCGTGAGCTGTTGGCGCAGGCGTCTGCGCAAGCGGGCGCCGAAGCGGATGCCGGAGGGGACAGCGCGTGAGCGAGACGCGGCAGAATGCCGACTCGGCCGTCCACTCGGCGGTTCTGGCGACGTACGCGGTGTTCATCGCGACCGGCCTGGCCTTCGCCAGCTGGGCATCACGGATACCGCAGGTGCGTGACCAACTGTCCCTCGACCCGGCCCAGCTCGGGCTGGTCCTGTTGGCCATCGCCGCCGGCTCGCTCGTCGCGCTGCCGCTGGCCGGGGTCATCGTCGGTCACTTCGGCTCGGCCTGGATCGTCCGCTCCATGGCGCTGCTCGACGCGGTCGGGCTCGCGGTGATCGCCGTCGGGTACCAGGTCGGTGTCGTTCCGGTGTTGATCGGGCTGTTCCTCTTCGGCTTCGGACAAGGCGCCTGGGATGTGGCGATGAACGTCCAAGGTGCCTTGGCGGAACGGCGCCTCGGCCGGGCGATCATGCCGCGCTTCCACGCCGGCTTCAGCATCGGCACCGTGGCCGGTGCCCTCGTCGGTGCGGGCATGGTCGCCCTGCACGTGCCGGTCACCGCCCACCTGCTAGCGGTCGCGGTCCTGATCGCGGTGTCCGTGCCGTTCGCGGTCCGGGGCTTCCTGCCCGATCACCTCGAGGAGGACGAGGCGGTCGCGCAGGCCGACCGCTCAGGCGCACGCCGCCGGGCGCTGCAGGCATGGCGCGAGCCGCGCACCCTGCTGATCGGAGTGTTCGTGCTGGCCTTCGCCTTCGCCGAGGGCACCGGCAACGACTGGATCGGTGTCGCCCTGATCGACGGGTACGGCACGACTGCGGCAGTTGGCACGCTCGGCTTCGCGACCTTCCTCGCCGCCATGACCGCGGGCCGCTGGTTCGGTCCGGGTCTGCTCGACCGGTACGGCCGGGTCGTGGTGATCCGTGTCCTCACCGTCATCTGCCTGGTCGGCGTCCTGTTGTTCGTGTTCGGCGGCTGGGTGTGGCTCGCCTTCGCGGGAGCTGTGCTCTGGGGCGTCGGTCTCGCGCTGGGCTTCCCGGTCGGGATGAGCGCCGGGGCCGACGAGCCGGCGATGGCCGCGCCGCGGGTCAGCGTGATCGCCTCGATCGGCTACTGCGCCTTCCTCGCCGGGCCACCGCTGGTCGGTTTCATCGGGCACCAGATCGGCGTCCGGACCGCGGTCGTGGTGGTCGCGGTACTGCTGGCCCTGGCAATGCTCATCGCGGGCTCGGTCCGGCCGCCCGCCGGCGCTACCGTGGACCGGTGACCGAATCTCGCGTTGACCTGCTGGCCGCTTCGATGCCGGAGACCCGGTTGCCCGTGGACCCGGCAGCCGAGCAGCTGGCCACCGCCGATCCGGCAGGGCTCGTGGAGCTCGTCGCCGGGCACCCGGCCTCGAGCCTCGGCTGGGCGCTGCTCGCCGAGCAGGCGCTGGCCGCGGGGGAGCGGTCGGCTGACGTCGCCGCCTACGCCTATGCCCGGACGGGATACCACCGCGGCCTCGATGCGCTGCGCCGCAGCGGCTGGAAGGGTCAGGGACCGATCCCCTGGTCCCACGAGCCGAACCGTGGTTTCCTCCGAGCCCTGTGGGCCCTCAGCGTCGCGGCCGGCCGGATCGGGGACGACGTGGAGCAACAGCGTTGCGCGGACTTCCTCCGCGACTCCACGCGCGAGGGCTTCCAGGCCCTCGCCGCCCCCTCCTGACCCCCGCCCTCCCATCCCCCGCGACTGTGCGGGAACGACAGCGACACGCCGGAGAGACCTGTCGTCCGCGCACACTTAGCGGACGAAGCCGGCGGCGGACGGTGCCGGCCGGGGGCTCGAGCCCGGCGCTTAGGTCAGCGCCCGTGGACACCTGAGGGCCAGGACCACCTCGAATCCACCCAATTCGATCACCGGTGCGCTGATGAGCGCTCCCGATCTGACCTCCCGGCGCCTGCTGCGGCCCGTTGGGGCCAGCGCGGGAGCTCTGGTCAGCGGCTACTTCTTCTGGGGGTGCGTCGGGGCGATCTCGTCGGATGGGGTTCCTGCGGCGAGGCGCTGATGAGCGCTCCCGATCCGGCCCGCCGAAGCCCCGCCGGCGCGCTCCCCGCGAGCGCGGGAGCGCTGGTCAGCGCTCCAGTGGCCAGGCCGTGACGAATCCATCCGATGACCGTTCGGCCTTCCTGTGTCGTCATGGCGGGACCCAGCCCTGCCGCGGCGACGCGACCGCGAACCCGCCGGAGAATGCCGTCGGCTGGTCGCAGCGTACGAGGAGGGCGTGCCCACGATGGGGCTGCTGACGGTGCGGGGCCTGAAGTATCGGTAGAGTTACGGAGCAAGAGTCCCTGCGGCGAATTGCGCCCAGGGATTTCCCTCTTTTACGAAGGGCGGCGATCACATGCCGGGCATTGTGGTGGTGGGAGCGCAATGGGGCGACGAAGGCAAGGGCAAGGCCACCGACCAGCTCGGCGACCGCATCGACTACTGCGTTCGCTACTCCGGAGGCAACAACGCGGGCCACACCGTCGTCGTCAACGGTGAGCGCTATGCGTTGCACCTGCTTCCCTCGGGCATCCTCAACCAGGGCTGCGTGCCGGTGCTGGGCAACGGGGTGGTGATCGATCTCGACGTGCTCTTCAGCGAGATCGAGGCGCTCGCCTCGCGGGGGGTGACGTTCCAGCACCCGCTGTTGTCGGCCAATGCGCACATCATTGCCAGCTATCACCAGGTGATCGATAAGGTCACCGAACGCTTCCTCGGCAAGGCCAAGATCGGCACCACCGGTCGTGGAGTGGGCCCGGCGTACTCCGACAAGGTCAACCGGATCGGTCTGCGGATCCAGGACCTGCTCGACGAGTCGATTCTTCGCCAGAAGGTCGAGGCCGCGCTGGACCAGAAGAACCATCTGCTGGTCAAGGTGTACAACCGGCGGGCGCTCGAGCCGACCCAGGTCGCGGATCACCTGCTGTCCTACACCGAGAAGGTCCGGCCCTACATCGTCGACGTCGGCCGGGTGCTCAACGACGCGCTCGACGCCGACAAGGTGGTCCTGTTCGAGGGAGCGCAGGCGCACCATCTCGACGTCGACCACGGGACCTACCCCTACGTCACCTCCTCCAACCCGATCGCCGGCGGCGCGTGTGTCGGGGCCGGCGTCGGTCCCACCCGGATCGAGCGGGTGATCGGCATCGCGAAGGCCTACACGACTCGAGTCGGCGAGGGTCCGATGCCGACGGAGCTGTTGGACGAGACCGGAGATCGGCTCCGTGAGGCCGGCGGCGAGTTCGGCACCACCACGGGCCGTCCCCGACGGTGCGGGTGGTTCGACCCCCTCGTGGTGGAGCAGGCGGCGAAGATCAACGGCTTCACCGACATCTTCTTGACCAAGCTCGATGTGCTGACCGGTTGGGAGAAGATCCCGATCTGCGTGGGTTACGACGTCGACGGAGTGCGTCACGACGTGCTGCCGATGACCCAGTCGGAGTTCCACCACGCCAAGCCGGTGTATGAGGAGATGGACGGCTGGGACGACGACATCACCGCCTGCCGCGACTTCGCCGACCTCCCGAAGAACACCCAGGCCTACGTCAACCGGCTCGAGGAGCTGTGCGGTGCGCGCATCTCCGGGATCGGCGTCGGACCCGGCCGCGAGCAGTCGATCATGATCAACGACTTGCTCTGACGACGTCCGGACGATCCCGGGCCGGCCTTCGTGAATCGGCCGGCGGAGTCGGGCACGTCGTTAGGATCCAGGCATGAAGCGCAAGGCGACGTCGCAGGATGTGGCCGATCTGGCCGGGGTCTCGCGGAGTGCGGTCTCGTTGGTCCTCAACGGGCGGGGGCAGGGCAACATCTCGGCCGAGAAGCAGGCCGCCATCCGGGCCGCCGCGCGCGAGCTCGACTACTCCCCGAATCCGGTCGCGCTCAGCCTCCGTACGCGTCGCAGCTCCACGATCGGCGTCGTGACCGACTCGATCGCGACCACCGCCTTCGGCGGCAAATTGATCCAGGGCGCCTCCGAGCGCGCCGCGGCGCACGGCTACCTACTGCTGATGATCGACACCCAGAACGACCGCGCGGCCGAGGACCGGGCACTGGAGACGCTGCGGCACCGGCAGGTGGACGGCTTGATCTACGCGGCCATGAGCCTGAAGTCGTACGAGCCCGCCGGCGGCCTGGGCGGCGTCCCGGCGAGCCTGGCGAACTGCTTCGACCCGGGCGGCAACGTCGCCAGCTTCATCCCCGACGAGGTCGCGGGCAGCCGGGCGGCCGGGCGGTACCTCGTCGAGCGGGGCCACCGTGACCTGCTCATGCTCACCGGTACATCCGATGTGATCGCGTCCGCACTGCGTGAGCAGGGGTTCGCCCAGGCGATGGCGGACGCCGGCCTGCCGGTTCGGCCGCCGGTACCGGCGGGCTGGGAGATCGACAAGGGATATGCGGCCGCCATGCACGTCCTCACCACGGTCGAACCCCGTCCCACCGGGCTCTTCGTGGCCAACGATCGGGCCGCGATCGGGGTGGTGCTGGCGGCCACCCGGCTCGGCCTGTCGGTGCCGCAGGACCTGTCAGTGGTCGGCTACGACGACGACGAGAACGTCGCCCCCTGGCTCGTACCGGCCCTGACCACGGTCGGGCTGCCGCACCGCGAGATGGGCGAGGCCGCCATGCAATATCTGCTCGACCGGATCGGCGACGAGACGGCTCCACCCGGGCCGGCCCCGCGGGTACTGCTGGAATGCCCTCTGGTGGTGCGGGATTCCGTCGCCGCCCCGTCCCGCTGATGGTCGGCTGACCCGCCGCGCGCGAGCGACCCGCACGGTCCACCCCGACCCCAGCTCGCTGAGGCACCATTTCGGCAACCGAGGCACCCTTTGCAGACGGTGCCGGAGTTGCCGTCCCGGTGCCCGAGTGAACCGGGGCGTGGGTGCCGGGGCGAGCCGGGCGTGGGCGCCGGAGCTCGCTGGGCCGTCGCGCGCGCCCCTCGAGGGACGCTCAGTCGGGGAGGCCGAGGCGCCACACCTCGCCGCCCGGCGCGTCGACCAGCCAGCGACGGTGCTCGCCGGGGTAGGCGCGGGTGGTGATCGATGGTCCGGCTGCGAACAGCTCGACCAGACTGCCGTCGACGATCAGTCGCGCCGCAGTGTCGGCCTCCACCACCGTACGGATCTCACCGCTCCGCGGATCGGCCAGCCGGAGCCGCAGGCCCGTCGGGGCCAGCACCTCGAACGCGGGGACGTCGAGCGAACCATCGGCCGCAAGGGACCAGGTCTCTCGGCGCAGACCGGAGAGCTCGGCAGCCGGCTCCAGCACCACCGCGTCGCCGCGCAGCACGACCTCGCGCGGTGAGGTGAGGGTGCCGTTCCATCCGGCCGCGTCGATCTCCGCGGGCGTCCGCTCCGATCCCTCCCAGGCCCAACCCCACAGCAGCACCCGATCCGGCTCCACCAGCACCTGAGGTGCATAGAAGGCCGGCCCTGCGTCGAGCTTCCCGCCGGACTCGGCGACAAACCGCCAGCCGAGGTCCCGGCGGACCAGGTCGCCGAGCAGATAGCGAACGCCGCTGAGCACGTCGTCGCGCCACAGCGAGATCAGCAGCACCCACCGCCCGTCGAGCCGGAACAGATTGGGGCACTCCCAGACGGTTGCCTGGGCCACAGCGCCGGCCACGGGATCGTCGTCGGTCAGCAGTGGCCCGAGGTAGCTCCAGTCGCGGAGATCGTCGCACTGATAGAGGAGCACCTGCGGGCGTCCGCCGGTCTTGCCCGCCCCCTGGACCGCGTAGCGCCGGCCGTCGTGGTGGAACACGAAGGGATCCCGGACGTGGCTGATGCCGGGGTCGGCCGGCGCCGCGATCCGCCAGGCGCGATCGGGCGTCCACCTCCGCAGGGTCCGGTCGCTCCGGGAGAGGTTGACCCCGGCATCGTGGACGTCGGCCCTGATCGCGGTGTAGACCGCCGTCGGCACCCCGCCGTCGTCGACCACGCAACCCGACCAGCAGCCACCGCGGTCGGCACCGTCCGGCTGCGGGACCAGGGCGATCGGCTCGGGTGTCCAGTGCAGCAAGTCCGCAGAGCTCACGTGTCCCCAGTGGATGTCATCGTGTACCGGTGCGGCCGGGTTGTGCTGGAAGAACACGTGGTACGTCCCATCGATCCGGCACAACCCGTTGGGGTCGTTCAGCCAGCCGGAACGGGGATGGATGTGCAGCAGCGGGCGATCACGGTCTCCGACCGTCGTCTCCTGCACCAGCTGCGTCATGGTGGTCACCTCGAACCTCTCGTTCGTGTCATCTCGCGTCGTTGGTGCTCCGCGACCCGGCACTGGGTCGTCCTGCACGGCGGTTCGATCAGCCCTTCACGCCGGAGGAGGCGATCGAGTTGATGAACGATCGTTGGAATGCGATGAACAGCACCAGAATCGGCACGGTGATCATCGAGGCATAGGCCATGATCTGACCCCAGGACACGTTGAGCTGCTTGAAGTAGTCGATACCGACCATCACCGGTCGCAGCTCCTCGGTCTGGACCACCATCAGCGGCCAGAGGTACTGGTTCCACGACGGGAGGAAGGTCAAGATGGCCACGGTGGCCACGGCCGGGCCGGCGAGCGGCATGACCACGCTGCGATAGATCCGGAACCAGCCGGCACCGTCGACGGTGGCTGCCTCGTCGAGCTCCTTCGGGATGGAGTCGAAGTACTGGTAGAACAAGAAGATCGAGAAGGCGTTGGCAACGAATGGCACGATCTGGATCTGGTACGTGTCCAGCCAGCCCTGGGAATAGCCGTTGACGAAGTCGAAGAACGGCAGCTTGTTGGCCCACCACAGCAGCGGAAGCGCCATGGTCTCGAACGGCACGATCAAGGTGGCCAGGATGACGCCCAGGACGACCTTCTGACCGCGGAAGACCATCCGCGACAATGCGAAGGCCGCCATCGAGTTCACCACGAGACCGAGGCCGACGGTGGCCACGGTGATGATGATCGAGTTCATCATGAAGGTGGCGAACGGCACGCGGTCGAACACACCCAGGTAGTTGTCGAGCGTAAGATCGCCGACCGGCAGGAAGGCGCGGATGCTGGTCAGGTCGGAGAAGATCTGCAGGTCCGGCTTGAAGCTGGAGATCAGCATGAACAGCAGTGGCAGGCCGAACACTCCGCAGAGCACGATCCGCCCGAACACGCCGAGCACCCGTCGGCCGGTCCGCCTGGACTCGCCGGCGGTGTGGACCGCCGGGGCGGCATCGCCATCTGCTACGTGGGAAAGGGTCTCGGTCATCGACGTACATCCTTGTCACGGGTGAGGAAGCGCTGGATCAGGGTGACGATCAGCACGAGGGCGAAGAACACCAGGGAAATGGCGGAGGCGTAACCGGTCTGCTGCTGCTGGTAACCGACGCGGACCGCTTGGAAGACCAAGGTCGAGGTGGCGTCCAGCGGTCCGCCCTGGGTCATGATGTTGACCTGGGTGAACAGCGAGAACGCGGCGATGGTGATGGTGATCAAGATGAAGGTCCGGGTCTGACGCAGACCCGGCCAGGTGACGTGCTGGAACTGCTGCCACTGCGTGGCGCCGTCGAGTGAGGCGGCCTCGTAGAGCTCACCGGGAATGGTCTGCAGGCCGGACAGCCAGATCACCATGTGCATCCCGCACGCCTGCCAGATCGACATCACGATGATCGCGAACAGGGCGGTGTTGGGGTTGCCGAGCCAGTCGGGTCCTTGAATGCCGAAGCGGGCAAGGAAGGCGTTGATCAGACCGTCCGGCTGGTACATGAATTGCCACAGCATCGACACCACGACCATCGAGGTGACCACGGGTAGGAAATAGACGGTCCGGAAGAAGTTGGTGCCGCGCATCTTGACGTTCACCAGCAGCGCCAGGCCGAGGGCGACGGCGGACTGCACCGGGACGATCACGAGCGCGAACACCACGGTGTTCTGCAGCGAGTGCCAGAACGTCTCGTCGGAGAACAGCCGGACGAAGTTGTCCACGCCGACGAACGTCGCCGGGTGGGGAGAGATCAGCCGGGCGTTGGTGAAGGCGAGGATGAAGGTCAGCAGGATCGGGATGATCAAGAAGGTGATCATCAGCACGCCGGCCGGCACGAGCATCAGCCAGGCGACGGTGGCGGGTCGGCGGCCGGACCGGGTGGAACGTCGGGTGGCCGGCGGCGGGGCGACGTCGGGCAGAACCGACGGCTCGAAGGTCTCAGCGGTGCTCACGAGCGGTGCTCCTCGGATGGGTCAAGACAGGCGATCGCGGGCCCGGGCGGCGGGGAGCGCCCGGGCGGGTTGGGTGCTGGTGGGGCCCGGACCGAGTGGGCCCCACCAGCGTCTGGGTCACTGGAAGTTGTTGTTGGACTTCTGGTTGGCGTCGATGTTCTTGACCGCCTGATCCAGCGCCTGCTGCGGATCGGCGCCGTTGAGGATGTCCTGAGCGGTCTTGGTGAACTCCGTGGCGATGAAGGGGTATCCGGGGGTCACCGGGCGGAGGACGGCGAACTTCTTGGCGTACTCGAGGAAGATCTCGTTCTCCCCGCCAGGTCCGTAGCCCGGCACCTTGGCCGCGGCCGCGTCGGTGGCCGGTATGTTCGTGGTGGCCTCGGCCACCGACGCGACGTAGGTGTCCTGCGCTGCGAACTTCATGTAATCCTGGGCGCCCGCGGGGTCGGCGCAGTTGGTCGAGACACCCCACTGCCACGAGCCGCCGCCGATCTTCGGGCCCTGGCCGAGATCGACCGAGGGCAGGAACAGCACGTCGTCACCGAACTTCTTGCGGGTGTCGACCGCGGTCCAGGTGCCGTTGTAGAGGATGGCGGTCTTGCCGTTCATGAAGTCCTTGGCCGGGTCGGCGCCGGACTTGAGCGGGACGTACCCGTTCGTCACCAGGCCGCGGAACCACTTCGCCCACTCAACCGCCTGCGGCCCATTCAGCACGCCGTCGGCCGTGGTGTAGTCGGTCCGGTTGATCAGGTCTCCGCCGAAGCTCTGCAGGAACGGCGAGTACGCGTACGGCCACCACTCACCGGTGAAGCTGGTCGCGATGTCCAGGGGGTAGTCGAAATCGCCACTGGCCTTGATCTTCTCCAGCGCGGCGGTCAGTTCGTCCTTCGTCCATGGCTTGTCGGCGGTGGGGATGCGGATGCCGTACTTCTCCAGCGTCGACTTGCGGGTGACCATGGTGAGCGCCACGTCGTAGTAGCCGTAGGAGTAGGTCTTGTCGTTCCACTTGCCGATCACGCTCGGCAGGAACTTGGACAAGGTGTCGTCCATGCCCTCCAGCGGTGCGAGGTAGCCGGCCCATGCCCAGTTCGGCACGTTGGGGCCGTCGATGTCGAGGATGCACGGCAGCTTCTTGGCTGCCGCTGCGGCGACCACGGACTGGTTGTAGGAGTCCTGTGGGAAGGCCTGCACCTCGACCTTGTACTTGGTCTGGCTGCCGTTGTAGTCGTCAACGATCTTGGTGATCGCAGCGAGCTCGTTCTTGTTGCCCGCATTGTGCGTCCACATCGTCAGGGTCTTGGTGCCGTTGGCGTTTTCGCCACCGCCGCTTGCCGAGCCGCCTTTGGCGCACGCGGACAACGTCAGTGGCATGGCCAAGGCGATGATCGACGCCGCCAGGCCCTTCATGATCTTCTTCTTCATTGGGTCCTCCATCGGGTTGTGAGCCGGCACGGTGTGCCGGTCGAGGGCGTCCGCGGCGGACGCTCTGTGTTTCGGGGAATGGCTCACCGGCGCAGGGGCCGGCGAGGACGTAGGGAACGATGGAATCGCGGGGAGGTCAGCGACGAAAGGTGATCACGTCCGCTGTTTCCCGCCAGCTGGAGCGACCGACTCGCGGGTGATCAGCGGGCAGGGCAGCAGCGCGTGGACCGGAGCGTGGTGCGCCGGACTCTCGATCTGGTCGAGCAAGGTCGTGACCGCCCAGCGGCCCATCTCGTAATGCGGCAGGGCCACGGTGGTGAGCCCGGGACGCAGACTGTCGGAGATCAGCTCCTGGTCGTCGAAGCCGACCACCGACAGGTCATCGGGGATCGAGATTCCGAGCTCGGTCGCGGCCTGGTAGACACCCATGGCCGTCCGGTCGTTGAAGCAGAACAACGCCGTCGGGCGATCCGGCCCGCTCAACAGCCGCCGAGCGCCCTGGAACCCGCCTTGCGCATCGCCGCTGACCTCGATCACCAGTGAGTCGTCGGCGGCGACGCCGTAGACCTCGAGGGCCTGACGGAACCCGCTGAGGCGCAGATGCTTGGCGGGGATGTCGTCACTCGTGGTGACGTAGCCGATCCGGCGGTGGCCGGCGGCGAGGAGCAGCTCGACCGCGGCCCGGGCGCCGCCCACCTCGTCGGGCACGACGGAGCTGATCGAGTCATCGATGCTCCGGGCGTCGAGCAGCACCGCCGGTCCCTCGGTCAGATTGGCCGGCGGCGTCACCACCCGGTGGTAGAAGAGCGCATACACGATGCCGTCGACCTGGCGCTCCCGCAGAGCCTCGACCTCGCGCTCCTCGAGCTCGGGGTCGCCGCCGGAGTGGAGGAGCGCCAGCAGGGAGCCGGCCTCCTCCGCGGCGTCCTGAGCGCCCAGGATCATCCGGCCCGCGAACGGCGTGGTGGACACCCGGTCGGACAGGAAACCGATCATTCCGCTGCGCTGCGTGCGCAGACCGCGGGCCAGCTGGTTCGGGCGGTAGAGCAGTTCCTCCGCCACCTGGAGCACGCGCCGCCGGGTGTCGGGGTTGACCCGCTTGCCCGGCACCTCGTTGAGCACGTGCGACACCGTGGTCACCGAGACGCCGGATCGCTCGGCGACGTCCTTCATGGTGGTCCGCGACATCGGTGTCCTCTGAGGCTGGTGGTGGGCTCGGTGCCCAATCCTTTGGGCTCCGTTGCGCAGAATCGTGCCCTAACACGTGAGAGCCTGTCAAGAGCTTGCGGCAACAATGGCGTCGGCGCGCCGCTTCCAGCCGGATGGAGGCTTCGCTGAGGAACGGATGCCCAATGGATTGACCGGCGTTTGACCAGGACCTTCGACTCTCTGTGTGTGCCCAGATGTGGTCCTGCTCACCCATGCCGCGGATCCATGCTGCCCGGTGTTGGGGCAGTGGGCAGAATCGGCGACGCGGTCGAAAGCCCCTAGGCTTGCCCGCGTGAGACAAGGATTGACGGTGCTCGTGGTCGGATCGGGCGGACGTGAACACGCTCTCGCCCTCGCGTTGGCCCGAGATCCGGAGGTCACGGAACTGCACGTCGCACCCGGAAACCCCGGAACGATGGCGATCGCGACCAATCATCCGGTGGATATCCTCGACGGCGCGGCGGTGTCCGCACTGGCCGCCCGCCTGAGCGCCGACCTGGTCGTGGTCGGTCCCGAGGCTCCGCTGGTGGCCGGGGTCGCCGACACCGTTCGGGAGGCCGGGATCGCCTGCTTCGGCCCGTCGGCTGCTGCCGCGACCATCGAAGGCAGCAAGGCCTTCGCCAAGGACGTGATGAACGCGGCCGGAGTGCCGACGGCCCGCGCCCGCGTGTGCGACGGCGCCGAGCAGGTGGCCGCGGCTCTGGACGAGTTCGGGCCGCCGTACGTCGTCAAGGACGACGGTCTGGCCGCCGGCAAGGGCGTCGTGGTGACCGACGACCCGCGGGCGGCGAAGGCTCATGCGGCGGCCTGCGGCCGGGTCGTGGTGGAGGAGTACCTCGACGGTCCGGAGGTCAGCCTGTTCGCGATCACCGACGGCCGGACCGTGCTCCCCATGCAGCCCGCTCAGGACTTCAAGCGGGTGGGCGAGGGCGACACCGGTCCGAACACCGGCGGGATGGGTGCGTACACGCCATTGCCCTGGGCTCCGCGGGGGCTGGTCGAAGAGGTCACCCGGACTGTTCTGCAGCCGACCGTCGACGAGCTCGCTCGACGCGGAACGCCCTTCAACGGTCTGCTGTACGCGGGACTGGCGCTCACCAGCCGCGGGGTCCGGGTGATCGAGTTCAACGCGCGCTTCGGTGACCCCGAGACCCAACCGCTGCTGGCCCGGCTGGTCACGCCGTTCGGCCGGCTGCTGCACGCCGCGGCGTCGGGCACGCTGGCCGATCATCCACCGCTGGAGTGGCGCGAGGAATCAGCGGTCGGTGTCGTCCTGGCGGCCGAGAACTACCCGGGCACGCCGGTCACCGGGGGCGTTCTGAGCGGTCTGGAGGAGGCGGCCGCCGACGGCCGCCAAGTGGTCCAGGCCGGCACCCGCTACGACGGCGCCGGACGCGTGGTGAGCTCCGGCGGACGGGTGCTGACTGTGGTCGGGACCGGGGTCGGGCTCGACGCCGCTCGGGCTTCGGCCTATGCAGGGATCGAGCGGATCGAGCTGGCCGGTTCCTTCTATCGCCGAGACATCGCCGAGAAGGCAGCGGCAGGACTGGTGAGGGTGACGGAGGTGGGCGCGTGAGTGTGCCGAACGTGCTGGCCACGCGATACGCGTCGGCGCCGATGCGAGAGGTCTGGTCGCCCGAGCACAAGATCATCGCGGAGCGCCGGTTGTGGGTTGCGGTGCTGCGGGCCCAGCGTGACCTCGGGGTCGACTTCGGCGGTGCCGACGCGGATTCGGTGATCGGGGCGTACGAGCGGGTGCTGGACCAGGTGGACCTGACCTCGATCGCCGAGCGGGAGAAGATCACCCGGCACGACGTGAAGGCGCGGATCGAAGAGTTCAATGCGCTGGCCGGGTTCCAGCACATCCACAAGGGGATGACCAGTCGGGACCTGACCGAGAACGTCGAGCAGCTGCAGATCGTCTCGGCACTACGGATCATCCGGACCAAGATCATCGCCACGCTGGTGCAGCTGGCTCGGCTCGCCGCCCAGTACGCGGCGCAGCCGGTCGCCGGACGCTCGCACAACGTGGCCGCTCAGGTAACCACGCTGGGCAAGAGATTTGCCACCGCCACCGAAGAGCTGCTGATCGCCGAAACCAGGGTCGCGGAGCTGATCGCGCGCTATCCGCTCCGCGGCATCAAGGGTCCGGTCGGCACCGGACAGGACATGCTCGATCTGGTCGACGGCGACGCCGAGCGGCTGGCCGAGTTGGAGACCCGGATCGCCGACCACCTCGGCTTCGACCACCTGTTCGTCTCCACCGGACAGGTCTATCCGCGATCACTGGACTACGACGTGGTGACAGCGCTGGCTCAGGTCGCCGCCGGGCCGTCGAATGTGGCCACCAGCATCCGCTTGATGGCCGGGGCCGAGCTGGTGACCGAGGGGTTCCGACCGGGTCAGGTCGGATCGAGCGCCATGCCGCACAAGATGAACACCCGCTCCTGCGAGCGGGTCAACGGGCTCTCCGTGGTGGTCCGCGGCTCTGTGTCCATGATCGGCGAGTTGGCCGGCGACCAGTGGAACGAGGGCGACGTTTCGTGCTCGGTGGTCCGCCGGGTCGCGCTGCCGGATGCCTTCTTCGCCCTCGACGGGCTGTTCGAGACCTTCCTCACAGTGCTGGCCGACTTCGGCGCCTTCCCGGCTGTGATCGAGGCCGAGCTGCAGCGCTACCTTCCGTTCCTCACCACTACCAAGGTGCTGCTGGCGGCCGTCCGCAAGGGCGTCGGCCGGGAGGAGGCGCACGAGGTGATCAAGGAGCATGCCGTGGCCGTCGCGCTGGCTCTGCGCGAGGGGCAGAAGGCCAACGACCTGTACGACCGGCTGGCCGCCGACGAGCGGCTCCGGATGTCTCGCTCCGAGCTCGACGCCCTGGTCGCGAGCCCGTTGGAGCTGGCCGGCACGGCCCAGCAGCAAGTCGACCGCGTCGTCGGCCGGGTCCAGCAGCTCGCCGCCGAGCACCCCGCCGCCGCCGCCTACCTACCCGGCCCGGTCCTCTAGCCCCGCACCGTCCCCGCGAGTGTGAACAAACGACGGCGACACGCGGCGTGTCGCTGTCGTATGGGCACAGTCGCGGGGTTCGGGGGCCAGGTACCCGATCACTCGTTCGGGATGAGGATCCAGCCGGCGAGATACAGCAGGATCTGCGGACCGGGGAGCAGCATGCTCAGCACGAAGATCAGCCGCACCACGTTCGGCGAGATCCCGAACCGGCGGCCGAGTCCCGAGCAGACGCCCGCGACGATCCGGTCGTGACGGGGACGGACGAGGGTTGACATGAAGAGATCCTTCCGAGGTGAGACGGCTACCTCTCTACTCTGCGCCATGATCGGCCTCGTGCACTGCGGACTGCGGGGGCGACCCGGGGCGCGTGGGGGCATCCCCGGACCGAAGGGGGACGCTGTGCGCGGCTCCCGGCCGGTGGGCGTGAGAATGGGTGCCGCCCACCCGCCTGCCGTGCCCGAGATCGAAGGACGCCGCGTGTACGAAGACCAGCTCGACCTGCCTCTGGTGCATCGGGGCAAGGTCCGTGAGCTCTATCGGATCGATGACGACCGGTTGCTGATGGTCGCGACCGACGCCATCTCCGCCTTCGACTTCGTGCTGGCCAGCACGATCCCGGACAAGGGCGAGATCTTGAATCGGCTGTCGCTGTGGTGGTTCGACCGGGTTGCCGACCTCGTCGACAACCACGTCCTGTCCACCGATGTGCCCGCACCCGTCCGTGGGCGCGCGGTGATCTGCGAAAAGCTCGCGATGATCCCTATCGAGTGCGTGGCCCGCGGCTACCTCACGGGCTCGGGCTGGTTGGAGTACCAGGCCAGCGGTGAGGTCTGTGGAGTGCCCCTGCCGGCGGGGCTCGTGGACGGCTCGCGGCTGCCGGAACCGATCTTCACCCCGGCGACCAAGGCGGCGCTGGGGGAGCACGACGAGAACGTGTCCTTCGAGTCTGTGGCCGACACCATCGGCGCCGAGCTGGCCACGCGCCTGCGGGACCTCACCCTGGCCGTGTACGCCCGGGCTGAGGGGATCGCCGCCGAGCGGGGGATCATCCTGGCCGACACGAAGTTCGAGTTCGGCGTGCGGGCGGACGGAACCGTCGTGCTCGCCGACGAGGTGCTGACCCCGGACTCCTCGCGATTCTGGGATGCGGCCAGCTGGCGGCCGGGCGGGCCGCTGGATTCCTTCGACAAGCAGTACGTCCGCAACTGGCTGCTGCACGAGTCCGGATGGAGCCGTGCATCGGGTGAGGCGCCGCCGCCCCTGCCCCCGCAGGTGGTGGCGGCGACCCGGGCGCGCTACGCGAGTGCGTACGAGCAGCTGACCGGCGAACCGTTTGCGCCGGTCGGCTGAGGCGCGTACTGCCCGTCCCAGCCGCAGCGGCAGGCGAGTCCAGCCCCGGCGGCGAGCGGCGATTGACCCGGCCCCGCTCGCTAGGATCGAGCCCATGGCACACGTGGTGGTCGAGGTCATGCCCAAGCCCGAGATCCTGGATCCTCAGGGCAAGGCAGTGACCGGCGCGCTGGCCCGACTCGGGTTCGACGGCATCTCGGTGCGGCAAGGCAAGCGGTTCGAGCTGGAGGTCGACGGCGAGCTGACGCCCGAGCGGCTCGAGGCCATCCACCGAGCTGCCGAGACGCTGCTGGCCAACACCGTGATCGAGACCTTCGTCGTGCACGTGGCCGAAGACTTCGTCGCCGAGGAGGCGCTGGAGAACGCCGTGGCCGGTGGGGCGACCGAGGGGGTGGCGGTCTGATGGCGGTCCGGATCGGCGTCGTCACCTTCCCCGGCTCGTTGGACGACTCCGACGCCCTGCGCGCGGTCCGCATCTGTGGTGCCGAGCCGGTGTCGCTGTGGCACGCCAGCGACTCCCTGGGCGGGGTCGACGCGGTCATCCTGCCCGGCGGCTTCTCGTATGGCGATTATCTGCGTTGCGGGGCCATATCCCGGTTCGCGCCCGTGATGAGCGAGGTAATCGCCGAGGCCGGCCGCGGCATGCCGGTGCTCGGGATCTGCAACGGGTTCCAGATCCTCTGCGAGGCCCATCTGTTGCCCGGCGCGCTGATCCGCAACGACGTGCGGACGTTCGTCTGCAAGGACCAGAAGCTGCGCGTCGAGTCCACCGACACCCCGTGGACCAGTGAGTTCGTCGCGGGTGAGGAGATCACCATCGTGCTGAAGAACGGCGAAGGTGGCTATATCGCCGACGAGGACACCCTGGACCGCCTCGAGGGTGAGGGCCAGGTCGTCTTCCGCTACCTCGACGGCAATCCGAACGGATCGCGGCGCGACATCGCGGGCGTCCGCAACGAGCGCGGCAACGTCGTGGGCCTGATGCCGCACCCCGAGCACAACGTGGAGCTGCTGACCGGTCCCACCCTCGACGGCCGCCCTTTCTTCACCGGAGTACAGAGCTTCCTCACCACCCGCGTCTAGTGGTCCGGGCTCGGTCGAGGCGGTTCCGGCGCTGGACGCTGGCCCTGATCGGGCTGGCGCTCGTGTTCGTCGGTCTCCGGATCGCTCACGGCTGGGCCGAGCCCCCGACCGCGTCGGCGATCTTCACCCCGCGGGTGGTCGTGGTCGGCGTCACCGGCCGCTACACCCTTACCGAGGCCGACCGCCTGCTGCTCCAGCGGCATCTCGGCGACGCCCAGGTCGGATCGATGGTGGTCCGTCCCCGGTACGTCGGCGACTGTGCCGCGGCGGGCTGGACCACACTGGGCGCGGGACGTCGCGCCGCGGTCGGGGGGCTCTGCGATCCGCGAGTGGAGCAGGGGCGCGTCGTCGACTGGGCGGCACGCCAGGCCGCGGCCGCCGCGCGTGACGGCGACGCCCGGCTCGGCACGCTCGCCGCGTCGGTGACCGGCTGCGTGTCGGCCGTGGGACCGGGCGCGGCGCTGGCCGCCGCCCGTCCGGACGGGTCGCTGGCGACGTACGCGACCCTCGAGCAGTTCCGCGCCGGCGGGGATCGGCTGACGTGCCCGATCACCCTGGTGGATGCGGATGCCGACGCCGATGCGCTCACCGCGGAGCTGTCCGCGCGCAACGACGTGACGGTGATCCTCACCGGCATCGGGCCGCCGGCCGGCTCGGACGACCCCGGCACGCAGGTGGCCTATCGTCTCGGCACGACCATCCCCGGCTGGTTGACCTCCGCCAGCACCCGGCGCGAGGGGATCGTCACGCTGACCGACCTCACCGCGACGTTGATCGACTTCGGCGGCGGCACCCCGGCCACGTCGGCAGCGGTGGACGGATCCGTGTTCGCGGTGAATCCCGACGATCTCACGGTGGCGAGCATCGAGCGCCATCTCGCCGCGGTCACCGCCCTGTCGGCGGCGGTGGTCACCGGCTATCTCGCCGTCGGCATCGGCGGGGCGGTCTCGATGATCGTCTTCGGCCTCGCCGTGTGGCGGCGCTCCTGGCCGGTGGCCCAGCTGATCATGACCGTCGGGACCGTGGTCACGGCGTCGATGATGTTGGCGGGAGCCGTTGCCTGGCAGGAATCGACACATCCCGGTGCTGCCGCAGCGATCGTCGTCGCCCTCTGGGCGGCCGTGCTCACCCTGGCGGCAGTGGGTTTGGCGCGCTGGCTGCGGCTCCCGGCCGCGGTGACCGGCGCCGCACTGACCGTGGCGGCCTTCACGGCCGATGCCGCGCTCGGCGCAGTGATGCAACCGGGCTCGCTGCTCAACTCACGACCGATCTTCGGTCTGCGCTGGTACGGGTTCGGCAACGTCACCTTCGCCGCGTACGCGTCGGCCGGCCTGCTGCTCGCCGGGTACGTCGCCCACCGGTTTCGCGCCGCCGGGCGGCCCCGCGCCGCTGTCGTCGCCGTGGCGGCCATCGGGTTCGGCATCGTCGTCTGCGAGGGCTGGCCGAGCATGGGCACCGACTTCGGTGGTGTGATCGCACTGACCCCTCCGTTGGTGTGGCTGCTGTTCGCCATCTCCGGCGCGAAGGTCTCGTGGCCCAAGCTCGTCCTGGCCGGGCTCGGCGCGGTGGTGGCGATCGTCGTGATCTCTGTCTTGGATTGGCGTCGCGGGCCGGGCGCCCGCAGCCATCTGGGCAACTTCGTACAGCGGGTGATAGACGGGGACGCCTGGGACATCGTGGTGCGCAAGGGTGTCGCGTCGATCCAGACCATCGTCTCGCCGCTGGGTCTGATCTCGCTGGTCGTCGGGATCGGAGTCTGGATCGCGATCCTGCGCTGGGCCGTGCCCCGGATCGAGCGCCTCTACGGCACGATCCGTCCGGTCGCGATCGCCGGGCTCGCGGTAGCGGTACTCGGTACCGTGCTCAACGACGGCGGGATCAGCGTCTGGCTGACCGCGACGGCCGCGTACGCCGTGAGCGTCGCCTGGTTCGTCATCGAGAACCTCCGGCACCCACCACGTCCCGCCGCGACCACCCGCCGCCGGCGGGGCTGATCGATTCCGTCCGGGGCCCTTTCAGTGGGTCCGCAGGCCGCGCCGCCAGGTACCCCGGACATCGATGTCGACCAGCCGGTCGGGGGTCACCGCGCGGGGATCCGCCGACAGCCAGACCAGATCGGCCTGCGCCCCGGTTCGCAACACACCGCGGACACCGTCCGCGCCGGACTGGTGGGCCACACCGGTGGTGGCCGCCGCCAGAGCCTCGGTCAGGCTGATCCGCTCGCTGGGCTGCCAGCCACCGGCCGGCAGGCCGTCGGGAGTTTGGCGGGTCACCGCGGTACGGATCCCGGCCAGAACGTCGGGGCTGGTGACGGGCCAATCGCTGCCGAAGCTGATCGTGGCGCCTGCATCCAGGATGCTGCGGATCCGATACTGCAGGGCCCGTTCCGCACCGATCCGGGGGAGCGTCAGGTCGCGCATCACCGCGTCCTCGGCGGCCCACAGCGGCTGGAAGCACACGGTCACGTCCAGCTCGGCGAAGCGACGCAGATCGGCTTCGTCGACCAGCTGTGCGTGGGCCAGGGTGATTCGTCGCGCGGTTGCTCCGGAGGCCCGCAGGTGCTCGGCGGCATCGAGCGCCTGCCGGACGCCGCCGTCACCGATGGCGTGCAGGTGGAGATCGAAGCCGAGCCGATCCGCGTCGACGAACGCCTCGTTCAGCTGTCCCGGACGCCAGACCGGAAGGCCCCGCGTGCACCGGTCGACGTAGTCCTCGAGCAGGTAGGCAGTGTGGTTCTCGATGATGCCGTCCAGGAAGAACTTCAGCGTCCGGCAACTGAGGCCGGAGGCGCCCTCGACCTGCTGCCGCAGGCCGGTCACCTCCGTTCGCTGCTGCTCCCAGCGGGTCGGATCGGCCCGCAGGGCAAGATCGGCGTCCACCGACAGCACGCCGCGACGAGCCGCTTCCAGCCACGCCGGCAGATCGCAGGGTTCAACCCAGGCGTCCTGCACCCAGCTGATGCCGTACGCCGCCGCCTGGGCCGTGGCCCGCTCCAGCTCCACCACTGCGTCCTCGAGGGACGTCTCCGGCAGCAGGGACAACACCGGGCCGGTCGCTCCCGACTCGATCAGCGTGCCGAGCAGGCTGCCGTCCGGGCGGCGGAGGATGATCCCGTCGGCCGGGTCAGGGGTCTTGGCGTCCAGTCCGGCCAGCTCGAGGGCGAGGCTGTTGCACCAGACGGTGTGGTAGTCCCACGCCCGCAGCACGACCGGACGGTCCGGGACGGCCGCGTCGAGCCAGCGGGCGTCGAAGCGGCCCTCCGGTGCCAAGGTCGCGTCGTAGCTCGCCCCGACGATCCAAGGGGCCTCGGGATGCTCCGAGGCCCACTGGCGCACGCTGTCCACGAGCTCGGCCACCGAGGTGGCGGAGCGGATCTGGGGTCCGGACCCCTCGCGCCCGGCCTGGAGCAGATGGGCGTGACCGTCGCCGAAGGCCGGGCCGAGCCAGCCTGCGTCGAGGTCCACCCAGGTGGCGTCCGGAGCGACCGGTGTCGACGGATCGACGATTCGGTCGTCCCGCACCACCAACCGATCGGCGTCGGTGCCGCTCGTGCCGGGAGCGATGCTTCCGTTGTGGAAAACGATCATGGGCATCGGGCGTCAGATCTCCTTCAGATCCAGCCGGGGAGTGGGGCGGCGAAAGCCGCGGGTGAGGACCAGCAGATAGCCGAAGCCGACCGCGGCCCAGGTCAGACCCACGACGAGGGTCAGCCCCGACAGGCTCGTCCACAGCCATGCGGTGGCGATGAAGCCGACCAGCGGCAGCAGCACGAAGGACAGTACGTCCCGGGCCGAGTGGCGACGACCGCGGTCGACGGCGTAGTGCTTGATCACCGACAGGTTCACCATGGAGAAGGCGACCAGAGCGCCGAAGCTGATCAAGGACGAGATGGTGGTCAGCGACATGACCAGGGCCAGCAGGGCGACCGCGGAGGTGACCAGGATCGCCGCCACCGGAGCCCCGCGGCCGGACAGCCGTCCGAAGACCCGCCGCGGCAGGACGCCGTCGCGCCCCATGGCGTGGATGATCCGCGACACCGACGCCTGGGAGGTCAGTGCGGAGCCCAGCGAGCCGGCGACGTAGGCAGCGGTGAAGAAGACCGACAGGAACGATCCACCCACCCTGGCCACGACCTCCAGTGAGGCCGCGTCGACATCGGTGAAGGTGGCGGTCGGCAGCACCAGATAGCTGAGGTAGGCCAGGCCGATGAAGATGCCCCCGGCGATCAGGGTGGTCAACATGATCGCCCGGGGAACCATCCGGCGGGCGTCCCGGGACTCCTCGGCGAAGGTGGAAACCGCGTCGAAGCCGAGGAACGAGAGGCACAGGATCGCCGCACCGCCCAGCAGACCACCGATGCCGGCGTCGCCGGTCCCGACGAACGGTGCCAGCGGATCGACCGTTCCGGAGCCGGTCAGCTGCACGACGGCGAGCACTGCGAAGACGACGATGAACACCGCCTGGACACCGACGATGGCGATGTTGGCCCGCGCGATCGACGTGATGCCGGCCAGGTTCACCGCGGTGACCAGACCGATGGAGGCCACCACGATGACCCAGGTCGGGACCATCGGCAGCGCGGCGCCGAGGAAGATGCCGATCACCAGGTAGTTGATCATGGGCAGGAACATGTAGTCGAGCATCAGCGACCAGCCGGCGAGGAAGCCGATCGCGGGACCGAAGCTGTTCGAGACGTATGCGTAGGCCGAGCCGGAGACCGGGATCGCGGCCGCCATCTTGCCGTACGAGCGGGCGGTGAACAGCATGACCAGGAGGGTCAGCACATAGGCGACCGGCAGCCGGCCACCGGTCAGCTGGGTGACGATGCCGTAGGTGGTGAAGATCGTCAGCGGCACCATGTAGACCAGGCCCAGCAGGACCAGGGTCGGCAGTCCGAGCACCCTGCGGAAGTGTCCGTCACGGGCGGGTGCGGTGCCCGGCTCGGCGGAGACGGGGAGCGTTGCGGCCATCATGATCAGTGTCCTTCTCGGGGTCAGCGCGCGGAAGGGGCGAGGGAAGCGGGTGCGACGGAGCCGCCATAGGGAAGGTCCGGGCGGACCGGAGCGCAGAGGGCCGCGTACGTGTCGGGCCGGCGGGTGCGCAGCAGCGGGAAGAGGTCGAGCCAGTCACGGCGCTGGGCGAGGTCGAGATCGGCGATCAGGACCGCTTCGCGATCCCGCGGAGCCCGGACCAGGACGCGGCCGTACGGGTCGGAGACGAACGACGAGCCGTAGAAGGTGTTGCCCGCACTGCCGTCGGGCCGGGTCTCGGTGCCGGTGCGATTGGGCACCACCATGAACAGGCCGTTGGCGATGCCGTTGCCGACGATGACCTGCTGCCACAGCGGCTGGGTGTCGAAGTGCGGGTGGTCGGGCTCGGACCCGATGGCGGTCGGGTAGACCACGACGTCGGCGCCACGCAGGGAGTAACTCCGGGCGACCTCGGGGAACCACTCGTCCCAACAGGTCGGCAGGCCGAACACGGCCCCGTCCAGCGCGTCGAGGGCATAGATCTGGTAGGGGTCGGCGGCGCTTCCCGGCGCCGGCGTCGCCACGGCGTCGTCCGCGGTGGCGGGTCCTGGGCGGAAGTAATGGTCCTCGTAGTAGCCGGCCGTGACGGGGATGTGCAGTTTGTCGGTGGCCGCAGCGATCCGGCCGTCGGGGGCGACGATCACGGCGGTGTTCGAGCCGAGCCCGTCAGCGCCGCCATCGATGCGATAGAGCGAGATGTGCACGTGGACCCCGTGGGCCGCGGCGGCCCGACGGGCGAAGGTCACCGACGGGCCGGTCTCGAGATCCTCGGCCAGGGCGCCGGCCCGGCCGGCCGGCAGGGTGTCGGCGGGATAGCGGAGCAGGGCGATCTCGGGCAGGAACACGATCTGGGCTCCGCGACCGGCCGCGGCGGCGACCATCGAGTCGAGCTTGGCGCTGAGTCGTTCGGCATCCGGCTCCCAGGTGTGCTGCACCACACCCACCCGCAGTACGGGTCCCGGGTCGCGGTCGGTGCGGGCCGGGGACACGGGCACCGGGCCGGCTTCGATGATCTGGAGGTCGGACGTCATGGTGCTGCTCCTCGGCTGGGTGCGGGATCGATTCTGCATCGGAGGCGAGAACCGTAGCAGAATCGATTCTGCAGTTGCAAGGGGTGGATTGAGGGACCGCGAGGCGACGATGGGGACCCGGGAGTCTTGAGCCGACGCGCTGGTCCACGGTCCGCGCCGTCGCAAGGCCGTTTCGGGCCAGTGATCTGCACCCCGCCCGGGGATCTGCACCTCAGTCGCTGGATCAGACGTTCGGATCGGGAGCAGACTGGCCCGAGCTCAGGACCGCTGGCCGTGGTGGCGGGCTTCTGCCAGGAACTCCCGCCACGAACCCACTTGAGCCGACCGCTAGGCGCCGGTGGACGCCCGCAGGTGGAGAACTGGCTCCAACGTGATCGACCGCGAAGGGCCGCCGTCACCGGAGAGCACCGAGAGCAACAGGTCGGCGCACGCCGTCCCGTGCTCGCGCGGGATGAGATCGATGGCGGTGATCGGCGGCACCGACGAACGGACCGACAACCCGTCGACGCAGGCCGCGAGCAGGACGTCGTCGCCGACGACCTTGCCGCGAGCGTTGACGGCCGCGGACACCGCGGGGGCGATGCCGTCCTGGGCCACGACCACCGCATCCGGTTCGTCGCCGCCGGAGAACAACTGCTCGACCGGGTGCCGGATGCTGTCCGCGTCTGCGAGGAAGGGTGCGGTGACGACGCGGGGCGTGCAGCCCGCCCGGGCACACCAGCGGGCGTAGGCGGTGTTGATCTGGCGGGCCCAGGAGGTGTCCAGCGGTGGACTGATCATGGCCGGTCGATGGGCGCCTTGAGCGGCGAGATGATCCAGCAGGGCCGTGGCCGCCTTCTCGTGGTCGAACGAGACGGTCCCCGCCGGGGGCGGCAGATCGTCCGGGAGAGGCTCGGCGGACACCACCGGCTTACCGGTCGCCAGGATCCGCCGCAACTGTCGGTCTTCGTCTGCGGCGTCGATGACGATGTAGCCGTCCACCTGATCGCGTGCCAGGGATACCTCAGTGGTGCCGTTCGGGATAAGGACCACCGGGGTCTCGCGGCGCATCGCCTCGTCAACCACACCGAAGGCGAACGCCAGGTAGTACTCGTAGCCGGTGGCGTCCGGCGGCACGTACACCCCGATCGCCCCCGCCCGCCGAATGCGCAGATTCTGAGCCAGCCGATTCGCCTCGTAACCCATCTCGGCGGCCACCGCCAGCACGTGCCGGCGGGTCTCCTCGCCGATCCGGCCGCCCCCGCTCAGCGCGGCGGAGGCGGTGGTCCGGGAGACCCCGGCCCGGGCTGCGACGTCGACCAGGCGCGGTCTGCTCATGGGCCCCGAGCGTACAAGTGGGAGCGCCGCGGCTTCGCGATCACCGCGTCTTGGCGACCGGCGCGAGGGTCGGGCGGACCGATCACTCGCGATAGCCTGTGCCGCGTGGTGGACACGGTCGAGCACGCTGCCCAAACCCCCGATACGCCTCAGCCCTGGGCGGAGCTGGGTCTGAAGCCGGACGAGTACGAGCGCATCCGCGACATCCTCGGCCGCCGGCCGAGCTCGGCGGAGCTGGCGATGTACTCGGTGATGTGGTCCGAGCACTGCTCGTACAAGTCGTCGAAGGTCCACCTGCGTCGATTCGGTGAACTGGCTCCCGAGACCCCGATCGGCAAGCTGCTGGCCGGGATCGGCGAGAACGCCGGCGTGGTCGACATCGGCCAGGGGTACGCCGTCACGTTCAAGATCGAGTCCCACAACCACCCGAGCTTCGTCGAGCCATATCAGGGTGCGGCGACCGGTGTGGGCGGCATCGTGCGCGACATCCTCGCCATGGGCGCGCGGCCGATCGGGGTCATGGATCCGCTGCGCTTCGGCCCGCTCGACGCGCCGGACACCGCTCGGGTGTTGCCCGGGATCGTGGCCGGCGTCGGCGGATACGGCAACTGTCTCGGTCTGCCCAATGTGGGCGGCGAGGTGGTTTTCGATCGGACGTACGCCGGCAACCCCCTGGTCAACGCGCTCTGCGTCGGGGTGCTCCGGCACGAGGATCTCCACCTGGCCAAGGCATCCGGGCTCGGCAACAAGGTGATCTTGTACGGCGCGGCGACCGGTGGGGACGGGATCGGCGGGGTCAGCGTGCTGGCCAGCGAGACCTTCGACGCGGATGGGCCGGCGAAGCGGCCGAGCGTGCAGGTCGGCGATCCCTTCATGGAGAAGCTCCTGATCGAGTGCACGCTGGAACTGTTCGCGGCCAAGATCGTCGCGGGCATCCAGGACCTGGGCGGCGCCGGACTGTCGTGTGCCACCTCCGAGCTGGCGAGTGCGGGTGACGGCGGCATGCATGTGGATCTCGACCTGGTGCCGCTGCGCGATCCCACGCTCAGCCCGGAAGAGATCTTGATGAGCGAGTCCCAGGAACGCAAGATGGCGGTCGTCGAGCCGCAGCACGTCAATGCGTTCCTCGAGATCTGCGCCAAGTGGGACGTGCAGGCCACGGTCGTCGGTGAGGTCACCGACGGTGAGCACTTGATCATCGACTGGCACGGCGAAACCGTGGTCGACGTGCCCCCGCGGACGGTGGCTCACGAGGGCCCGGTCTACCAGCGGCCGTACGCGCGTCCCGATTGGCAGGACGTCGTCCAGGCCGATCTGGCCGATGACCTCGACCGTCCCGCCACCGGCGACGAGCTCGCCCAGACCCTGTTGCGGCTGGTGGGATCCCCGAATCTCTGTGACAAGTCGTGGGTCACCGATCAGTACGACCGCTACGTCCGCGGTAACTCCGTGCTCGCCCAGCCCGAGGACGCGGGACTGCTGCGGGTGGACGAGTCGACCGGTCTCGGCGTCGCCCTGGCCACGGACTGCAACGGCCGGTTCGCATACCTGGATCCGTACGCGGGAGCCCAGCTGGCCCTGGCCGAGTCGTTCCGCAACGTCGCCACGTCGGGTGCCCGCCCGGTGGCGATCACCGACTGCCTGAACTTCGGATCACCGGAAGACGCCGCGGTGATGTGGCAGTTCACCGAGGCGATCGCGGGCCTGGTGGACGGCTGCAAGGCGCTGGGCACGCCCGTCACCGGCGGTAATGTGAGCTTCTACAACCAGACCGGTGACGTCGCCATCCTGCCGACCCCAGTGGTCGGGGTGCTCGGGGTGATCGACGACGTCGCGACCCGCACACCGATCGGTTTCGCTGCAGAGGAAGAGGTGATCGTCCAGCTCGGCGACACCCGCGACGAGCTGGCCGGTTCGGTCTGGGCCGACGTGATCCATGATCATCTCGGCGGCCGGCCGCCGGTGGTGGATTTTGACCACGAGCAGCGGCTCGCCGAGGTGCTGATCACGGCAGCACGTCGAGGCCTGCTCAGCAGTGCGCACGATCTGGCCGACGGTGGCCTCGCCCAGGCTGTCGTGGAATCCTCACTGCGCAAGGGATTCGGGGCCCGGCTGGAGCTGCCCGAAGGCGCGGATGCGTTCGTCACGCTGTTCTCCGAGAGCGCGGGCCGGGTCCTCGCCTCCCTCCCCGAGAGCCGGCTCGAGGAGCTGCAGGACCTGGCGGCTGCTCATGGCGTGTCGCTGACTCGACTGGGTCGGGTCGGGTCGGCCGTGGATCCGGTGATCGAGCTGGCCGGGTGCTTCACGGTGTCGCTGGCCGAGATCCGGGAGCGTTGGCATGCGCCGATCCGGGCGGCCCTCGGGGTGTCGTGATCCACTCGCATCAATTCCCGACCGCACCGGGGCGAGTGCAACCAGAGGAGGCGGCGAGCGGGAGCAGTCCCGAAGGCGTGGCGTCGCTTCAGGGTGCGCTGTGCACCCGTTCGGAGTAGCGGGCGCGCAGCTCGTTGTTGTGTTCGTCGCCGCCGGGGATGTTGGCCGAGATGAGGACGGGCACCTCGTGTCCGGCCTCGATCAGCAACCCGCAGACCTCCGTCGCCAGCATCTGGGCGATCAGCGCCGAGGTGACGGTCGAGGTCGGGGTGATCGCCAGCGGGACCGAGCCGTTGGTGACCGGCAGCTTGAGCGCGGCATCGCCGTACACGCCGCCGTTGTCGACCACCACGTCGGCCAGCTCGAAGAGTCGCTTCCCGCTGGGGTGGCGTGAGGTGATCTTGGTCGTGTGAGCGAGCGAGGTCACGGCAATCAGCTTGTGCCCGTGCTCCTTGACCTGAAGCGCCAACTCCACGGTCGAGCCGTTTCCGCCGGAGTTGGAACAGATGATGAACACGTCCTCGGGCTGGACCTTCTGCAGGGCGAGCAGGCGGCCGATCATCGACGGGTCACGCTCCAGCAGCGGGTCGTTGGCGCTGGCCGGATCGGCTCCGCCGAGGAACACCAGATCGGTGAGCGAGATCTTGTTGGCAGGCACCAGGCCGCCGGCGCGGCCCGCGATCTCCATCGCGAAACTCCGGGAGTGCCCGGTGCCGAACACCTGGATGATGCCACCCGCCTGGAGGGAGGCGGCCACGAGTTCGGCTGCCTCGGCGATGTTGCCCTGCTGGGTCTCCACGACGTAGTTGAAGGCGTTCTGGAGCAGCCGCACCGCGGCCCTCTGGTTGATGGTCGGATGGCTCATGATGTCGTTCCCCCTGGTCCGCTGCGAGGTCGGCAAGGACCTTCGATGCCGACTGCGCTGGCGACAGGAATTTACACCCGAGAACTCGGTTATGGTCGGCCGGTGAGGACCTTCGACATCGCGTCCCGGATCGACGAACTCTGGCCGCGACTGCTGTCCGACCTGAGCGACCTGGTGATGGTGGAGTCGGTGAGCGCCGATCCCGCGCGGGCCGGCCTGGTCCAGCGATCGGCCGATCTGGTGGCCGATGCGGCGCGCCAGCTGGGCTGTCCCGACGTTCGGGTGGTGTCAGCAGCCGGTGGAGCTCCGGCGGTGATCGCCCGCTTCCCGGCTCCGCCCGGCGCGCCGACGGTGTGTCTCTACGCGCATCACGACGTGCAGCCCGAGGGCGACCCCGGCGGCTGGACGAGCCCGCCGTTCACGCCCGAGGTGCGCGACGGGCGCCTGTACGGCCGCGGCTCGGGCGATGACAAGGGCGGCATCGTGGTCCACCTGGCGGCTCTGCGAGCGTACGGCGGGAAGCCGCCGGTCGGCGTGATCCTTTTTGTCGAGGGCGAGGAGGAGATCGGGTCGCCGACCCTCGGACGCCTGCTGGAGGAGTGTCGCGAGGATCTGGCGGCCGACGCGTACATCATCGCCGATTCAGTCAACTGGGGTGTGGGTCGGCCGGCCTTCACCACCTCGCTGCGCGGTGTCGTCGACTGTGTGGTGGGAGTCCGCACGTTGGACCATGGCATTCACTCTGGCGGCTTCGGCGGTGTCGTTCCGGACGCTCTCACCACCTTGTGCCGGTTGCTCGGCACCCTGCATGACGATCAGGGCAATGTTGCCGTCGAGGGTCTCCACGTCGGCACCGCGGCCCAGCTCGCGTACGGCGAGGAGCGGCTGCGGGCCGAGACCGGCCTGCTCGCCGGGGTCCAGCTGATCGGCGACGGGAGTATCGTCGACCGACTCTGGCGCCGCCCGGCCCTCGCGGTGATCGGGCTGGACACCACCCCGATCGCCACCGCGTCGAACACGATCATCCCGTCCGCTCGCGCCAAGATCAGCCTGCGCGTGGCACCCGGGGACGACGCCGACCGCGCCCTGCAGCGCCTGACCGAGCATCTCCAGAGCCATGTGTCCTGGGGCGCTCAGGTTGTCGTCACACCGGGTGAGTCGGGTCAGCCGAGCGAGGCGGCCGTGTCCGGTCCGATCGCAAACGTCGCCGTGGCTGCCTTCCGCGACGCGTGGGGTGCCGAGCCGGTCGAGGTGGGCCAGGGTGGCTCGATTCCGGTGGTGGCAGAGTTCCAGCGGGCGTTCCCGGGCGCGACGGTGCTGGTTTCCGCGGTCTGTGACCCCGACTCGCGGATGCACGGGCTGGACGAGTCGGTCCACCTCGGTGACCTGCGGGCCGCGTGCATCGCCGAGACCGATCTGCTCGGACGCCTCGCCGCCCTCAGCTGACCCCAACCGACCGCTGACCCCGCGACTCGCCCACTCTGCGAACTGTGCGCACACGACAGCGACGCGCCGGGCGTCTTCGTCGTATGTGCACACTCGCGGGGGAAGGGACCGGAGCCGGGGAGGGCGACGGTCGGCCGGCGGTCCACAGGTCCGCGGGTCGATAGGAGCGGGGATCAGTCCGGGTCGGCTGGATCGGCGGCGGACTCGTCCAGCAGGCGCCGGTGTTCGGGGGGCAGCGCGGCGAGGAAGCGCCGGGCCAGCTGCTCGCGTACGTCCTCGGTGACATCGCCGAGCAGCCGCAGCCGGCTCAACCCTCCGTCGGGGTAGACGTCGAGCCGCAGGTGGGTCGCCGATGCGCCGGGTTCGATCGCGAACCGGTGACGGGTGTCGACCAGCACACCGGTCCGGGGAAGGAGGTCCCGCCATCCGGCCGGGTCCGACAACGCCGTACGTTCGGCGTCGGCCACGCTGACCCGGACCGCGCCGGGGGCATTGCCGATGAAGTAGGACGTGTCCACCTCCAGCAGCCGCGGCACCCCGCGGATCCCGAGCGCGAAGATCGCCCAGTCATTGCCCGGGCCGCGCCGACGGGCATTCTCCCAGCCCTCGCCCATCGACCGGGCGCGGTCGGGAAGGATCAGGTTCGCCGGCGAGGAGTAGAACGCGTCCGACGTCCGCTCGAAGCGGCCGCCGTTCTCCAGGGCCAAGAGGTCCACCGTGCCGGGCACGAGCCGTGGATCCAAGACGACCTCGCCGTGCACCCGGAACCGCGCAACGCCGCCGTCGGGATAGATGGTCAGCCGGACGTGGGTCCACCGGTGCGGGTCGGTGACGGTGTAGAAGTTCTCGGTGTCCCCACGCGCGGGCAACTTCTCGACCAGTGGGTGCCAGGTCGCCGCGACGACCGCTGCCGCGTCCGGATATCCCTCGATCGACGCACCCTCGACCGAGATGTACGGCGGGTAGTTCCCGCGGAAGAACGCGGTGTCGACGACCACACCGTGCACGATGCCGGCCACCCCGAGCCGCACGATGGCCCAGTCGCAGCCGGGCTCGCGTCGACGGCGCGTCTCCCACCCGTCGTACACCTTCCCGGTGTGGCCGAATGCGTCGGCCGCGTGGACGGCCCGAGTCGGCATGATCAGGTTCTGTCGTGGGGCGAACAACTCGTCATTGGCGGCGATCACGCTGCCGGCGAGCGAACGGGAGGCCAGGTCGGGATAACGCGTGAAGTCCGGCACGGGTGCGTCCTCCTCCGGGGATGTCGGTGACGGCATCACACCACGTCCGCGTTACGACCAGCCGCGCGTGAGTGGTCCGTGCTTCAGAACTCGAGGACGACTCGGCTCCGGGCGGTTCGCGCCGTCTCCCAGGCCGCCGAGCAGTCCTCGGCGGGGCGGCGCAGCGGACGGACGAGCTCGGGATGATCGGTGACCACCCCGAGCACGGAGCGGAGGGCGTCCGCCCGCTGCGTCGGGCTCAGCGAGTTGTTGGTGTAGCCCAGGATGTTCAACGATCGGCCGCGCAGCGCGGATGAGGAGAAGGTCGCCGCATCGTCGGCGGTGCCGCCGACGTTGACCAGCCGTCCGCCCGAACCCAGGGTGGCCGCCGCGGCGCTGGCCGGCGCGCCGAACACCGGGTCCAAAACGACCTGCACGGGACCGCGAGCCGCCTCGCGAATGCGCTCGGCCAGCTCGGCGACATCGACCGGCCCGTCACCGGTGGCCACGACGGCGTCCGCCCCGGCCGCCCGCAGCACCGCGTCGGTGCCGGCGTCGCGGCACACCGCCACCACCCGGCCGGCGCCAAGTCGTCGTGCGGCGGCGATTCCCGTCCGTCCGACGGCACCGTTCGCCCCGAGCACGACGACAGTCTCGCCCACCCGGAGGCCGGCACGCCAGCTCAGCGCCATCCACGCAGCCACACCGGAGAGCCCGACGGCTGCGACCTGGGCATCATCGAGGGCATTGTCGATCGTGACCAGGTCCGCCGCGTCCACCACGCAGCGCTGAGCCATCGAACCGTCACCCGGTCGCATCCCGGCGGAGGTGGCGAACCAGACCCTCGTGCCTTCCGCGAGCGCGGGGGAATCCAGCACGCGGCCGACTCCCTGCACGCCGGGTATGTACGGCACGGCGGGCGGTCCGAAGTAGGACGTCCCGCTGGCACACAATAGATCCAGCGGCACGATCGGGGCGGCGCTCACCGCGACGAGCGTCTGACCGTCGGCGGGTGCCGGGTCGTCGTGCTCCTCGTACGTCGGCGGCCCACCGTGGCGGTGCAGGACGGCTGCTCTCACGGTCAGGTTGCGATGTCGGGGTAGGGCAGGTGCAGGTGCTGCATCGCCTGTGCGTACGCCCGCTGGTACTCCAGCGGACCATGATCACGTTCGAACATGGCGATGAACAGCGTCAGGGTCAGGAATGGGTGTGCGCCCAGCTCGAACAGTCTCACGTGGTCTTGGCGCTGCAGAGCGTCGCGTTCATCGGCCGTGAACTGTTGCCAGGTGCTCCGCTCGGCCGCGGTACAGTTCAAGATCATGTTCGCCCGCTCGGCCTCCCACCAGTCCACCAGTCCGATCGGGTCCCCGCGATAGCGCTCGACCAGCTCCGGATCGCGATCGACGGTGAAGAGGAACTTGTCCAACAGGTACCTGCTCATCTGTGCTCCTGTTCGCTCGCGCCCGGCGCTGGGGATCCGGTCGTCCGCGGCCGCCCCCTGGAAGGCCGGTGGGGGTGTCCTGCGATGTTGATCGGCTCGGTAGGTCCTTCCGCTGGGTGGCCACGGAAGACCGGAGCGCCTGTCCGACGCTCGCTCGCGTGCTCCTGTTCGCTCGCGCCCGGCGCTGGGGATCCGGTCGTCCGCGGCCACCCCCTGGAAGGCCGGTGTGGGTGTCCTGCGATGTTGATCGGCTCGGTAGGTCCTTCCGCTGGGTGGCCACGGAGAACCGGAGCGCCTGCCCGACGATTGATCATGAGGGATACCAGGTGAAGTAGGCCTCCATGGTGTGGAACAGGTCGAGGGAGTCGACATGATCAGCCGCCCTGCCCTCACCGGCGACACCCATCATCAACATGAAGTCCATGAAACCGTGGGTGGCGTTGCCCGGCTGGTGCAGGCTTTCCAGGGTCACGTCCTTCAGGCAGCCCTCCAGGTCGCCCGTCGCGATCCACTCGACGGCCTTGCGATCGAAGTCGGGATCGGGCCCGTGCGGGCCGAACTGGCGCGGGCCGCCCAGTTCGAGCGAGAGATGGCCGGTGCCGATGATCGCCACCCGGAGCTCCGACGGCCAGCTCTCCACCATCTCCCGGATCGCCCGACCCAGCTCGACGAACCGTCGCGGCTGGGGCAACGGCGGAGCGAAGATGTTGGTGTAGATCGGGACGATCGGCAGGTCGGCTTCGGGGCGGAGGGTGATGATCGGGCAGGTGATCGAGTGGTCGATCCGCAGCTCGTTGCTGAACGCCAGATCGAAGTTCTTGTCCAGACCGTTGCGCAGGATGTGGGCCGCGAGATCCTCCTGTCCGCGCAGCGTGTAGCGCGGCAGCCCGAACTCGCGTTCCTCGTTGTACCAGTTGGCGTCGAAGTAAGGGGCCTTGCCGACCAGGAACTGTGGCATGTTGTCCAGCCACAGCTGGTGGAAATGATCACTGCCCGCCATGACCAGGACGTCCGGCCGGGCGCGAGTGAGGGTCTCCCGGAACGCCTCGATCTTGGAGACCCACTCATCGGCGAAGGGCGGCCGGTCGGCGCCGGTCGCCGTGCTCGCGCGGTAGTAGAACGGGTGATGCGTCGATGCGATCACCGCAGCGATCGTGGCCATCTCGGTGAGCTCCTTCCCCAGTGGTTCTCAGTCCTGGTCCGGCCGCGGGTCGACGTACGTCGCGTTGCGGTCGACGGTGCGGTAGACGTCCATGCCGATCGGTCGGCGCTGTTCCTCGGCCAGCTGGCCGAGCAGTCCCGCGGCCCGCGCCAGCAGGGCGAAGCCGCGCAGCATCGGGATCGGTACGTCGATATCCGCCAAGGCGGCCCCGCACACGCCGGCCCCGTTCAGCGGCAGCCGCCGTCCGAGCACGCCGGTGTGCACCCGCCCGATCGCTTCGAACAAGGCGAGGTGCGGCCCGTACGTCCCGGCCTCCCGGGCGATCCCGATCAGGGCGGGGGTCCGCGGATCGCCCTGCTTGTGGACCGGATGGCCGAGTCCGGGGACGAACTGACCGGACGCCCGCGTCGCCACGACGGCGGACCGCGCCAGCTCGTCCCAGCCGCCGTCCTCCGACGGCAGCGGTGCCGGGTGCTCGGCGATGGTCTGGTGCAGATAGCGGCCGCAGTCCTCCGTCACCCCCAAGAACCGCGATCCACCGCCGAGCAGGCCGGCCGCCATCGCTCCCTGGAGCGAGTCTGGCGCCGACAGGTATGTGAGCCGGGCGGCGATCGCGGTCGGGGTGAACCCGTGGTCCGCCAGCGCGACGAGGACGGCCTCCAGGACACGGGTCTGACCCGGCGTCGGGCGTCGCAGTGTGACCATCCAATAGGTCAGCTCCGCGAAGGAGACGTGCCCCATCAGCTCGCCGGTCAGGTCGTGGCCGAGGAGGCGGATCTGGTCCGCGTCGGAGGTTCCAAGCGACGTCGGGAAGGATAGCTCGTGATCGTTCATCGGCTGAGCCACTCCCTGATCGCGGCGCCGTGCTGGTCCAGACGAGGTGGTGGCAACCGGTAGTCCACCGGGGTCTCGGAGAACGTCATCGGGTTCCGCACGCTGGGCACCTTGGCCGCGCCCTCGCCGACCTCGACCACCGGGTGCAGGTCGATCTCCTCAGCGAACGCCACGCCTGCGTCCAGGGTGTTGATCGGTCCGCACGGCACCCCGGCCGCGATGATGTCTCGGAACCACTCCTGCTTGGTCCGGGTTCCCAGTCGCTCGACCAGGAGGGGGCGGAGCTCGTCACGGTTGGCGGTACGGTCCTGGTTGCGCGCGAACCGCGGGTCGTCGGCCAGACCGGGAGCACCGAGCACGTCGCACAGCCGGCGGAACTGACCGTCGTTGCCGGCGGTGATGATCAGGTCGCCGTCGGCGCAGGGCAGCGGCTCGTAGGGGAACAGGCTGGGATGACTGTTGCCCATGCGGAAGGGAACGACGCCGCCGGCGACGACCGCGCTGGAATGGTTGACCAGCCCCGACAGCGCCGACGACAGGAGATTCACCTCGACGTGCTGCCCGCGACCGGTCGCGTGTCGCTTGTGCAGGGCGGCGAGGACGCCGATCGTGGCGTGCAGGCCGGCCATCACGTCGAACACCGAGATGCCGGCTCGATACGGCGGTCCGTCCGGATCGCCGGTCAGGCTCATCAGACCGGAGATGGCCTGGACGATCAGGTCATACCCCGGCAACGCCGCGCCCTTCTCACCGCTGCCGAAGCCGGAGATCGAGGCGTAGATGACGCCGGGGTTGGTCGCGGCCACCGCGTCGTAGTCGAGGCCGAACCGGACGAGACCACCCGGCCGGAAGTTCTCGATCATGATGTCGGCCCGACGGGCCAGCTCCTGCGCGAGCGCACGGTCCTCGTCCTGCTTGAGGTCCAGGGCGATGGACCGCTTGTTGCGGTTGATGCCCAGGTAGTACGTCGCCACCCCGTCCCGGGCCGGTGGCAGCCAGGTCCGGGTGTCGTCGCCGTTCGGTCCCTCGACCTTGATCACCTCGGCGCCGAGGTCCGCCAGCAACATCGTCGCGTACGGGCCGGCCAGGATCCGGGAGAAGTCGGCGACCAGCAGCCCAGCCAGCGGTCCGCTCGGTCCTGCGTCGCCTGTCGTTGCCACCGTGCTCCATCTGCAGTGTCCGTTCTGCGGACGATAGTCCGAGATTCTTCGCGCTCGATCATGACGCGGGATTGCCGACAGTGTCAACGATAAAGGTGCTGCTCCGGATCTTGACAGCTGTTGCGGGGAGTAGCAGGGTGAACTAACGACCGTTCTGCGGACAAATGTCCGAATTCGCCTGTCCGAATCTGCCTGTCCGAATCTGCCTGTCCGAATCCGCCCGTCCGAATTCGGTCGCCGACTCGAGGGGGAAGTCATGAACACCGCTGTTCCGACATCCGAGGCTCCCGCCGCCGGGCGTCCGCTCGTGATCCGAGGCGGGACCGTGCTCACCATGGACGACGCCCATCGGGTGCTCACCGATGCCGACGTGGTGATCGTGGACGGCAGGATCGCCGCCGTCGGACCCGGCGCGGAGGCCCCGCCGAACGCGTACGAGATCGACGCCGGCGGCGGCATCGTGATGCCCGGCATGATCGACACCCACCGGCACCTCTGGCAGACCGCGATGCGGGCGTACGGAGCCGACTGGACGCTCACCCAGTACTTCGTCTGGTACTACCTCGAACACGGTCGGCGATTCCGGCCCGTCGATGTCCGGGTCGGGAACGCGATCGGGGCCTGGGAGGCGCTTGAGGCCGGTGTGACCACCACCGTCGACTGGTCCCACGGGTTGCAGACGGTCGAGCACGCCGAGGCGGCCGTCGACGGATTGCGTTCGGCGCCCGGCCGGTACGTCCTGGCCTACGGCAACATCCAGGCTGGACCCTGGGAGTGGACCGCGCTGCCCGAGGTGCAGCGCTTCCTCACCGGGCTGCGCGACGCGGCCGACGACCGGCTCGGTGTCCAGCTCGCCTTCGACGTGACCGGTGATCCGGCGTTCCCGGAGAAGGCGGCCTTCGAGGTGGCCCGCGAGCTCGGGCTGCCGGTGACCACCCACGCCGGGGTCTGGGGCGCCACCAACGACAACGGCATCGCCTTGATGTACGACCACGGATTCGCCACCCCCGACACCGTCTACGTCCACGCGGCCACGCTGACCACCGACTCCTACCAGCGGATCGCGGCCAGCGGCGGCTCGATCTCGGTCTCCACCGAGTCCGAGCAGAGCGCCGGTCAGGGCTATCCGCCCACCTGGCAGGTGCGCCGGCATGGAATCGATGTCTCCCTGTCCAACGACACCAGCGTCTGGTGGAGCGGTGACCTGTTCTCGGCGATGCGTACGACCCTCGGTGCCGACCGGGCGCGTGAGCATCTGGAGGCCCACGCCGTCGGCGACACGATCACCCAGGCCAGCCTGCGAGCCGAGCAGGTCGTGCACTGGGCGACCCGCGGCGGCGCCCGAGCCGTCCGGCGGCCCGATCTCGGCAGTGTCGAGCCGGGCAAGACCGCGGACCTGATCGTGATCAGGAACGAGGCCTCACCGGTCTCCTTCCCCCTGGTGAATCCCTACGGCCATGTGGCCCTCCAGGCCCAGCGGGGCGATGTCCAGACCGTGGTCGTCGGCGGCGAGGTAGTGAAGCACCAGCACCGGCTCGTCGGAGCCGATCTGGGGGCGTTGCGGCGCGACTGTGCTGCGACCATCGACTACCTCGTCGGGGAGATGGGCGAGGAGACGTGGCGGGCAGGCATGAACCCGGCGATGCCGGAGGGCCAGCAGATCCTGGACAACCCGTACACCTACACCGAGTACAAGTCCGACTCGACGCACGGTGCGCGCGGGACGATCTTCGGGGAGCCGACCGGCGCCGGACGCTAGCGGGCGGCGCGTCCTGCGATCCGGCACGTTCGAGCGCGGTCGGCGGCACGGCGGAGCGCCGGTGCGCGCCGGCCGCACTAGGGTCGTCGCGGACCCGACTGAGGGAGGTGGGGAGCGTGGCGGGACGTGGAGCGGGACCCGACTTCGTCGAGGCGCTCGCGCGCGGGTTGGACATCTTGTCCTGCTTCGACGCCCGGCATCCGGTCATGTCGCTCAGCGAAGTCGCGGCGGTGTCCGGTCTAGCGCGCCCGACGGCCCGCCGGCTGCTGCTGACGCTCTCTGAACTCGGCTACGTCCGTTCCGACGACGGCAGCTTCGCGCTCACGCCCAAGGTGCTCCAGCTCGGCGTCGCGTACGCCTCGTCGCTCGGTCTGTGGGGGATCGCCCGGCCGCACCTGGAGGCGCTGGTGTGCCAGACCGGCGAGTCGTCCTCGATGGCCCAGCTGGACGGCTCCGACATCGTCTACGTCGCCCGCGTGTCGGTACCCAAGATCATCGCGTTGCGGGTCGAGATCGGGACCCGCTTCCCGGCCGAACGCACCTCGCAGGGCAAGGTGCTCCTCGCCGACCTGACCCCCGCCGCCCTGGAGCAGGTGCTGGACGAGCCGAGCCGGTCGGGTCTGCCTCCCGGGCCGATGCGGTCGCGGCGGGAACTGGCCGAGGAGCTGACCGCGATCCGGGCGCGTGGGTGGGCCCTGGCCGACGAGGAGCTCGCCCCCGGCGTCCGGTCGGTGGCGGCCCCGGTGCGTGACGCCACCGGCCGTGTACGGGCCGCGATGAACGTCACCGTGCATGCCGCGGAGACCAGCACCGAGGAGCTGATCGAGCGTCACCTGCCGCGGCTGCTGCGGACCGCGGGCACGGTGAGTGGGGAATGGGCGCTGTGGCAGTCGCGCCCGCACACCGAGGTGGCGATCCCGGGCGCCTGACCTCGCCGTCGAATGACGGCGCCCGCCCGCGGCGACCGGCCTGCCCGCAGCGTTCAAACCCCCGCTTGTCGGCGTAACACAGGGATGGCAGAGTCACCCACGTGGCCGATTCGAACGCGCAGACCGTCGCCTATCCCGCGCCGGGAGCGCGGCCGCGGCTGCCGGCCGAGCAGCTCCCCCCGCACGTGATCGTTCTGTTCGGCGCCACCGGAGACCTGTCGCGGCGCAAGCTCCTGCCGGGCCTCGCGCACCTCGCGCTGTCCGCTCTCGCGCCGGACATCGAGGTGATCGGGACCTCGCTGGAGGAACTGAGCGACGAGGCGTTCCGCGGATTCGCCAACCAGGCGCTGGACGAGTTCAGCCACCGCCCGTTGACGCAGGAGCAGTGGGAGATCTTCGCCTCCAAGCTGCACTACGTGCCGACGTCGTCCGGTGCGGAGGGGCTGGCGGAGGCGGTCGGTGCGGCCGAGCAACGGCTCGGCGGCAACGTTCCGATGCTGCATTACATGAGCGTTCCGCCGGCGGCCGCGCCCGCGGTGATCAACACGCTGCGGGAGGCGAAGCTGGTCCATAACTCGCGCGTGGTGATGGAGAAGCCGTTCGGGACCGATCTCGCCTCGGCGATCAGGCTCAACGACCAGGTGCACGAGACGTTCGACGAGAGCCAGATCTTCCGGATCGATCACTTCCTGGGCAAGGAAGCCGCCCAGAACATCCTCGCGTTCCGGTTCGCCAACGGTCTGTTCGAGCCGATCTGGAACCGCAACTTCATCGACCACATCCAGATCGACATCCCCGAGAAGCTCGGGCTGGACCGGCGGGCCGGCTTCTACGAGGCGACGGGCGCCTACAAGGACATGGTCGTGACCCACCTGTTCCAGGTGATGGCCTTCGTGGCCATGGAACCGCCGACCGCGCTGGAGCCGCGCGCGATCAGTGAGGAGAAGAACAAGGTCTTCCGATCCCTGCTGCCGATCGACACCCGCAACGTGGTCCGCGGTCAGTACGCGGGCTATCGCGACGAGGACGGTGTGGCCCGCGACTCCGACACCGAGACCTTCATCGCGCTCAAGGTCGACATCGACAACTGGCGCTGGGCGGGTGTGCCGTTCTACCTGCGGACCGGCAAGCGAATGGCCGAGGGGCAGCGGATCATCTCGATCGCGTTCAAGGAAGCACCGAAGAGCATGTTCCCGCCCGGCTCCGGGGTGGGACAGCAAGGTCCTGATCACCTCACCTTCGACCTCGCCGACGAGTCGAAGGTGTCACTCTCCTTCTACGGCAAGCGTCCCGGCCCAGGGATGAAGCTGGACAAGCTCTCAATGCAGTTCTCCACCCAGGAGACCGATCGTGCCGCCGACGTGCTCGAGGCGTACGAGCGGTTGATCATGGACGCGATGCGTGATGATCACACCCTCTTCACCACGGCGGAGGGCATCGAAAGCCTGTGGGAGCGGTCGGCGGCGCTGCTGGCCGACCCGCCGCCGGTGAAGTCCTATCCGCCGGGGTCGTGGGGCCCGAACGCGATCCACCAGCTGATCGCACCGCACGCCTGGCGTCTGCCGTTCGAACGCGTCTGGCGCGAGAAGCGCTGATCCACGCTCGGCGCCCGGATCACACGGTCGGCAAGATCGATCCACGATCCCCGGAACCCCCGGATCGTCGTCAGCAGAGCGGCATGATCATCTCCCGCGAACGATCTTGATCAAGGTCTGCGCCCTGGGTCAATCCACCCGCGCCAGCCGACTCGCGGCGCCGACCGCCGCCTTGGTGCTGCCGATCCCGGTCACCGGATGCGGCTCGAAGCACGACCGCCGGGTCGTCCCCGTCCCGTTCCGCGCCGGGCTCGACGGCCTCTGAGCCCTGTCCAGCCCATTCATGTCGGCCGGCCAGTTCGGGTCGGCCGGCCCGTTCAGGCTCGGCCGGCTCGAGGGGATCGTCACCGGCGAGTGGGACCGGACGACAGGTTGTCGCGGCGTGTCGCTGTCGTTCGGTCCCACTCGCGGGGGAGGTGGGGGCGGGGAAGGTGACGGGGCGCGGGATGTGAGACCGGTCACGGTGGCGCGCCCGCGGATGCGATGGAGCCGGTGCGGGCGGGCTAGCATGGGCGCGTGCGCCGCGGTGATGGTCTGCTGACCCACGACCTGGATCCACAAGACCGCGGACCCCAGGACGCCTGTGGCGTCTTCGGCGTCTGGGCACCGGGCGAGGAGGTTGCCAAGCTCACCTACTTCGGCCTCTACGCTCTGCAGCACCGCGGCCAGGAGTCGGCCGGGATCGCGGTCAGCGACGGCAACCGGACCCTGGTGATGAAGGAGATGGGTCTGGTCTCCCAGGTCTTCGATGAGCCCGACCTGAACTCACTCAAGGGCTATCTGGGGGTCGGGCACTGCCGATACTCCACCACCGGGTCCAGCGTCTGGATGAACGCCCAGCCGACGTTCCGGCCGACCGCCACCGGCGGGATCGCGCTGGGCCACAACGGCAACCTGACCAACGCCGTCGAGCTCCGGGCCTGGCTGGCGGACCGGGACACCGATAACCAGTCGTTGGTGCCGGGAGCCCTGGCCAACGAACCCACCACCGATACCGCCCTGATCACCGCGTTGCTCGCCACGTTCCCCGGGATGACCACCGAGGAGGCGGCGATGGAGGTGTTGCCGCATCTGCGCGGCGCCTTCAGTCTCGTGTTCATGGACGAGGAGACGCTCTACGCCGCGCGCGACCCTCAAGGGATCCGCCCGCTCGTCCTCGGTCGACTCGAGCGCGGTTGGGTGGTCGCCAGTGAGACCGCGGCCCTGGACATCGTCGGCGCCTCCTACATCCGCGAGATCAACCCGGGTGAGCTGATCAGCATCGACGCGACCGGACTGCGCAGCCAGCAGTTCGCCGAGCCGGTGCCCAAGGGCTGCATCTTCGAGTACGTCTACCTCGCCCGGCCCGACACCACCATCTCCGACCGCCGGGTGCACGCCGTCCGGGTCGAGGTCGGCCGGACCCTGGCCCGTGAGCACCCCGTCGAAGCCGACCTGGTCATCCCTGTTCCCGAGTCGGGAACACCCGCGGCCATCGGCTATGCCGAGGAGTCCGGCATCCCGTACGGGGTGGGCCTGGTCAAGAACTCCTACGTCGGCCGGACCTTCATCCAGCCCAGCCAGACCATCCGCCAACTGGGCATCCGGCTCAAGCTGAATCCGCTGCGTGACGTGATCGGCGGCAAGCGGCTGGTCGTCGTCGACGACTCGATCGTGCGCGGCAACACCCAGCGGGCGCTGGTCCGGATGCTGCGGGAAGCCGGGGCCAAGGAGGTCCACGTCCGCATCTCCTCACCGCCGGTGAAGTGGCCATGCTTCTACGGCATCGACTTCGCCACCCGAGCCGAGCTGATCGCGACGGGTCTCAGCACCGACGAGATCTGCCGTTCGCTCGGTGCGGACTCCCTGGGCTACGTCTCCCTGGACGGACTCGTCGCTGCCACCCGGCTGCCGGCGGACGATCTCTGCCGAGCCTGCTTCGACGGGATCTATCCCGTTCCGCTGCCGATCGCCGATCGCCGTGGCAAGCACGTGCTGGAGGAGAAGCAGCCCGAGGAGACGACGGTCCGCACCGACGCCGACGGCCTGCTCACCGCCACCATCGGTCTGGGCGGCGGCGACGCTCTCAGCCGGCCCTGACCAGGTTGTCCGCCGACAACCGCATCGACGACTGCCAGAGCCGATCAACCCAGAGCCGATGAATCCAGAGCTGCCCGAGCAGACCGACCCCGACGAGGAGCCCGTGCCCGCCACCGAAGGACAGACCGCGTACGCCGCTGCCGGCGTCGACATCGAGGCCGGCGACCGCGCCGTCGAGCTGATGAAGGAGTGGGTGGCCAAGACGCGGCGGCCCGAGGTGATCGGCAGCCTGGGCGGGTTCGCCGGCCTGTTCGATGCGGCTCCGCTGGCCCGGATGACGCACCCCGTGTTGGCGACCTCCACCGACGGCGTGGGCACCAAGGTTGCCATCGCCCAGGCCATGGACCTGCACGACACCATCGGTTACGACCTGGTCGGGATGGTCGTCGACGACCTGGTGGTATGCGGGGCCGAGCCCCTGTTCATGACGGACTACATCGCCTGTGGCCGGGTGGTCCCGGAGCGGATCGCCGCCGTTGTCCGGGGGATCGCTGCCGCCTGCGTCGAGGCCGGCTGCGCGCTGCTGGGTGGTGAGACCGCCGAGCACCC
>DASTGF010000149.1:0-19901 GCA_035719255.1 Microlunatus sp. | reverse complement strand
CCGTACGTCTCGGGCTCGTCGAGAAGCAGGAAGAACGCGCCCGAACCGCCAACGCCGTCCGCCGGATCAGCGGAGTACAGCCGAGCGTCCATCACGCCCTGCCCGTGCAGTGCGGCGACCCGGTCGGCGGCCCGCTGGCGCAGTTCGTCGACGTCGCCGAACTGGATCGACTCGGTCGGGCACGCCTGCGCGCACGCCGGAGTCTGACCGGCCCCGAGACGGTCGTAGCAGAGGGTGCACTTCTGCGCGATCCCGGCCTGCTTGGACCCGTGCTCGGTCTCCCGGCGTTCGATCACCCCGAACGGACAGGCCGGCACGCAGTACCCGCAGCCGTTGCAGATGTCGTCCTGGACGACGACCGTGCCGAACTCGGTCCGGAACAGGGCCCCGGTCGGGCAGACGTCCAGGCAGCCCGCGTTGGTGCAGTGCTTGCACACGTCGGACGACATCAGCCAACGGAAGTCGGACCGGGTCTCCTCCCCGCTCCCATCCCCCGGTCGGCCGACGGCCGGCATCCCGATGTCGACGGGCGCGGGTCTGCCCGGCTCCGGAGCGGGCTTTCGCTGCTCGATGAAGGCCACATGTCGCCAGCTGTCCGCTCCCAGACCGCCGGTGTTGTCGTACGAGGTCCCGAGCAGGTCGAAGCCGTCGGCCGGCAGCTGGTTCCACTCCTTGCAGGCCACCTCGCAGGCCTTGCAGCCGATGCAGATCGAGGTGTCGGTGAAGAAGCCCTTGCGCGGAGGTGGCGCGGCCCACCCGGCGTCGAGCGCCGGGTTGGTGGAGCCGAACGGCTGATGGCTCGGCGACGGCTCCGGGTGGTAGTGCGGAACCAGGCTCGGTTGCTCGTGGCGCGGACTGCCGCGGCCGACGGTCGGGTCAGGTGTCATCGGGCCCTCCTTCCCCAGCGGGCGGGACGTCCGGGGCGTCACGGCGTTCCGGTGTGCGCAGTGCGTTGCCCGTGTCGGTGGTGATCCCGGCCCGCCGGCGGTATCCCGCGACGTAATCGAGCAGGGCAGGACCGCGGGGACGTCGGCCCGGCCGGATGTCGCACGAGCCCACCTTGGTCTCTTGGATGTGGACGTTGGGGTCCAGGGTGACCCCGAACAGGTCGTTGGCGGAGTCACCGCTGACCACGGCGTCGTTGCCCACGCCCCAGTGGTACGGCAGACCCACCTGGTGCACGACCCGCCCGGCCACCTGCAGCGGGCGGAGCCGCTCGGTGACCAGCACGCGGGCCTCGATCGCGGTCCGGGCCGTGACGATGGTGGCCCAACCGTTCGGTTCCAGCCCGCGTGCCCGAGCCAGTTCCGGCGACACCTCGCAGAAGAACTCGGGCTGCAGTTCGGCCAGGTAGGGCTGCCAGCGACTCATGCCGCCCGCGGTGTGGTGCTCGGTCAGCCGGTAGGTGGTGAACACGAACGGGAACACCTCCCACCCCGGCTCCTCACCGGAGGGGTTGGACAGGTTGTCACGCCGCCGGAACACCTGCCGGGTCGGGTTGGCCTGCTGGCGATACAGCGGGTTCGCGACCGGTGACTCGTGCGGCTCGTAGTGTGACGGCAGCGGACCATCCAGCAGTCCGCTCGGCGCGAACAGCCAGCCCTTGCCGTCCGCCTGCATGATGAACGGGTCGTCGCCACGCAGCGCATCGGGTCCGGCCGCCTGCTCGTCGGGCCGGTACGAAGGTGGCTTGCCCACCTCGAAGTCGGGTACGTCGTGGCCGGTCCACTGCTGATGCTCCTCGTCCCACCAGACGTAGGCCTTGCGTTCGCTCCACGGTCGACCCTGCGGGTCGGCGGATGCGCGATTGTAGAGGATCCGCCGGTTCGCGGGCCAGGCCCAGCCCCATTCGGGGGCGACCCAGGACTGCTCGCGTCCGGGCCGCCGGCGGGCCGCCTGGTTGACGCCGTCGGCGTACACGCCGGTGTAGATCCAGCACCCACCGGAGGTCGAGCCGTCGTCACGCATCTCGTTGAAGGTCGACAGCGGCTTGCCGGCGTCGTTCCCGGTGAGGTGGAAGCCGTTGATCTCCGCCAGCACCGCATCGGCGGAAACCTCGCCGTGGTCGTCGGTCGGGTAGTCCCACGTCAGGTCCAGCACGGGCCGGTCGCGCGGGTCGGTGGAGCCCGCCAGCCGTCGCCTGATCGCCAGCCCCAGGCGGTAGAAGAAGTCCAGGTCGCTCTGCGCGTCGCCCGGTGGGTCGACGGCCTTGTGGTGCCACTGGAGCATCCGCTGGGTCTGGGTGAACGAGCCTGCCTTCTCCACGTGCGCGGCGGCCGGGAAGAAGAACACCTCCGTGTCGATCTCCTCGGTCGTCAGCTCCCCGGTCTCGATCTCCGGAGAGTCCTTCCAGAACGTCGCCGACTCGATCATGTTCAGGTCCCGTACCACCAGCCACTTCAGATGGGCCAGCCCGAGCCGCTGCATCTTGCCGTGGGCCGAACCCACGGCGGGATTCTGGCCGAGCAGGAAGTAGCCGTCGACGTCGTCGTCGAGCATCGACATCACCGTCGCGTACGTCCCGTGGTCACCGGTCAGCCGCGGCAGGTAGTGCAAGCAGTAGTCGTTCTCCGCGGTGGCCGCGTTGCCCCACCACGCCTTCAGCAGGCTGACTGTGTAGGCCTTGGCGTTGGTCCAGAAACCCTTCTGCTGCGGGCTGGCGATCTCGGCGACGTACTCCTCGAGTGAGTCGTGCGTGCCGACCTTCGGCATCGGCAGGTAACCCGGCAACAGGTTGAACAGGGTCGGGATGTCGGTCGAACCCTGGATGCTGGCGTGACCCCGCAGCGCCAGCACCCCGCCGCCCGGCCGTCCGACGTTGCCCAGCAGCAGCTGGATGATCGCGGCGCCGCGGATGTATTGCACACCGACCGTGTGGTGCGTCCAGCCGACCGAATAGACCCAGCAGGTCGTCCGATCCCGGCCACTGTTCGCGGTGACCGCTTCACAGACCTCGCGCAGCTGATCGGGGCTGATACCGCAGGCATCCTGGACCAGCTCGGGGGTGTAGCGGGCGTAGTGCCGCTTGAGGATCTGGAACACCGTCCGGGGGTGCTGGAGCGTCTCGTCCCGTTCGGCGCGATGGTGGCTGATGGCGGCGCCGTGGCCGCCCAGCTCGTGCCCGGCACCGCGTTCGGCGGCCGAGTCCTCGTCCTCGCGACCGTGCCGGGCCGGGCCGGCCTCGACGTCGGCATCACGCTGCCCCCCCGCCGCATGCTCGGCCATGCCCTCGTACGCCCAGGTGGACGTGTCGTACGAGCCCGTCTCGGGGTCGTAGCCGGAGAAGACGCCGTCGAGGTCGTTGGCGTCGACGAACTCCTCGGTGATCAAGGTGGCCGCGTTGGTGTAGGCGACAACGTAGTCGCGGAAGTACTTCTCCTCGCTGAGGATGTAGTTGATCACCGCACCGAGGAAGACGATGTCGCTGCCGGCACGGATCGGGACGTGGCTGTCGGCGACCGCCGAGGTCCGGGTGAAGCGAGGATCGATGTGGATGATCTTGGCACCGCGTCGCTTGGCCTCCATCACCCACTGGAACCCGACCGGATGACACTCGGCCATGTTCGAACCCTGGATGACGATGCAGTCCGACTGCTCCAAGTCCTGCAGGAAGCCGGTGGCACCGCCCCGACCGAACGAGGCTCCCAAACTGGGAACCGTCGCACTGTGTCAAATACGGGCTTGATTCTCGATCTGGATCGCGCCCAGGGCCGTGAACAGCTTCTTGATCAGATAGTTCTCTTCGTTGTCCAGCGTCGCCCCGCCGAGCGCGGCCAACTTGAGCGTCCGGCGCAGCGGCCGGCCCTCGTCGTCGTGTTCCTGCCAGTCGTGCCGGCGGGCGGCGACCACGCGATCGGCGATCATCTCGGTGGCCTGCGCGAGACCGAGCGGCTCCCACTCGGTCCCGCCGGGTCGGCGGTAGAGCATGGCCGTCGCCCGATTCGGTGCGTTGACCAGTTGCTCGCTGGCCGAGCCCTTCGGGCACAGTCGGCCGCGGGAGACCGGCGAGTCCGGATCCCCCTCGATCTGGATCACCGCGCCGTCCTTGACGTAGACCCGCTGCCCGCACCCGACCGCGCAGTACGGGCAGACGCTCTGCACCACGGTGTCGGCCTCGGTGGTTCGCGCGCGCCACGCCCGGGTTGCCGCCGACTGCGAGGCCGTGCCCCGACCGAGCGGATCGCGGCCGGTGAACTGACGCACCACCGGCCAGTCCAGGAACACCTTCGGGGTGACCATGAATCGACACCTCCCTGCGCACGGACCGCCGACGACTCTCGAGCCTAGACCTCCTACCCCGAGCGCCCGCCGCCAACCGCCCCCGCCAGATCGTGTCCCGTTCGTGACCATGGGGCGCGGATTATTCCGTGGCCCGATGCTCTGTCCGATCGCTACGGTCCCGGAGTCGACGCCGTGCCGAAAGGCGGCGCGCCCCCGGTTCGGGAGGAGTCGGCCCGAGCTGGGAGGTGGTCGTGGTGGCACTCGTACGAGAGTCGCGCAGGTGGCGGGGGACGCGCAGCTGGCAAGGGGTCGTCGGGGCCACAGCAGCACTCGTGCTCGGGCTGGGCACGTTGGCGGCACCGGCCCACGCGGATCCGGAGGAACCACCCCCGGTCGGTGCCACGCCGCTCGACTGTCCCCGGCCGGTGGAGCCGGCTGACATCACGCCGGGCATGGTCGGCGTGGGCTGGACCGTCGTGCGCGGCAGCACACCCCAGCCGTTCCGGGTCGAGGTGCTCGGCGTGCTGACCGACGGCATCGGCGCCGGTCGGGACATGGTGATCATCGAGGTCTCCGACTATGCGGGTTCCCATGTGGTGGACGCGGGCGGCGGCATCTGGGCGGGCATGTCCGGCTCGCCGGTGTACGTCGGCGGCAAGCTGCTGGGCGCGGTCTCCTACGGTTTCTCGGCCTCACCGTCACCGATCGGCGGACTGACGCCCGCCTCGGACATGATGGATCTGCTCACGTTGTCGGGAGCATCGGCGCGTCGCGCGGTGCAGGCCTCCGAGAGGGGCCCCGCCACCGTCAAGCTCAGCGCGGCGCAGCGCAGCGCGGTCGAGGCACGGTCGTCCGCCCCGGTGCCCGGATCGACGCTGGAACAGCTGCGGACGCCGCTCTCGGTGAGCGGTCTGAACTCCAAGCGACTGGGCAAGCTGCGGCAGGAATTCAGCGCGGCGGACCGGCCGGTGATCGCGTACGCGGGCAGCCGGGCCACGGGCACCGTGTCCATGGCGACCCCCGAGCCGACGTCGGGCGGCAACTTCGCGGCCGTGATGAGCTACGGCGACGTGACCATCGGCGGTGTCGGAACCACGACGGCGGTGTGCGGGCCGCAGGCGCTGGCCTTCGGCCACCCGGCCGACTTCACCGGCAAGGTCAGCTATGGAGCCAACGACGCGGACTCCCTGACCATCGTCACGGATCAGACATTCGGCTCGTTCAAGATGGCCAACATCGGCGCCACCGTGGGCACGGTCGATCAGGATCGGCTCGCAGGTCTGCGGGCCAAGCTGGGTGCGGGTCCAGCGACCGTTCCGATCACGTCGAACATCGTCAATCTGGACGCCAACCGGCAGCGGACGGGCGGCACTCAGGTGGCCGAGCCGGACTACCTCACGCTGGCCACCGCGTACGGCATCTGGGCCAACTACGACTCGACCTTCGACAAGATCGGGCGCGGATTCGCGACGACCCACTGGACGATCACCGGCACGCGGGCGGGCGGCAAGACCTTCAGCGTCGAGCGCAGCAACCGCTGGTCCGACCTCTCCGACCCGACGAACGACCCGGTATACGAGATCGCCGGCGCGCTGGGCGATCTGCAGTCGGTCCAGAACGAGCCGGTCAAGATCACCAAGGTTGCGTTCGACTCCGACATCTCGTCGGCCTATCAGCAGCTGCGGGTGGTCAAGCTGGCGGTTTCGGTCAACGGCGGGAAGTTCACCTCGGCCAGCTCGTTGCGGGTCAAGGCCGGCGCCACCCTGACCGTCCGGGCCACCGTTCGTGCGTACCAGAGCACCGCCGACGAGAACGTGCTGACCACGATCAAGGTGCCGAAGAAGGGTGCCGGCCGGTCCGGCAGCCTGTCGGTCACCGGCGGCTCGAGCGCGGCGGGAGATCCGCAGCAGGATGCCGGTTGCCTGCTGGAGGACTGCGACGCTGCGCAGAACGGACTGGACGGCGCGATCCGCGGCATCACCTCCCCGCCGCAGAACAACCAGGTGATCACCAAGCTGTCGCTGGACTCGGAGGCCGCGCCGACGATCACCGTCTCGGCCTCGAAGTCCAAGCGGGCCCCGGTGGTCGGCTCACGGTCCATCGACATCACCGTGCGTCCCTGACCTCTGCCACCGACCCGACGGGCGGCTGGGTGCTCCGGCACCGGGCCGCCCGTCGGCATGTCCGAGCCGGCAGCCCCGCCCGTGTGAGAGCGCGTCAAGGCAGGATCAGCAGATCCTCGTGATCCACCGTCACGGACTCGCGGTCCAGCGAGCTCAGCCGGCGCTCGAGCCAGGCAGAGGCCGACGCTGCGCGGGACGGATCCTGCTCGATCGCCGCCGCGACGCGTTCGGAGAGGAACCGGGCGACGAAGCCGGGATCGCTGCGCCGGTCGAGAACCCACGGCGTCGGCACGGTCAACACGCGGACGCCCGCAGCCGCGCAGAAGGCGCGGACCAGGGCTGGGGCGTCCGGCCCGGCCCGCCCGTCGCGGCGTTGGTGCGCGTTGAAGGCGTCGAGCAAGGCCTGGTCGAGCGGATCCTCCGGGTCGTGGCGGACCGTCCCGGTCACGCTCAGACTGAGCAGCGCAGGGACCCGGTGCGCCGCGATCAGGCCGCACAGCAGGTCGACGTCGGATCGGATGAGCACATCGAGCACGGCGGCGCAGGTGATCACGGTCGGAGTCCGATCCGTGCTGATCAACGCAGCGAGCTCGTCGATGCCGCCGACCACGAGCCGGGTGTCGACGACGGAGTCGGTGTCGACCACGGCATGGGTGTGGCCGAGGATCGCGGGATCGTGGTCGAGATGGACCCATCGCTGCCGAAACGGCAGCCGCGGAGCGAGCCAGCGCTGGTTGGCCCCGCTGCCCGCGCCCACATCGATCATCCGGATCACCCGATCGGCGTCCTCACGGCCACCGGTGGCGGCCGGACCCGACAGGAGCGCCGTCACCAGCACCGGCAACAGGGTGCTCTCCGTCCTCGCGCGGGCGGCGTCGTCGGCCGCGGTTCGCGCCGTCAGCCAGTCGGCATCCACCCCCACGCTCGGATGCTAGCGGACCGCTATCTGCAGGATCATCCGCCGGCCTGACCCCCGTTCCCGGCGCTGTCAGTGACAGCCGGGTGCCGGTCCCGGCGCAACCCGCCTGTAACGCCGCGGGTACGTCCCGCGTGGCGCGGTAGGGGATGATCGTCGAGACGAGAGCGGTTCGACCGCCGCCGACGCGTTTCCCGACAGTCCGGAGTCCGCCTAGACTCCGGGCCCGTGCCGCACCCGACCGGTGGAAGAGAGTTGTGACGTGACCGAGGCCGCCCCCGCCGTGACCGCCACCCGCACGGTGTCGATCGGCTGCACCTTCGTGCACAGTTCCTGGTCCTCGGTTCCCGCGGTGTTCCAGGTCGAGCCGATCCATGATCAGCAGGTGGAGATCCGCGACGAGACCTGGTCGTTCGATCCGCCGCAGGAGACGCGGGCCTACCGCGATCTGTACGGGAACCGCTGTCGCCGGCTTACGGTTCCCTCCGGCCGCTCGACGATCACCTTCTCCGCCACCGCGATCGTCCCGGACGCGGTGGAACCGATCGACGAGTCCGCCCGCGAGCACGCTCCGGAGGACCTGCCGGACGACGTGCTGTTCTACACCCTTCCCAGCCGCTACTGCCTGCCCGACGTGCTCGGCAACGAGGCCTGGAGCCGTTTCGGCTCGGTGGCGCCGGGTTACGGAAGGGTCCAGGCGATCTGCGACTACGTGCACCGCCACCTGACCTTCTCCTACGGGACGAGCAACTCCTGGACCACGGCCGCGGACGTGCACCAGTCCGGTTATGGCGTCTGTCGCGACTACACCCACCTGGCGATCTCGTTCTGCCGTGCGCTCAACATCCCCGCGCGCTACGTGTTCGGCTATCTGCCCGAGATCGACGTCGAGTCTCGCGGACTTCCGATGGACTTCGCGGCTTGGATGGAGGTCTACCTCGGCGACCGGTGGTGGACCTTCGATCCGCGCAACAACCAGCCGCGGAAGGGCCGGGTGCTGATCGGTCGTGGCCGCGACGCCACCGACGTGGCCATGGCCACCACCTTCGGCGCGCCCTATCTCGAGTCGATGACGGTGATCGCCGAAGAGGCCTCCTGAGGACTTCGGTCCGCTCGGCAGCTACCGCACGGCGATGACCTCGCCGCCGACCTACCGCAGTTGACGTACGTCGAAGACCATCCCCCGCGCCGACGCGCCCTCAGGCCTCCGACCGCGAACCTTGACGGGTAGTGAGGGCGCGGTCGGAGGGGACCGCGCCTCATCCGACGAGATGGGGGCACCACCATGCGAGGGGACATCAGTACCAACCCGACGTCGGCACCGAGCCGGCGTCTCTCGCGGTACCGCGCGCTGACGCGGACCGCAGCGGCCACCGTGGCCGCAGCGGCGATCGCCACCGGCGGCGCCTTGGTCGTGCCGGCCCAGGCTGCGCCGATCACCACCGAAACCCGGCTCGCCGAGCAGACCAACCCGGCGGTGCAGGTGATCACCACCGAGTACCGTGCAACGGTCAAGCTCGGGCGCATCCAATTCTCCAAGGCGGGCCAGCAGCTGGTGCTGCGGGCGTACGTGAAGTATCTGCACGGCGACTTCGGTGCGGCCGGCTTCGTCAGCTACATCTTCGACCGTGCCCAGCGCGATCCGGCGCAGTATCTCACCGAGACCGGCAAGAAGCGGACCCAGAAGCTGGGCGCTCAGTTCGTCGGCAGCGGCTTCATCGCCACCCCCGACGGCTACGTCGTCACCGCGCGTCACGTCGTGACTCCGGACTCCCAGGTCAAGAAGATGTTCGCGCAGGCCGGCGCGTCGGCCTTCGCCAAGGCCGACGCCACCGCTCTGCTCAAGGACTTCGCCAAGTTCGACTTGTCCACCGGTGCCATGAAGAGCATCGTCCGGACGGTGAACGGCTTCGCTCAGGCCAAGGTGCATGTCGACCTGGGGCAGCCCAAGGTCGCGGTCCGGCTCGGCGTCGCCTCGGCCACCGGCCAGCGGATCGGTCAGAACCAACCGGCCGAGGTGGTGTTCCGGTCCGATCCCGCGCTGGGGGCCGACGTCGCGGTGCTCCGGATCCGGGTGGACGGGCAGCTGCCGACCGTGCCACTGGGCACCGAATCCCCCCAGCAGGGTGAGCAGGTCTACATCAACGCCTTCCCGGCCGCTGCCACATACCTGAAGGACTTCTCCAAGGCCTCGCAGCTGCAGCCGACGCTCACCCAGGGCTCGATCACCGCGCTGAAGAACACTGCCGGCGGCACGCCGATCCTGCAGACCGACGCCAACGCGATGCCGGGGAGCTCCGGCGGTGCGGCCTTCGACGAGAAGGGGCAGGTGGTCGGCATGCTCGTCTCGGGCGCCGTCGACGCCAACGGATCCGGAGTCGGCCAGAACTACCTGATGCCGCTGGACGTGATCACCGACGCGTTGACCCGTAGCGGCGCCAAGCCGGCGACGAGCGAGACGACGGCGATCTACAACCAGGCTCTGGCGGACTTCCACGACGAGTACTACAGCAAGGCGCTGGGCGAGTTCCAGCAGGTGAAGGCGTTGTTCCCGGCCCACGCGTACGTCGGCGGGTTCATCACCAAGGCCCAGACCGCCATCAACCAGGGTCAGGACAAGACGCCGCCGCCGGCCGAGCCCGGGTTCTCGTTCTCCTTCGGCACGCCGATGATCATCACCGGCATCGCCCTGGTCGTGATCATCGGACTCGGGGTGAGTGTGCTGATCGTGGTGGCCCGTCGCCGTCGGCCGGCCAACCCGGCTCCGGAGAACGCAGCGGGCTACGGCCTGCTACCGGGTGGCGCTCCGGCCAACACCGCCCAGCCGCTGCCGCAGCAGAACGGGCTGGCTGTCAACAACGCCGCCGGATACCCGATCGTGCCGCCCGGTTTCGGACCTGCGCCGATGCCGGGGGCACCGATGGCGAGGGGCCCGATGCCCGGTGCACCAATGCCCGGTGCCCCGATGCCGAGCGTGTCTCCGGCCACCGGTCCGTACGTCGGTGGCTACCCTGCAGGCGGGGCGTACGCACCGCCGACCACGAACGGTTCCGGCCCCGGCCACTAGCCGGCCGTCCGGACCGATCGGTCACCCGGCGCTCCATCCGCCTGGCCTCACCCCGCGCCGATCCAGGCAGGAGCGCCGGGTGACCCGTCACCGAAGCCCGCGGGCCACGCACCACTCCCCTCCGGTGCGCGGCCCGCGGCGCCTTCCCCGCCGTCTCGCCGTCCCCGGGTTCTTGTCGGACCAGAGCCGGCGAGACGTCTCTCACTCCGCGACCAGTGCCGCGGAGTCCTCCTCGATCACCCGTGCGGCACTCGGGTTCCTGCGCTGCAGGGCGCCGATCGCCAGCAGCACCAGCGCCAGGAAGAGGTAGCCGAGGGCCACCTGCGGCGCAGCGCCCCACTCCACCTGGTCGGCGTGCAGCAGACCCACCCAGGACAGGGCCGCACCGGCTCCGGCCGCGATCGCGGCCCGGAACAGTTGGCGCTCCAGGATGAAGGTGACGATGGCGCCGAGCACGATGCCCGCCAGGACCGCTCCCTGACCGAGCACGTGCAGGCCGTGGTACACCAGCCCGGCACCGGTCAGGGCCGCCTCGCCGACCTGCGCCGCGCTGGTCCCGGTGGCCGCCAGTGCGTTATCGATCAACCCGGCTCCCCAGGCCGCGAGATTCGGGATGATCGCCGCCACCACCGCGGGTGCGTGCAGACGGGGTGTGGCCTGGAACGCCTGCGCGCCGATCAGCAGGCCGATGTAGAGCAGGATCGGCACGATGGCGGGAATCGGCAGCAGGGTCGACAGCACGCCGAACAGGCCCAGGAAGCACAGCACCGCGATCACCAGTCCGCTGGCCATCGAGTAGCTGGCGCGACCGCCGGCCTCCTTCCAGCCGGGATGGCCGATGTAGACCGCGGGCGGGAACGGTGAGCCGAGCGCCGATCCGACGATGGCGCCCGTGCCGTCGGCGAGCAGGACGCTGCGCAGGTTGTAGGAGTCCCCGGCGGCGGCCGCGCTCTCGACGTTGCTCATCGCCTCGAGGAAGTTGTAGACGCCGAGCGGGATGGCGGTGGCGAGCAGCGGAGCGATGTTGCTCAGGCCCGCCGCCAGCAAGCCCAGATTCAGCGACGGGACGGCCAGGGCGATGTCGCCGGCCGCGGCGGCCACGTCCGGCACGGACATGTAACCGCCGATCCAGCCGATCGCGGTGCCGACGAGGAGCGCTGCGAGGCCGATCGGGATGTTGCCGGGCAGCTTCAGATCGGTGAAGAAGCCGACCAGGATGATGCCGAGAACGGGAAGGCCGATCCAGGCCGCCTCCCACATCTGCGCCGCCGGCCGCATCGAGATGAAGCTCAGCGAGATGCCGGCCAGGGTTCCGAGCAGGGCAGCACGCGGCGTGATCTTGCGGATCACCGGACCGATGAAGGCGCCGATCAGCACGATCACCCCGATCACGAAGGCCCAGGCGAGGCCGGCCTCCCAGGCCTTGATCGGGTCGCCGCTGGAGAGATAGATCGGCAGCATGATCACGAAGACAACGATGAACATGTGCGGGACGCTCGGCCCGTACGGCATGGCGGTGACGTCGAGCCGATTCTCCCGCCGGGCCAGCCGGCGGGCCAGGAGGGTGTAGTACGCGTTGCCCACGATCAGCGCGATGCCCAGGGCAGGCAGCACCTTGCCGAGCACCATCTCCTGGGGGACCTTGACCACGAAGATCAACAATGCGGTCAGGGTCAGCACGTTGACGAGGATGTTGAAGGCCAGGCCGAAGAAGGCGTTGGTGTCGCCGCGGGTCCACCACGGGATCTTCAGCGTCTCCCCGTCCGGGGTCTTGGTACGCAGGGTCGGGATCTTGATACTCATGTTCGGTCCCCTCGAGAGATTCAGGCCGCCGTGCTGGCGGGCGCTGCCAACTGCGGAAGCAGGGCGGAAGAATCGGCCACCCAGCCGAAGATGCCGCCTTGGGCGGAGATCATGTCCAGGCCGACGCGCTGGAACTCGGGGAAGTAGGAGCCGACGCAGTCCGACAAGACCAGCACCTCGTATCCACGGTCGTTCGCTTCCCGGACGGTCGTATGGACGCAGACCTCGGTGGTCACACCGGTGACGATCAAGGTGGTGATGCCGGCCCCGGTCAGAACAGCGTCGAGATCGGTGCCGTAGAAGGATCCCTTGCCCGGCTTGTCGATCACCAGCTCGCCCGGAGCGGGCGCCAGCTCGTCGATGATGTCGTGGCCGTACTCGCCCTGGATGAGGATCCGGCCGTACGGGCCCGGATCGCCGATGCGCAGTGACGGCTTGCCGCGACGATGCTTGGCGGGCGGAAGGTCGGACAGATCGGGACGGTGACCCTCACGGGTGTGGATGATCATCAGTCCGGCGTCTCGAGCTGCGGCAAGGACGGCTTGCAGTGGCGGGACCACCGCGGCCAGCTGTCCGACGTCGTTGCCCAGGGTCTCACCGAACCCGCCGGGCAGCAGGAAGTCCCGCTGCATGTCGATGACGATCAGGGCGACCTGTCCGGGTGGCAGCCGGAACGGGCCGGGATCGGCCTCGACGGTGGGTACGGGTGCGTTGTCGTTGATCAACGTTGGCCTCCTGACGGGCGGGGCGGGGGTGGATGGGTCAGGCGGGAACGGGAAGTGAGCCGGCGAAGGCGCCGGCGGCGGTCAGCACGACGTCGTCGGACAGTGCCGGGCCGATGACCATGCAGCTCACCGGGCGACCGTCGGCGGTGAGGCCCGCCGGTACGGCCACGGCACAGAGGTCGAGCAGATTGCCGAAGTGGGTGTAGTGGCCGAGCGCGGTGTTGGTGCCGATCGGGTCGGCGAGCACCTCCTCGACGCTGAAGGTGGTGCCGATCGTCGGGAGGGCGATCACGTCGACGGTGCTGAGGATCTCCGCGACCACGGCCTTGAGTTCGGCCAGCCGATACTGCGCACGGAACACGTCGACCGCCGTGTACGCCGCACCACTGCTGATGATCTTGTCGATCACCGGCAGCACCTCGCCCGGGTGCTCGGCGAGGAAGTCGCCGAACTCCAGATAGCGCTCGGCCACCCACGGACCGGAATAGAGCAGCTCGCCGGCGTCGAGGAACGGTCGCAGCGGGACCGGCCGGACGGTGAAGTGCTCCGCCCACAGGTCCCGGGCCCGCACGTGCGCGGCCTCCATGTCCTCGTCGCCGAAGAACTCCAGCTCGGTCGCCGGCGGCAGTCCCACGGAGAGAGCGTCCGGCGCGACGGTGCGCCGGACCCGCTTCCGGCTCCACGGATCGCGCCGATCGGGGGCGGCGACGACGTCGTAGACGGTGACCAGATCCGCCGTCGAGCCGGCGATCAGGCTGATGCAGTCGAGCGAGCGACACGCCGGCACCAGTCCGACCGCGCTGATGGTCCCCCGTGAGGGCTTGAAGCCGACGACGCCGTTCAGCGCCGGCGGCACCCGCCCCGAACCGGCCGTGTCGGTGGCGACCGCGAACGGCACCTCGCCGAGCGCCACGGCAAGCGCCGACCCGGAGCTCGATCCCCCGGAGATCAGGCCACCGCCGTACACGCTGTGCGGGGTCGGGTAGGGCGTCCGCGTCCCGTTGAGGCCGGTGGCGAACTGGTCGAGATTGGTCTTGCCGATCATGATCGCGCCGGCGTCCAGCAGCCGCTGGATCACCGGCGCGGTCTCGGCGGCGGTGTACGCGTACGCCGGGCAGGCCAGGGTCGTCTCCCAGCCTTCGACGTCGATGCTGTCCTTCACCCCGAACGGGACGCCGTAGAGCGGGAGCGCCTGTGCGCCCGGCGTCGCGGCGAGCTCGGCGCAGCGGGACAGCACGTCGGGAAGGGTGGCGACGCTGATCCAGGTGCCGTCCTCACCGCGCTCGGCGATCCGCGCCAGCACCTGCGCGCAGACGGCGTCGGGCGTCGTCGTTCCGCGGCCGTACGCGTGGAGCAGATCGTCGATGCCCGGCCCGAGGGTCGGGCCGCTGACCACCGCGGAGGTGACCGTGGGATACGCCATGCGGTCGATTGTCGACAGAATTCGTGTCGGTCACGGTCACGAACCGTTACGGCTCTGTTTCGCTGCCCTCCGGCTGCTGTGCTGCTCCTCACGTGCGTTCCGGGTGCCGGTCCCGTCGCGCACTGTGCGCAAACGGCAGACTTCCTCGGCGTGTCGCCGTCGTTTGCGCACACTTCGCGGGGAAGGCGGGGGCTGTCAGGCGGGGGTCGCGGCACCGGAGAGGTAGCGGCGGGTGCCGTGCTGGTCCATGGCGGCCAGCACCGTCGGCAGGTCGTTGGTCTCCAGCGCGCACAGCAGGCTCTCGTGACGCTGGATCCCTGCGCCGGTGCCGAGCACGGCGGCCTCGCGGCGGAGGTTTGCTGCCATCGGCCGCTGCAGCTGGAGCAAGATCGGCTCGATCGCCAGATCCAGTTGATGGTTGCCGGCGAGGGCCACGATCGCGGCGTGGAACGCCCGGTGCGCGTCGTCCTTCCGGAGATCATCACCGTCGGCGTCGGCGCGCTTCATCTCGGCCAGGCGCGCGCGTACGTCGGCGAGCGGATCGGCCGCTCCCGCGGCGGCCCCGGCGGGGGTCACGACCAACGGGAAGGCCTGGCTGACGGCGTACCGCTCCAACAGGGCGCGCAGACCGAACAGCTCGTCGACGTCGGTCTCGGACAGCTCGGTGACGCGGGCACCGCGGCGCGGCAGGTGCTCGACGAGGCCCTCGTTGGCGAGCAGCCGCAGAGCCTCCCGCAACGGTGCACGACTGATCGCGAACCGCTGGCGGATCTGTTCCTCGACCAGCCGTTCACCGGGCGCGAGTTCGCCGGAAAGGATCTCGGCGCGCAGCCGGCGGCTGGTCATCTCGACCAGGCTGGGGGCGTAGAGCGCGTCGCGGTCGGTCTCGGTCACCCGCTCTCCTCGTCGGCCGGTTCGGATCCTCCCCTAAGGGCCCGATCGTGGTCAGGTTTCGGACAGTGTAGGTCCGCGGACGATCCCGGTGAGCCTCTCGGCCCGGGTCGCGGCTGTCGGCGGCGGCGGCCTGGCTGGATCCCAGGCTGTGCCGGCGATGATCGTCACGAAAAAGGCCGGGTCCCCCCACTCGCGGGCCCCGTAGACTGGGATCGACCCCTGCGCGTCACCAGGGTCCCCGTCCAGGAGTCCAGCCGATGTCGACCACCTTGTCGATCCGCGAGATCTACGATGCTGCGCGCTCGGCCGGGTTCACTCCGCACCAGGCCGTCACCTGGACCGCGATCGCCTTGGCGGAGTCCGGCGGTCGCACAGGAGCCCTGAACAGCAAGGGGGAGTACTCGGTCGGACTGTGGCAGATCAACGTCAACGCCGATCGGTCCCGGGCTACCAAGTGGGGCGACCTCAACGATCCCGTCGCGAACGCGCGCGCGGCGTACGCGATCAGCCTGCACGGTCGAGACATGCGGCCGTGGACCACCACTCATGATCGCAACAAGGGCTCGCGAGCCGACTACCGGACCTACCTCGACAAGGTCGAGGCGCAGATCGGCGTCGCGGGGGATCCGCGGGGTGTGCACGGCTACGGCTCGCCGATGCTCACACCGCTGGCGGAGAGCGACTACGACAAGATCGACTCCGGCCGGCCGCTGGCCGATCCACCGGGAGTGCCGCCGAGCACCGGCCCGGACGGCACGACGAGCGGAGCGAACGGATCTTCGACCGCCGCCACCGGAACTGCGACCACGGGCGGCTCGACCACCGGTACGCCGGCGACCACCCAACCGGTCTCGCAGGACACCGACAACGACGGCCTGACCGACGAGTTCGAGCGCCTCGCCGGAACCGACCCGACCAAGGCGGACTCCGACAGCGACGGCCTGTCCGACGGTTACGAGGCAGCGATCTCGCACACCGATCCGCTCTCGGCCGACACCGACCGCGACGGGATCAGCGACGCCGCCGAGCTGGCCCAGGGCAGCGATCCCGGCACGGTGCCGGGCACGGCGTACGTCGTCGGTGAGGGTCTTCTCGCCGAGAACATCCGTGGCGGCGTCCGAGACACCGATCGCGACGGGCTGTCCGACCGGACCGAGCAACTGGTCGGCACCGATCCGAACAGCGCAGATACCGACGGCGACGGGCTGAGCGACGCCGCCGAAGCATCACTGGGCACCAACCCGACCATGGCCGACACCGACTCCGACGGGGTGACCGACGGGCTCGAGGTCCAGTACGGCAGTGATCCGCTCGGGTCCAGCAGCGGCCCGTTCGATCGCACCCCGACCCCGGCATGTACCCTGCAGGGTGCGGCGCAGGCTCGGGCCGATGCTGCCGCCGCTCAGGCCGCGGCCGCCGCGTCCAGCCCCCAACCACCCGCGTCCGCTCCCAGCGGATCGTCGGCGGGCACCGGCTCCTCCACGCCGGCCGACGACAAGCTCTCGGTGTTCTTGTCCTCGGCGAAGCAGCAGATCGGTGATCGTTATGTGTACGGCGCTCCGCGGACGCCGACCGCTGCGGACCCGAAAACCTTCGACTGCTCCTCGTTCACCCAGTGGGCGGCCCGGCAGGCCGGGGTCAAGCTGGACAGCACCGCTGAGTACCAGTACATGCAGCTGAAGCGGATGAACAACCTGATTCCCGTCGAGCAGGCGCTGAAGACCAAGGGCGCACTGCTGTTCTACTTCTCCCGGGAACCCTCCGGTGGACTGCCCGCCGGTCAGGCGCATGTCGCGATCAGCCTCGGCGATGGGCGGACGGTCGAGGCGAAGGGCACCAAGTACGGCGTGGGCGAGTGGTCGGCCAAGCACCGGTTCAACTATGCGGCGACGATCCCCGGGATCTCCGACGAGCGCGGGCAGAAGGCGTATCGCGATTCGCTGAACCCCCAGGGCTCGGATCAGGGCCTGCCGGCCGCGGATTCCCCGGCCGACCGGGCCGCGGCGGCCTCCGGTGCGGGTGTCTACGGCTCGACCGGATCGGCGGACGGTGGGGCGGCGGCACGCACCGGTGCCGGGACAGCCGCCGCCGACGGAGCCGCGCGGGCCGGAGCGGCGGCCAACGGCTCCTCGGTGAACGGAGGCTCCACCAACGGCTCGCCGGTGAATGGAGCCTCGTCCAACGGCACCCTGAACGGTGGCGCCCTGAACGGTGGCGCCAATGCCGCGATGAATACGTACGCCATCGACGGCGGGCGCCCCTTGAACCAACCGGTGGGCTCCCGGCTGCCGGGGGTGAAGGATTCCGACCCGGACAGCGATCACGACGGGCTGACCGATGCCTTCGAGAAGCTCGCCGGCACCGATCCGACCAAGGCCGACTCCGACGGCGACGGCCTCTCCGACGGCTACGAGGCGCTCGTGTCGCACACCGATCCGCTGGCCGCGGACACCGACGCCGACGGCGTCGGGGACGCGCAGGAGGTTGCGCTCGGAACCGATGCCGGTCGGCTGCCGGGTGTCGCCGGTGTCGTCGGCACGGGCAAGTTCGCCGAGAACGTTCGCCATGGGGTGGTCGACACCGACCGGGACGGCCTGTCGGATCGTACGGAGAAGCTGGCCGGCACGGACCCGGCGAAGGCCGACACCGATGCCGATGGCCTGTCCGACGCCAGCGAAGCCTCGCTGGGTACCGATCCGCTGAAGGCCGACACCGACGGTGATGGGATCGCCGACGGGGTGGAGGTCGAATATCACTCGGACCCGCTATCGGCGGCGTCCACCCTGAACCCGGGCGCGCAGGTGCCGGGTCCCGGTACGCCCCCGGGCCAGAACGGCGTGGGCCAGAACGGCGTGGGCCAGAACGGCTCCGGCCAGGTGGGCCTCGGTCAGGCAGCCACGCTCGGTGCTGGTATCGGTCAGCCCGGACTCGGCACCGCCGCGGTCGGAACAGACGGTCTGGGCATGCCGGGCGTGAGCCAGGGGATCGGCCAGGGAATCGGCCAGGGTGCGGGATTGGGGCAGGGTGCAGGGCTCGGTGACCAGGCCCTCGGCACCGGCGATCCGCTGGGCACCGGCGCCAACCCGTACGGTGATCCGTCCGAGGCCCTCGACCTCGGCTGATGGACGCCGTCCGGGGCCACCGATGTCCAGCGCTGCGACGCGGGTCCCGCCGCCGATCGGATCGGCCCGTCCCGCGGTCGGGGTCGTCCCCGATCGGTCGGTCCGTCCTCGTCCGTGATCCGCGTTCTGGCATTGTCCGGGCGATGTTCGTGGATCTTCGCGTTTCCCGTTCTGGGCTTCATAAAACGGTGACATGCCTGAGCGCGGGGGTTTATGTTCTCGGCATCCCCTCTGGAGTTTGGTGACGTGATGGACGCTGTCGTCCTGCTGGAGAAGGTTCGCCGACCGGACCCTCGTGGTCTGGTGCGCGACCGTCTCGAGCAGCGGCTGGGGGCGGCCGATGCGCCACCGATCGGTCTCGTGCTCGGGCCCCCCGGATCGGGCAAGACCACCGTGCTGAGCCGGGTCGCCGCGGCGTCGAAAGAGCCCTCCGCCTGGTATCGCGCCAGTACCGAGGACGACGACGAGGGCGACCTGGTCCGGCACCTGGTGCACAGTCTGACCGGAGCGTACGGGGACGACGTCATCCAGCGCGCCTGCACCGGTGGCACCGTCGACGCGCTGCTGGCGGCTCTGGAGTCCGACCACCGGCCGGTGCGGATCGTCGTCGATGATCTCCACGTGATCGCCGGGACCCGGGCCGAGACGGCCCTCGAACGCGTCGCGGTGCTCAGACCGCGGCACGTCCGGATGGCCTGGGGCAGCCGCCGACCGCCGACCATCAACACCACCCGGCTGATGCTCGACGGCGAGCTGGGCCAGCTGGACGGCGAGGACCTCCGCTTCCGATCCTGGGAGGTCGAGGAGCTGTTCCGTACGGTCTATCAGCGCCCATTGTCGCCGGAGGCCGCCGCTGCCCTGACCCGTCGGACCGGCGGCTGGGCGGCCGGGTTGCAGCTGTTCCACCTGGCGACCGCGGGGATGACCCGGGCCGACCGGGAACGGGCGATCGACGAGCTGACGGGCCGCTCGCGGCTGATCAGGTCCTACCTTGCCCGCAACGTGGTCGAGGGTCTCGCGCCGGAGCGGCGGACCTTCCTGCTGGCGACCTGCACCCTCGGCGTACTCACCGGCGACCTCTGCGACGCGCTGCTCGGCCAGCCCGGCAGCGCTGCGGTGCTCGACGAGCTGGAGCGCGAGCAGTTCTTCACCACCAGCACCGACGGTGGCCTGACCTTCCGTTACCACCAGGTGCTGCAGACCCATCTGGAGGTGGTGCTGGTCGACGAGCTGGGGGCTCCGGCGACCCGCGACCTGTATGCGCGGAGTGCCGCACTGCTCGAGGACTCCGGGCGGACCACCGCCGCGGTGAGAGCGTACGCGCGGGCGGAGGATTGGGGTTCGGTCGCTCGACTGTTGCACCAGGGAGGGTCCGCGCTGCCACCCGACGAGGAATGGATGAGCAGCGTGTTCGGGCGGCCGGGCGCGCCGGTGGACGATCCCGGCATCGTGGTCGCCGGTGCCCGGCGGCTGCTGCGCAACGGCCTGATCGCGGACGCGGTGGCGGCGTACCGGCACGCCGAGTCGCTGATGGACGATCTGGACTTCAAGGCCCGGTGCGCCCACGAGCGGGCCGTTGCTCAGGTCTGGTTGCCCCAGCCCATCGG
>DASTGF010000148.1:0-2965 GCA_035719255.1 Microlunatus sp. | reverse complement strand
AGCATCAACGATGCCGCGTTCCGGCGCGGCTCGCATCGGGTGAACCTGCCACCGATCCGGTCCAACACCTGACCGAAGCCGTCCCACCATTCAGCGGGGTCTACGCTGTGCGCCGCGGCCACCGCGGCGTCTTCGTTGTTCGACACAAACACCGGATGATCGCCCGGTGGCCGCCCTGACCAGCGCAAACACGCCCAAGATCACGAAGTCCGGTTGCAGTACTAACAGAAGTCCGGGTTGGTACACACGCCGCTGCCGTCCCGGACGACGAACCCGGTGGCGGTGAGGGTGCCCTTGCCAGTGACGCCGTAGAGGTCGCCGTACGAACCGACGGCCGGCCGGACGGCGAGTCCGGCCAGCGACACGCTGATCGTGGTGACGGTAATGGTCACGAGAGCCCCGCAGTACTGGTCCGGTGGGCAGGCTGTCACGGTCGTGCTTGAGACGGTGGCAGTCGTGCCCCGGATTCCGGTGACGGACACGCCGGTGATGACGATGCGCTGACCGGTGCCGTAAGTGGTGTTCTTCACCCCGATCGCGGTTCCGGGGCAATACCACTGGTCCTGGTACAGCACTGGCGCCTCTCCGGCGGCACAGGTGGGCGGCGGCGATACCGCCGCGCCGGCCGGAGCGGCGAGGGCGGTCGGTGTGGCGATGGCCATAATGACCGTCGCGACGACCGCCGCGACGGTCTTGCTCCAGCGCCGCGCACTCAGTTCGTTGCTCATCTTGGGTTTCCTTCCAGACGGGCCCGGTCAGGCAGTGAATTGGCCATCCCGGCCGAGTACCGGCTCAGGTGGTGAATGGCCAGGGTCGGCATCCGAAGGCCGGCTGCCAGTCGGGCTGATCGACCAGCACGCCATCCTCGGGGGGAACCAGCGTTTTCGAACGGCCGGACGGCAGGGTCAGCACCTCGATCGACGACTCGTTCGGGCTCAGGAGGTTGTTGCCGGTGCCGTGCCGGTACACGGCCTGCAGGGGCGAGATGCCGAAGTCTGCTTGACCGTTGAAGCCCTCGGCGATAAGGACCGGAAGGAATCGATCGAACCCGGTGCTGGTCAGGTCCAGGCCGGTTGATGCTTCGTCCGCACCCTCGTGTTCGACGAGCAGCGCGCTGCCTCCCGGCAGGTACGCCGGATACATTACGGGCAGGGCAACGTTGACCCGAGGCTCGCGGGAGGGGTCGTTCGAGACCCGGGCTGTCAACTGCGGGTCGGCGGGGTCCGGCCGGGTCGAGTAGATGGTCCAGTTACCGGTGTTGACCTCCCAGGCCGTGAACAGCAACTGATCCCCGCGGGGTGACCAGGTCAGGGCGACGGTCCGCTGCGCGGTCAGCTCCACTCCGGTCAGGAATCTGTCGGACGTAGTGGCCACGTCGACGACATGCACCCACGACAGTCCCTGATAGGGCTTGTCGATCGGTGGGACGCCCGTGAGGTAAGCGATGCGTGTGCCGTCGGGGGACCAGGTGGGTTGCCGCAGTCCGCCTCGTTGACCGAGCTGTTCGATCACCGTCTCCGGCTCGGATGCCCCGGGTCGCAGAACCTTCAACCTGGAGTTGATCAAGGGGAAGCCCTCGGCCGAGACGCCGGCGGGCTCAACTGTTGCGAACGCGATCGATCGCCCATCGGGAGACCAGGCAGGATCCAGTTCAGCATGAGCTTCGGCGGGATCATCCCAGATCACCCGCGGTGCTCCATCGGTTGGCGCACCGGCCGGGATCGCGAGGATCTGGCTGGCGACCAGGGTGCCCGGGATGCCCGGGTTCCGGTTGTAGGCGATCAGGCCGCCGCAGACCGGTGGGCCGCCAGAAAATGCGGCGCCCGCGACCGGTGGACTCGCCACCAGGCCGCCGCCAACGATGATCGCGACCACACCGGCACGTACCAGAGACGGGGTCGACATGACGCTCCTGTCGGTTGAGCATGGCGGTTCGGAAACCTCCGGAACGTCAGGAAGTCTGCCGAGACGGTGTTTCAGTTCACCTTCAACCTGTGGAGCGTGTCCAAGGCCTCGGCGGAGCGGCGGGCATTCACCGAGTTCGGATGATCGAAACCGAAGGCACCCACCGACCGCATCGAGGTGTCCCACGCAAAGGTCAGCGCGCAAAGCCCCGCATCGGCGGCGGCCGCAGAGCCGAGGCAGATGGTTGTGGCGACGCCGAGGGCGACCGGATGATCGACACCATGCACGCGCACCAGACCATGCCAGGTCGGATTGGCAACGGCACGCATGTGGTCGATGGCGCCGGCCCGCAGCGCGGCGAGACCAGCGACCGACCCCGCGACGAGGGTGACCGTGTGATCGGCACCCATCGCAGCAGCGGCGCGGCCGTGTGAATCCTTCGCCAGCTGCCAGGCGTCGTCGATCCGGCCCAATCGGATCCAGGCGAACGCCAATGTGGAGGCAAGCCACAAGGTCGTCGGATGATCGTCCGCATGGACTCGCCGCGCTCGCTCGTACGACTGCTGAGCCAACTGGTGGGCGTGATCGATTTCCCCCAGCCAAAGTGCCGCGTAGCTGAACATCGCCGCGGCGTGCAGCGTCAACGCATGATCCGGTCCGAGCGCCCAGTTCGCTCGCTCGTAGGCGAGCCAGCCCATCTGCCGGGCTTGACCGTGATCGCCCAGCCATCCGTAGGCGGACGTGGTGTTCGCCAGCGCAAGCAGACTGGTGGGGTGGTGCGGTCCAAGCGCGAGTGTGGCGCGGTCGGCGGTTGATTTGCCGATCGCCAGCGCGAGGGCAGCGCGTCCGTCCCATGCCAGGGCGAGGGTGTGGTGTGCGGCGGCAGCGAGAGCAGTCGGATGGGTTGGGGGCAACAGCCGGGCGGCCCGCTTAAGCAGGTCGGCACCCAAATCGACCGCGCCGGAGGCCCTACCAGCCCAGGTGGTCAGGTAGAGCAGCTCCGCCGTGAGCGCAAGCACATCGACATGGTCGGACCCGAGGCTACCCACCCAGCGTTCGA
>DASTGF010000147.1:0-15707 GCA_035719255.1 Microlunatus sp. | reverse complement strand
CGACACGCTTTTCGTCGGCGACACGCCTTTTCGTCGTCGCGGACGGTGACGACTCGAGCGGGATTGTGGGCCCGCCTGCGCGAGCCGGGAGTATCAGGCGAGCGTCGTGAGCGGGGGGCCCTCCCGGGAGGGAGGAGCTGTCCGCGGCGACACGCTTTTCGTCGGCGACACGCCTTTTCGTCGTCGCGGACGGTGACGACTCGAGCGGGATTGTGGGCCCGCCGCGTGCGCGAGCCGGGAGTATCAGCCCAGCGCGGCGAAGATCCGCTCGGAGACCTCGTCGACGCTGCCGAGCCCGTCGACCTCGACCAGGAGGCCGCGATCGGCGTACACCTCGAGCAGCGGAGCGGTCTGCTCGGCGTAGACCTGCTGACGCTTGCGGATCGTCTCCTCGTTGTCGTCTGCGCGGCCTTCGATCTGGGCTCGCTTGAGCAGCCGGTCGACGACCTCGTCCTCGTTGGCGGTGAGGGAGACGACCTTGTCCAGCGGCTTGCCCACCGAAGCCAGGTGCGCGTCGAGGTTGTCGACCTGCTTCAGGGTCCGCGGATAGCCGTCGAGCAGGAAGCCCGGCTCGCAGTCGGCGTCAGCCAGTCGCTCGGCCACGATCTGGTTGGTGATCTCGTCACTCACGTATCCGCCGGACGCCATGATCTCGCGGACCTGGCGGGCCAGCGGCGTGTCCGCGGTCTGCATCGCCCGGAAGATGTCGCCGGTGGAGATCGCCGGAATCGCGTAGTGCTCGCCGATCCGCTTCGCCTGCGTACCCTTGCCGGCTCCGGGCGGTCCCATGATGAGAAGTCGCATCAGCGCAAGAACCCTTCGTAGTTGCGTTGTTGGAGCTGGCTCTCGATCTGTTTGACCGTGTCGAGACCGACGCCGACGATGATGAGGATCGACGTACCGCCGAAGGGGAAGTTCTGGTTCGCGTTGAGGAAGATGAACGCGACCGAGGGCAGCAAGGCGATCAGGCCCAGGTACAGCGAACCCGGGAAGGTGAGCCGGGCCAGCACGTACGACAGGTAGTTCTCGGTCGGCTTGCCCGCCCGGATCCCGGGGATGAAGCCGCCGTACTTCTTCATGTTGTCGGCCACCTCTTCGGGATTGAACGTAATGGCCACATAGAAGTAGCAGAAGAACACGATCAGCAGGAAGAACGTGACCATGTAGATCGGGTGGTCGCCGCGCACGAAGTGCCCCGAGATCCACGACGAGACCTTGGAGTCCGGTCGGAACTGCGCGTACAGGGCCGGGAGATAGAGCAGCGACGAGGCGAAGATCACCGGGATGACGCCGGCCTGGTTGACCTTGATGGGGATGTACGTCGTGGTGCCGCCGAACATCCGCCGGCCGACCATCCGCTTCGCGTACTGCACCGGGATCCGGCGCTGGGACTGCTCGATGAAGATGACGCCGGCCATGACGACCAGGCCGAGGGCGATGACGAGCAGGAACACGATCCAGCCGTTGGCACCCGGGCGGGCGACCCGCAGGCCCCACAGAGCGGCGGGGAAGGTGGCAGCGATCTGGGTGAAGATCATCACCGACATGCCGTTGCCGATGCCGCGCTCGGTGATGAGCTCACCCATCCACATGATGACGCTGGTGCCCGCCGTCATGGTCAGGATCATGACGATGATCGGGAAGACGTCCTTGGTGTAGACGATGCCCGTACACCCGGTGAAGAGCTGGTCGTTGACCGCGAGGGTGACGAAGGCGGTCGAGTTCAGCACCGCCAGCACCAGCGTCAGATATCGGGTGTACTGCGTGATCTTCGCCTGACCCGAAGAGCCTTCCTTCTTCAGCGCCTCGAGCCGCGGAATGACCACGGTCAGCAGCTGCAGGATGATGCTCGCGGTGATGTAGGGCATGATCCCCAGCGCGAACACCGCCAGGTGCAGCAGGGCCCCACCGGAGAACAGGTTGATCAGGGAGTAGAGGCCCTGCGTGTCACCCGAGGTGGCTTGCTTGAGGCAGAAGTCCACCTGCTTCACGTTGACGTTGGGGACCGGGATGATGGAACCCAGCCGGAAGATGGCCAGGATCATCAAGGTGAAGAAGATCTTCTTCCTCAGGTCCGGGGTCCGGAATGCATTGGCAAACGCTGCGAGCACTCCACCCCTCCCTTCACTGTTCGCTCGTACGACCGACCCGACCGTACGCGAGCAGGCCAACTCTGCCCCGTCGTCCGGGACCGCCCGACTCTATCAAGGACTCGCCCCGGAGCGGACATCGCGAACTCAGCTCGCTCCGGTCACAAATGGTCGGCACATCGAGGGCCGAAGAACTGGCTGTGATGATGCGACATCCCTAGGGTGAGCACCATGAAGATCCTGGTCGGCTACATCCCCACGCCCGAGGGCATCGCCGCGTTGGACTGGGCGATCGCCGAGGCGCGCCACGAGAACGCTTCGCTGATCGTGCTGAACACGGCCAAGAACGGCGACTACTCCGATCCTCAGTTCGCCACCTCCGCCGACATCGACGCGCTGGAGAAGCAACTGAACGAGTTCAAACTCAGCTACGAGATCCGCCGGCCTACCGATGGCAAGTCCGCCGCCGAGGCGATGCTGGAGGCCGAGGCGGATGCCGAGGCCGACCTCGTCGTCATCGGCATCCGGCGCCGCAACCCGATCGGCAAGCTCATCACCGGCAGCACCGCCCAGGCGATCCTGCTCAACGCCGAGTGCCCGGTGGTCGGGGTCAAGCCGTCGATGCGTTCCACCGGACGGACCCAGCACGACGCCGCAACGGACGTGCCCACGGCGTGGGCCGCCACCCAACCCGGCGTCGAGATCGAGTGAAGCCCGCCTGCGGACCTGCGCTCGGTCGGCCTAGCGGCGCTCGGCTCCTACCCCGGGAAGGCTGACCTCGTCCTCGATCCAGCGCGGGCGGCCGGCGAGATAGCCGGTCACCGCCTGGGGCACCAGCAGGGCCGCCATCAAGGCGATGGGCACGCTCCAACCGCCGGTCTGCGCGTAGAGCACACCGACCAGCACCGGCGCCGCTACGGAAAGGAGGTAGCCCAGGCTCTGGGCGAACGCCGACAGGCGCACCACCCCGGTGGTCGACCGGGCGCGGAGCCCGATCATGGCCAGCGCCAGCGGGAAGGTCGACTGCGATGCGCCGAGCAGCACCACCCACAGCCAGGGCGCGGCGGTCGGGGCCACACCGAGCCCGGCGTAGGCCACCAGGCCGAGCGCGCTCAGCGCGACCACCAGCCCTCCCTGGCTCCGCATCCGACCAGCCAGCGACGGCAACAGGAACGACAGCGGGATGCCGACCGCCGGTGTCGCGGCGAGCAGCAGGCCGGCCGTCTCAGCGGAGAAACCGGCATCCCGGAAGATCTGGGGCAGCCAGCCCATCACGACGTACGCACCGGAGCCCTGCAGGCCGAAGAAGATCCCCAACGCCCAAGCCGTCCGGCTGCGCCAGACGCGTGGGCCGCTCGACGCGGCGTGCGCGGCCCGTTCCACCGCCCTAATGGCCCGGGTTCGCCGGTCTCGCCGCACGACCGGGAGCCAGGCGATCACGGCCAGCAGCGCCGGCATCGCCCAGAACGCCAGACCGGCCCGCCAGTCGCCGCCGAGCGCGTGCGTCAACGGCACGGTCGTGGCCGCCGCGAGTGAGGCCCCAAGGGTCAGCACCATCGAGTAGAAGCCGGTGAGCGTGCCGACCCGCTCGGGGAAGTACCGCTTGACCACGACCGGCATGACCACGTTGGCCACGCCGATGCCGGCCAGTGCGGCAGCACTGAACAGCAGAAAGGTGCCGGTCGTGCCACCGACGTACGGCCGGAGGGCCAGTCCGATGGCCACCGTCGCCATCGCCGCCATCAGCACCAGGGCTGGACCCAAGCGGCGCACCAGGCGCGGCGCCGACGCGCCGGCCACAACGAAGCAAAGGGCCGGAAACCCGGTCAGCAGGCCGGCGACCGCGCCGCTCATGCCCAGGGACGTCCGGACCTCTTCGAGCAGGGGACCCACACTCGTCACCGCCGGGCGGAGGTTGAACGCGGCCAAGCCGATCGCCACGACGACCCCGACCCCCGCCGCGGGTCCGACGACCGGGCGGCGAGCAGAGGCCCCCGACGTGAAGGATGGCGAGTCGGTCGACGCTGTCACCGAGGAATCATATAATGATGGGATGAATCTTGGCCAGTTGCCGCCCCGTGCTGCCCGCGCCGAGGCGGTGATCGAGCGCCTGCGTCAGCAGATCGTGTCCGGAGCCTGGCCCGTCGGCACGAAGATCCCGACCGAGCCGGAGCTCGTCGCCTCGCTCGGGGTCGCCCGTAACACCGTCCGCGAGGCGGTGCGGGCGCTGGCGCACAACGGCCTGCTCGACATCCGCCAAGGCTCCGGGACGTACGTCGTAGCCACCAGCGAGCTCGCCGCGGTGATGCAACGCCGCTTCGCGGGAGCGGAGACCCGGCACGTGGCCGAGCTTCGGTCGGCCCTGGAAGGGCCGGCGGCCGGTCTCGCCGCCCTACGGCGTACGGACGTGGATGTGATCGCCCTGGAGGCGGCCCTGGCCCGGCGCGAGGAGGCATGGGCACGCGGCGACGCCGGCGGCTTCGTGGACACCGACACCGCGTTCCATCTTGCGGTTGTGGCAGCGTCCCATAATCCGGTGCTGACCGCGCTCTATGCCGACCTGGTCGACGTGGTCCGCGACTTCCTGCGGGCCGATGTCGGGCCCGAACTACATCCGGAGGCGTACGTCGACCACAACCGGCTGGTCGAGGCCATCCGGGACCGTGACCCGGATACCGCAGCCGCCGAGGCCGGAAGTCACGCCTTCGTCTGGGAGCACGCCTGGGGCGCCCGCTCCCCCGGCTGAGCGTCGTGGGGTCTCGTGCTCCCCGCGTCAGTCGTCGGTTCCCCCGGGTCCGTCGTCGGTTCCCCCCGGTCCGTCGTCGGTTCATCGGGTCCGTCGTCGGTTCATCGGGTCCGTCGTCGGTTCATCGGGTCCGTCGTCGGTTCCCCGGTGCAGTACCCGGCAAGTGGGACTGAACGACAGAGTCCGTCGGCGTGTCGCTGTCGTACGCGCACAGTCCGCGGCGGTGGGGAAACTGCAGCTCATCCGCCACCGAAGAGTGTGCGGATACGACGCGCCGGCTCGGCGTGTCGCTGTCGTACGCGCACAGTCCGCGGGGTGGGGAGGCTGTAGCTCCTCCGCCACCGAAGAGTGTGTGCGGATACGACGCGCCGGCTCGGCGTGTCGCTGTCGTACGCGCACAGTCCACGTGAGGGGGGTCCCCGATCTCACGTCCGCGCCCGCTGCGTACATTCGCTCCCGGTCGCAGGAGCAGACCCGTCAACAGACGGGAATCGCAGCGATCCATCATGGTGGATTCATGCCGGGAGTTCCCGGCACGAACCCACCATGAACGCTGCCATCGGCCAGCGCGGCGCAGACCACCGAACGACTCCCCCGCAGCCCGTCCCGGACTGTGCGTGAACGGCGGGCCAGCTCGGCGTGTCGCTGTCGTACGCGCACAGTCCGCAGGGACGGTCGCATGAGACGGGGACGGCTCCGCTCCTTTGACCACCCGGAAATGTGCAGAAACGACAGGCTCGCCCGGCGTGTCGCTGTCGTACGCGCACAGTTTCCGGGGAGAGAAGGGGCAGGCACAGCCCGGAAGCCCCATCCTGGCAGCACCAGCACCAGCACCAGCACCAGCACCAGGCCCCGAAGCACCAGGCCGGGCAGGCACTGGGAAGGCGAGTACACGCACACAGGGTGCGAACCGCAGAGAGATTCTGCGATCCGCACCCTGTGCGAACGTACGCGCGAACGAGCCTCAGAGCTCGGTGGTGCTCCCACCGGCCGCGGCGATCTTCTCCTTGGCGCTGCCGGAGAACGCGTGCGCGCTCACCTGCAGGGCCACCGACAACTCACCGTTGCCGAGCACCTTGACCGGCTGGCCGGCGCGTACGGCACCGGCGTCCACGAGCTCGTCGACACCGACGGTGCCCCCCTGCGGGAACAGTTCGGCGAGCCGGGCCACGTTGACGACCTGGTACTCGACGCGGAACGGGTTCTTGAAGCCGCGCAGCTTCGGCACCCGCATGTGCATCGGCATCTGACCACCCTCGAAGTTCTCACCGATGGTCTGGCGAGCCTTCGAGCCCTTGGTACCCCGTCCGGCGGTCTTGCCCTTGGAGCCTTCACCGCGACCCACACGGGTCTTGGCGGTCTTGGCACCCGGCGCCGGGCGGAGGTGATGAACCTTGAGAGCCATGATCAGTCGACCTCCTCAACACTGACCAGGTGGGTCACCGTGGCGAGCATGCCGCGGATCTCCGGACGATCTTCCTTGACGGCCTCGTCGCCGACCCGCTTCAGGCCCAGCGAGCGCAACGTGTCGCGCTGGTTGGACTTGCCGCCGATCGAGGACTTGACCTGCTTCACCTTGAGCCGCACCATCACGCACCCACCTCGGCCCGAGCCCTGAGCAGGGCCGCCGGAGCGACGTCCTCAACCCGCTTGTTGCGGCGGCGGGCCACGGCCTCCGGCTCCTCCAGAGACTGGAGGGCCTCCACCGTCGCGTGCACCACGTTGATGGCGTTGGACGAGCCGAGCGACTTGGCGAGCACGTCGTGCACACCGGCGCACTCGAGCACTGCACGGGCCGAACCACCGGCAATCACACCGGTACCCGGCGACGCCGGCCGGAGCATGACCACACCGGCGGCCTTCTCACCCTGGACGGGGTGCGGGATGGTGCCCTGGATCCGCGGCACGCGGAAGAAGTGCTTCTTGGCCTCCTCCACGCCCTTGGCGATCGCGGCCGGCACCTCCTTCGCCTTGCCATAACCCACGCCCACGGTGCCGTCGCCGTCGCCCACCACGACCAGCGCGGTGAAGCTGAACCGACGACCACCCTTGACGACCTTGGCCACCCGGTTGATCGCGACGACGCGCTCGATGTAGTTGCTCTTCTCCTGCTGCTGACCGCGACGATCGTCGCGACCGCGGCGATCCCCGCCGCCGCTGCGGCGCTGGGTTCCACTCATATCGCTGTTACCTCTCTCGTCCCGATCAGAAGTCCAGGCCGGCCTCACGGGCGCCGTCGGCGAGTGCCGCGATGCGTCCGTGATACTTGTTGCCGGCGCGGTCGAACACGACCCGCTCGACCCCGGCCGCCTTGGCCCGGGCGGCCAGGTTGGCCCCCACCTGCTTGGCCTTGTCGGTCTTGTCGCCGGTGGCCGAACGCAGATCCGTCTCCATGGTCGAGGCCGAGGCCAGCGTATGACCGGCCACGTCGTCGATCACCTGCGCGGTGATGTGCTTGGCCGAGCGCGTCACCACCAGGCGCGGACGATCCGGCGAACCGAAGATCTTCTTCCGCCCACGCACCTGACGCCGCAGCCGCGACGCATGCTTGGCCGCGCTGTGCTTGTTGACACGAAGCGAGACAGCCATCACTTACCAGCCTTTCCGACCTTGCGACGGACCTTCTCGCCCGCATACCTCACGCCCTTGCCCTTGTACGGCTCCGGCTTGCGCAGCTTGCGGATGTTGGCGGCGACCTCACCGACCTGCTGCTTGTCGATCCCGTGGACGGCGAACCTGGTGTTCGACTCCACGGCGAACGTGATGCCCTCCGGCGCGGTGACGCGGACCGGGTGACTGAAACCGAGAGCGAACTCGAGCTCGGTCGGGCCCTTGGAGATCACGCGGTAACCCACGCCGACGATCTCGAGCTTCTTCTCGTAGCCCTGGGTGACGCCGGTGACCATGTTGGACACCAGGGTCCGGGTCAGACCGTGCAGCGACTTGGAGAGACGCTCGTCGTTGGGACGGCTCACCTCGATGTCGCCGTTGTCACCGCGCGCCACGGTGATCGGCTCGGCGACCCGATGCTGCAGGGTGCCCTTGGGCCCCTTGACCGAGACGCTCTGGCCGTCGACGTCGACCTCGACCCCGGCCGGGACGGCGATCGGCAGTCTGCCAATGCGAGACATTGTGCACGCTTCCTTTCTGTGTCCGCGGCCTACCAGACGTAGGCGAGGACTTCCCCGCCAACGCCTTCGGTGTGGGCCTGCCGGTCGGTGCGCAGGCCTTGTGAGGTGGAGATGATCGCGATACCGAGGCCGCCCAGCACCTTGGGCAGCGCGGTGGACTTCGCGTACACGCGGAGACCCGGCTTCGAGATCCGCCGAACGCCGGCGATCGAACGTTCGCGGTTCTGCCCGTACTTGAGAGTGATCGACAAGGTCTTGCCGACCTCGCCCGCGGCCGGTTCGTTCACGGTGTAACCCGCGATGTAACCCTCGGCCGTCAGGATCTCGGCGATGCCCACCTTGATCTTGCTGTGCGGCATGACCGCGGTGTCGTGGTACGCCTGGTTGGCGTTCCGCAACCGAGTCAGCATGTCCGCGATCGGGTCCGTCATGGTCATCTGTGTGGTTCTTCTCTCTCGAGTGGTTTCCCCTTGCGGACTCCTCCGCGGGGACCTGTCTCGTGGTTAGGTCTTGGTCTGAGTCTTCGAGCTGCGGATCAAGCGAGGTGTTCGTGCCAGCCGGCGGAGGTTCGACCCTCCGTCGGTCGGCCGAAGGCGTGGCGGCCCTGGCGGGAGCCGCGAGCCTGCGAGCGGCGTATGGCGGCCGAGCCCGACCTACCGGTGCAGTGACCGACCGGAAGCCACGTCACCACGAAGACTTCGTGATGCCCGGCAGCTCGCCCTTGTGCGCCATGTCGCGGAGGCACACCCGGCACAGCCCGAACTTGCGGTACACGGCCTTGGGCCGGCCGCACTTCTGGCAGCGGGTGTACGCCCGAACGGCGAACTTCGGCTTGCGGGACTGCTTGACCTTCAGCGCTGTCTTTGCCATCTAGCTGATCTCCCTGCTCACTTCTTGCGAGACGCGTACGCCGGGCCCTTGGCCTTGGCCTTGGCCGGCTTCGGGTTGTCGTTGAACGGGAAGCCCAGGTGCTTCAACAGCGCCCGACCCTGCTCGTCGTTGGTCGCGGTGGTCACGAACGAGATGTCCATACCGCGGGTCCGATCGATCCGATCCTGGTCGATCTCGTGGAACATGACCTGCTCGTTCAGGCCGAAGGTGTAGTTGCCCTGGCCGTCGAACTGAAAGCTGTTCAGACCACGGAAGTCACGGATACGCGGCAGCGCCAGGGTCAGCAGACGATCGGCGAACTCCCACATCCGATCACCGCGCAGCGTCACGTGGGTGCCGATCGGCATGCCCTCACGCAACTTGAACTGCGCGATGGACTTCCGGGCCCGGGTGACGACCGGCTTCTGACCGGTGATCGTGGTGAGGTCGCGAACCGCACCGTCGATCAACTTCGAGTCGCGTGCGGCCTCGCCGACACCCATGTTCACGGTGATCTTGACCAGCCGAGGGATCTGCATGACGTTGGCGATACTGAACTCGCTCGCCAGCGCCGGCGCGATCTCCGCGCGGTAACGCTGCTTGAGGCGCGGCTGCACCTTCTCCTGCGTTGCGCCGGTCGAAGGCGTCTCGGTGGACACCGTCATCAGATTTCCTCTCCGGTCTTGCGGGCGATCCGAACACTGCGGAACGCCTGGTACTCCGTGCCGTCGGAACGACGCTTGGTCACCTCGACGCGGTTGTAGCCAACCCGGGTGACGACCTCGTCGCCGGCGTCGTTCTTGACGACCAGCTGGACGTTGGAGGCGTCGATCGGAGCCTCCTGGGAGACGATCCCGCCCTTGGTGGTCTGCCGACCCTGCGGCTGCGCCGAGGTGTCGCGAACGTGCCGCTTGACGATGTTCACGCCAGCGACGGTCACCCGGTTGCGGTCGGGGTACACGGCGATCACCTCGCCGATCAGGCCCTTGTCCTTGCCGGCGATGACCTTGACGCGGTCACCCTTCACGACGTGCAGCTTGTTGTCAGCCATCTCAGATCACCTCCGGTGCCAGCGAGATGATGCGCATGAAGCGCTTCTCGCGGAGCTCGCGCCCGACCGGCCCGAAGATGCGGGTGCCCCGCGGCTCGCTGCCGTCCGCGCGCAAGATCACGGCCGCGTTCTCGTCGAACTTGATGTAGGAACCGTCGGCACGCCGGCGTTCCTTCGTCGTCCGCACGATGACGGCCTTGACGACATCGCCCTTCTTCACGTTGCCGCCGGGGATCGCATCCTTGACGGTGGCGACGATCACGTCGCCGATGCCGGCGTAGCGACGCCCCGAGCCGCCGAGCACGCGGATGCACAAGATCTCCTTGGCTCCGGTGTTGTCGGCGACCTTGAGCCGCGACTCCTGCTGGATCATCTTCTGTCTCCTGGTTGTCTCACCGGTTCCCTACCGATCGATGGGAAGGGCGGGCCTGGTGGAACGGATGGATTTCTCAACCCGACTTGTCAGATCGTCGACGTGCTCTGGCACGCCGTGTATTCCGACAACTCGGGAACTACTTGGCCTTCTCGAGCACGCTGATCAGGCGCCAGCGCTTGGTGGCGCTCAGCGGCCGGGTCTCCATGATCCGGACACGGTCGCCCACACCGGCCTGGTTGGCCTCGTCGTGCGCCTTCAGCCGGCTGGTCTGACGGAGCACCTTGCCGTACAGGCGGTGCTTCACCCGGTCCTCGACGGCAACGACGATGGTCTTGTCCATCTTGTCGCTGACGACGTACCCCTCACGAACCTTGCGACGCCCGCGAGCGTCATCGTGGCCGGAGCCCTGGGCCTCGACGGGCTCGGGTCGCATACCTTCAGTCACTGCATCACTCATTTCAGGCCTTCACCTTCTTCGACTGCGCCGCCGGCACTTCCTCGACGGTCGCATCCTCGGCATCGGGATCATCGATGATGCCCAGGTCGCGCTCGGTCAGCACGGTGTAGATCCGGGCGATGTCCTTGCGGACCGCGCGCAGCCGGCCGTGCGACTCCAGCTGCCCGGTGGCGGACTGGAAGCGGAGCGTGAACAGCTCCTCCTTCAGCTCGGTCACCTTGGTGTTGAGCTCGGAGCGGCTGAGCCCGCGCAGCTCGGCCGCGGTCAGGGCCTTGGCCATCAGATCTCACCTGCTTCGCGCTTGATGAAGCGTGCCTTCATGGGCAGCTTGTGAATGGCGAGGCGCATGGCCTCGCGGGCGACGTCCTCATGCACGCCCGAGAGCTCGAAGAGCACCCGACCGGGCTTGATATTGGCGATCCACCACTCCGGCGAGCCCTTGCCGGACCCCATCCGGGTCTCGGCCGGCTTCTTGGTCAGCGGTCGGTCGGGGTAGACGTTGATCCACACCTTGCCACCACGCTTGATGTGCCGGGTCATGGCGATACGGGCGGACTCGATCTGCCGGTTGGTGAGGTACGAGCTCTCCATGGCCTGGATGCCGAAGTCACCGAAGGCAAGCTTCGTACCGCCCTTGGCGGCACCGGTCCGACGCGGGTGGTGCTGCTTGCGGAACTTGACCCTACGGGGAACCAGCATGGTTACGCCTCACTTCCTGCAGTCTCCGGGGCGCCCACCGTCGCTGGCGCAGCCTCGACGGCGGCCTCGGCAGCACCCTCGGCACGCCGGCGGCCACCGCGCTGCGGACGATCGCCGCGAGCCGGCCGGCCCGGACGCTGCCGGCCACCGGCCGCGTTGCGAGCGGCCTTCTGCGCGGCGCGCTCGGCGCGGGAACCGGACACGTCGCCCTTGTAGATCCAGACCTTCACGCCGATCCGGCCGAAGGTCGTCTTGGCCTCGTGGAAGCCGTAGTCGATGTCGGCGCGCAGCGTGTGCAGCGGCACCTGGCCCTCGCGGTAGAACTCCGAACGGCTCATCTCGGCGCCGCCCAGACGGCCGGAGCACTGGATCCGGATACCGCGGGCGCCGGCGCGCATCGCGCTCTGCTGGGCCTTGCGCATCGCGCGACGGAACTGCACGCGCGAGGCGAGCTGCTCGGCTACACCCTGCGCGACCAGCTGAGCGTCGATCTCGGGGTTCTTCACCTCGAGGATGTTGAGCTGCACCTGCTTGCCGGAGAGCTTCTCCAGCTCGCCACGGACGCGCTCCGCCTCGGCACCGTTGCGGCCGATGACGATGCCCGGCCGCGCGGTGTAGATGTCGACCCGGACCCGATCACGGGTGCGCTCGATCTCCACGCTGGAGATGCCCGCCCGCTCGAGGTTCTTGGTCAGCATCCGGCGGATCTTGACGTCCTCGCCGATGTAGTTCGCGTAGAGCTTGTCGGCGTACCAACGGCTCTTGTGGTCGGTGGTGATGCCGAGCCGGAAGCCGTTCGGGTTGATCTTCTGACCCATGCTCAGGCCTCCCTTCGGCCGGAGGCCGAGCTCGTGGAATCGTTCTTCAACTCGACGACGACGGTGATATGGCTCGACCGCTTGAGGATCCGGCTCGCGCTGCCCTTGGCGCGTGGGCGGATGCGGCGCATCGTCATGCCTTCGTCGACGAAGATCTGCGACACGAACAGATCGTCGCGGCGGAGGTTGTCGGTGTGCTCGGCGTTTGCAACCGCGCTGGCCAGCACCTTGTACACCGGCTCACTCGCGGCCTGCGGCGCGAACTGCAGCGTTACCAGCGCCTCGCTGACGTCCATCCCGCGCACGACGTCGACCACGCGCCGGGCCTTCTGGGCCGACACCCGCACTCCGCGGGCGATCGCGTACGACCCGGGACGGTCGCCGAGCAGCGCCTGGCGGCGTGTCGGGCGCGAGCCCACCTCCGCCGAGCTCTGCGGACGTGCCTTCTGTGAAGTACTCATCTCAGTTTCCTCGTATCCCACCGGCTCAGCGCCGGCGAGCCTTCCGGTCGTCCTTGATGTGACCGCGGAAGGTCCGCGTCGGCGCGAACTCGCCGAGCTTGTGGCCGACCATCGCATCGGTGATGAAGACCGGAACGTGCTTGCGCCCGTCGTGCACGGCGATCGTGTGGCCGATCATGTCCGGCACGATCATCGATCGACGCGACCAGGTCTTGATCACGTTCTTGGTCCCGCGCGCGTTCTGACCCTCGACCTTCTTGGCCAGGTGATCGTCGACGAACGGACCCTTCTTGAGGCTGCGTGGCATCTGCTTCCGTGCTCCCTAACTCAGCGCTTCTTGCCGGTCTTGCGACGGCGGACGATCTGGCGGTTGCTCGCCTTGTTGGGGTTGCGGGTGCGACCCTCCGGCTTGCCCCAGGGGGTCACCGGGTGACGACCACCGGAGGTCTTGCCCTCGCCACCACCGTGCGGGTGGTCGATCGGGTTCATGGCCACACCGCGGACGGTCGGGCGCTTGCCCTTCCAGCGGTTGCGGCCCGCCTTGCCCCAGTTGATGTTGGACTGCTCGGCGTTGCCCACCTCACCGACCGTGGCGCGGCAGCGAACGTCGACCATCCGCATCTCGCCCGACGGCATGCGCAGGGTGGCGTTCTTGCCCTCACGCGCGACCAGCTGGATGCTCGCACCGGCGGACCGACCGAGCTTCGCACCACCCCCGGGCCGGAGCTCCACGGCGTGCACGGTGGTACCGACCGGGATGTTGCGCAGCGGCAGGTTGTTGCCCGGCTTGATGTCGGCGGACTCCCCCGCTTCGACGGCCGAGCCCTGGCCCAGACCGGTCGGCGCGATGATGTAGCGCTTCTCGCCGTCGGCGTAGTGCAGCAGCGGGATGCGGGCAGTGCGATTGGGGTCGTACTCGATATGCGCGACCTTGGCCGGCACGCCGTCCTTGTCGTAGCGCTTGAAGTCGACCAGCCGGTACGCCTGCTTGTGACCGCCCCCGATGTGCCGGGTGGTGATCTTGCCGGTGTTGTTACGGCCGCCGGTCTTCGGGCTCGGGACCAGCAGCGCCTTCTCCGGGGTGTCCCGGGTGATCTCGGCGAAGTCGGCGACCGAGGACCCGCGGCGTCCCGCCGAGGTCGGCTTGTACTTGCGAATAGCCATGTTCGTCGTCTCCTGCTGCTCAGGCCGCCGGGCCCGAGAAGATGTCGATCCGATCGCCGTCGGCCACGGTTACGATGGCCCGCTTGGTGTCGGGGCGCTGACCGGTGCCGTACCGGGTGCGGCGCTTCTTGCCCGGCCGGTTGATCGTGTTCACGCCGAGGACCTTGACCTTGAAGATCGCCTCGACGGCGATCTTGATCTCGGTCTTGTTGGCGGACGGCGCGACGAGGAACGTGTACTTGTTCTCGTCCAGCAGCGCGTAGCTCTTCTCGCTGACGACCGGTGCGAGCAGGACGTCGCGGTGGTCGCGGATCTTGACGGCGCTCACTTGGTGTCCTCCTCAGCGGTGCCCTGAGCCTGTCGAAGGGCCTCGTCGTCGATGCCGAGTACCTCTGCGGCGGAGGCGTTGACCTGCAACTCCTCGTTCGTCGGTTCGCTGGTGTCCTCGGCTACCTCGGATTCGGTGGCGACCGCCTTGGCCGACTTGCCCGACACCCGACCGCCGACGAAGGCCGCCAGCGCGGCGCTGGTGAAGACCACGTCGTCGTTGATCAGCACGTCGTAGGCGTTGAGCTGGTCGACGGCGAGCGCGTGGACGGCGGCCACGTTGCGCAGGCTCAGCCAGGCCAGATCCTCGTCGCGATGCAGCACGACCAGGACCTTGTCGGACTCGGTCGCTCCGCGCAGGGTCGCCAGGGCCGTCTTGGTCGACGGAGCGTCACCCGCGGTCAGGTCGGCGACCACATGCACCCGGCCGTCACGAGCCCGGTCCGACAACGCACCGCGGAGCGCGGCAGCGATCATCTTCTTCGGGGTCCGCTGGCTGTAGCCGTGCGGATGCGGGCCGTGCACGACGCCACCACCGACGTACTGAGGCGCGCGGACCGATCCCTGGCGGGCGCGGCCGGTGCCCTTCTGCCGGTACGGCTTCTTGCCACCGCCGCGGACATCGCCGCGGGTCTTCGTGGCGTGGGTGCCCTGGCGGGCAGCCGCCAGTTGGGCCACGACCACCTGGTGGATCAGCGGGATGTTGGCGGAGACGTCGAACAGCTCGGCGGGGAGCTCGGCGGTGCCGGCCTTGTCGCCCGCGGCGCCGATCACGTCAACGGTACGAGACTCGCTCACGCCACCTCTCCCTTCTTGTTGGCGGTCCGCAGCACGACCAGGCCGCCCTTGTTGCCCGGGATCGCTCCCTTGACCAGGATCAGCCCGCGCTCGGCGTCGACCGCGTGGACGGTGAGGTTCTGGACGGTGACCCGCTCGTTGCCCATCCGACCGGCCATCCGGAGGCCCTTGAAGACCCGGCCCGGGGTGGCGCAGCCGCCGATGGAGCCCGGCGAGCGGTGCTTGCGCTGCGTGCCGTGGCTCGCACCGAGGCCGTGGAAGCCGTGGCGCTTCATGACGCCCGCGGTGCCCTTGCCCTTGGTGGTGCCGACGACGTCGACCTTCGCGCCGGGCGTGAACACCTCGGCGGTGATCTCCTGGCCGAGCTCGTACTCGGCCGCGTCCGACGTGCGGAGCTCCACGAGGTGCCGCCGCGGGGTGACGCCCGCCTTGTCGAAGTGGCCCGCCTCGGGCTTGTTGACCTTGCGGGGGTCGATCGCCCCGTAGGCGAGCTGGACGGCCACGTAGCCGTCCTTCTCGGCCGTGCGCACCTGCGTCACCACGTTCGGGCCCGCCTGGACCACCGTGACCGGCACGATCCGGTTGTTCTCGTCGAAGATCTGGGTCATCCCGAGCTTGGTGCCCAGGATCCCGGTGATCTGCCTATCGATCGTCATCTGCTTGCCCTACTGGATGTTCACGTCGACGCTGGCAGGCAGGTCGATGCGCATGAGCGCGTC
>DASTGF010000146.1:0-13832 GCA_035719255.1 Microlunatus sp. | reverse complement strand
CACACAAGTCCGGCGTACCATTCCGCATACAGCGGTGGTCGGCGAGCGCATGGAGCAGCCACTGGCTCGGCTGATCGAGGTCATGCGGTCCGCTTCCGCCATGGCGTGCCACCTCGCAGAGCATCGTGATACCAAGACATTTGACGTGGCGCCGATCGCCGACCAGGCTCCCGCTACGTTGTGCCGGTGAGCATTGAGGCGAGGCCGATTGAGATCCGGACCCGCGACGGGATCATGCCGGCGCAGCTGTGGCACCCGGCCGCGGGGTCCGGTCCGGGCGTGGTGGTCTTCCAGGAGATCTTCGGTGTCACCGACTACATCCGCCGCCGGTGTGCGGATCTGGCCGAGTTGGGCTACGTCGTGTGTGCACCACAGCTCTACTGGCGCCTCGGCGGTGTGGAAATCCCCGACGGTCCGGACGCGCTCGAGCAGGCGGTGGCGGCGGTCGGTCGGCTGGACTGGCCGGCCGCGGTGGCCGATGGTGTGGCCACCCTGGAACACGTTCGCGGTCTGATCGAGGTGACCGGGCCGGTCGGTCTGCTGGGCTTCTGCTTCGGCGGTGGGTTGGCGTTCGAGGTCGCCGCCGAGGATCGGCCGGACGCGCTGGTCTGCTACTACGGATCGGCGCTCCCGCAACTGCTGCACCGTGCCGGTGAGGTGGATGCGCCGAGTCTGTACCACTTCGGGCTCGCCGACACCTATCTGCCGCCGGAGACGGTGGCCGAGATCCGCACGGCCGTCACCGGCCCGCGGACGCAGTTCGAGACCTACCCGGGAGCGGGGCACGCCTTCGACAACCCGAACCCGATCTTCCACCACCCCCAAGCAGCCGTGATCGCGTGGGGCACGACCACACGCTTCCTGGCCGAGACGCTGCGCGCCGGCGACTGAAGCGGGATGTCGGAGCGGGTGGCGAGGGCTGACCGGAGCCCCCGTGGTCGCCGGGCCGACACCGGTCTCGACGCCTGGCCCGACACCGGTCTCGATGCCCGGGCCGACACCGGTCTCGATGCCCGGGCCGACACGGTCCCCGGCGCCGGGGTTCGGGTGTTCTTGCGTGGGTGCTGGCGCCCGGTCGAGGAATGCGGGATCGTGGGGATCGCCGGTGGCCAGGGGAATTGACGAGTAGGCTGCCGCAAAAGGACGCGACGGAAAGAAAATTCTGGGCCGCCGGTCGAGTTCTTATCGGGGAGAGGTGGCTGAGGGTGAGTGCGACGATGGTGAGCGGGGAGAGCGCCGAGGCGGGGGTGGGAAACCCTCAACGTCCGGCCGTGTCGGTGCTGGTTCGGGTCCGTGGCGCGATGCCGAATCTGCGTCCGGCCGAACAGCGGGTGGCCGAGGCCGTGCTGGCCGATCCGGCAGGGGTGTCGGAGAGCTCGATCACTGCCGTGGCCCGCCGCTGCCAGACGTCGGAGACCACCGTGCTGCGGTTCTGCCGGGCGATCGGGCTGAACGGTTATCCCGAGCTGCGGATCGCGCTGGCCCGGGCCGCGCAGTGGGAGGAGACCGACCACAACTCCGGCGCTCCGATCACCGGCCAGATCTCGGCCAGCGACTCCCTGTCCGACATCGTCGCCAAGATCACCCATGCCGACGCGCGGGCGATCGAGGAGACCGGCTCGGCCGTGGACCTCGTGGCGCTGTCGCGAGCCATCGACGCGGTCTGCTCCGCGGGCCGGATCGACATCTACGGGATCGGCGCCAGCGCGCTGGTGGGCGCTGACCTGCACCAGAAGCTGCATCGCATCGGCATGGTCTCCTTCGCCTGGAGCGATCCGCACCTGGCCTTGACCGCGGCAGCGGTGCTCGGTCCGGGTGATGTCTCGGTGGCGATCTCGCACACCGGCACGACGATCGACACCGTCGACGCTCAGCGGGTCGCCCTCGCTCGGGGCGCGACGACGGTGGCCATCACGAACTTCGAGGGATCACCGCTGGCCACCGAGTCCGAGGTGGTGCTCCTCACGGCGGCCCGCGAGACGACGTTCCGCAGCGGGGCCATGTCGAGTCGCATCGCGCAACTCGCTTTGATCGACTGCCTGTTCGCCGGTGTGGCCCAGCGCTCGTACGAGCAGGCGATCTCGGCGCTGGAGGACACCTATGCGGTGGTCCGGAGCCGGCACGGAGCGCCTCGCCGGCCGACCCAGGGCTGAGTGCCGATCCGGGACTGAGTGCCGATCCGGGACTGAGTGCCGCCGTGCTGGCGCGACCGACCGCCCGGAGTCGTCCGCGTCGATGACCCATAGCGCGCCGATACAGTACAGCGCGTGACTTCGCCGGGTGTTGTGCCGACGTACCGGCGGGGTCGGATGATCGTGGTCCTCGGACTGCTCTCCACCTTCGGGCCCCTGTCGCTGGACCTTTATCTCCCCGCGCTCCCGCAACTCAGTGAGGATCTCGGGACGTCGGCGTCCGGTGCGCAGCTGACCATCACCGCCTGCCTGCTCGGCCTGGCCGTCGGTCAGCTGATCGCGGGACCGTTGTCGGACCGGTTCGGCCGCCGGCGGCCGCTCATCATCGGCTTGACCTGCTTCATGCTGAGCTCGGTCGCCTGCGCGTTCGCGCCGAGCATTGAGCTGCTGATCCTGCTGCGGCTCCTCCAGGGTCTGTCCGGGGCGGCCGGGTTGGTGATTTCGCGGGCGGTGGCTCGTGACCTGTTCGCCGGCCGTGAGCTTGTCGTCTTCTTCACCCGGCTGATGTTGATCAACGGCTTCGCACCGGTGCTGGCGCCGGTGCTCGGCGGTCAGTTGGCTCGGGTGATGGACTGGCGGGGCATGTTCATCGTACTGGGCGGGTTCGGACTGCTGCTGTTGCTGGCCGGCGCACTCGGGGTGCCCGAGACGCTGCCGGCCGAGCGTCGCGTGATCGGCGGACTGGGGGCCACCGTCCGGGGTTTCGGCGTGCTGCTGAAGGATCGGCTGTTCGTCGGTTCGGCGGCTGCGGCCGGGCTCGCCTCGGCCTCGATGTTCGCCTACATCGCCGGCGCGACCTTCGTGCTGCAGGAGATCTACGGGCTGAGCGCCCAGCAGTTCTCCTACGTCTTCGGGGTGAACTCGATCGGCATCGTGGCCATGGGGCAGATCGGTGGTCGGCTGGTCCGTCGTTTCCCCACCGCGACCGTGCTGAGCCTGGGACTGGCCCTGAACCTGCTGGGTGCCGCCTCGTTGGCGCTGACCGTGCTGGCGGGGTGGGGACTACCGTTCCTGCTCGGTTCGCTGTTCGTCATGGTGAGCGCGGTCGGGCTCATCTTCCCGACCGCCACGGCGCTGGCCATGGCGGACTACGCCGACCGCGCGGGGGCGGCCTCGTCGCTGCTCGGACTGTTGCAGTTCTCCGGTGGGGCGATCGCTGCGCCGCTGGTCGGGATCGCCGGGCAGGCCACCGCGGTGCCGCTCGGGATCGTCGCCTGTACGGCGAGTGTCTGCGGTGTCGCGGTGTTCGGGCTCGTGGCGTTGCCGGTGCTGCGCAGGCGGCGGTTCGCCGGAGCCGAGAGCTGAGCGCGGCCGGCCTCACCGGTGCATGGGTTGGATGTCTTTCCAACTCGGCACCTTCGGCGCGATCCGCAGGGTCATCGCCGCCTCGCTCGGGGTGCGGTTCGCCTTGCGGTGATTACATCGGATGCAGGCGGCCACGGTGTTGAGCCAGGTGTTGCGCCCGCCGCGCGACTGAGGCAGCAGGTGATCGACGGTGTGCGCCATCTCCCCGCAATAACCGCAGGTGTGCCGGTCACGGCGCAGCACACCGCGCTTGGACCAGGCCGGGGTGCGGGCGTACCGGAAGGCGGTCTTGACGTAGCGAACCAGGCGGAGGACGACCGGCCACGGGTACGGCCCGATGCGCCGGTCCTCGCGGGCCACCTCGACGATGGCCACCTCGCGGACGAGCATCCGGATCGCGTGCTGCACCGACACCGTGTGCAGGGCGGTGTTGTCGGTGTTCAAGACGACGACACCGGACATGGCGGCTCCTGTCGAGAAGTCAGCGCAAGAGCCCGAGGCGCTGGCCCCGGCCCCCACAGGGTGCATGATCACACGTTCGCATGTCATACGGATTACACCCGGCGGTGTGTCGGTATCGACTGCGATGATGCCTGCATGCCCTCCGACCGGATGATCTCACTCGGCTTCGGCAAGTACGCGCGCGCCGACCGCATCTTCGCCCTCGAGCCCCTGGTCGGGGACGAGCGCGGCGGCGGGCGCCGGACCAAGGTCTGGGTCGAGGGGATCGGCGAGCCGATCATCGCGTCGCGGACGGAGGGGACGATCCTGCGCGACATGGGTCAGGAGGCAGCGATGGACGCGACCGTGGTCGACGAGGCGATCGATCTCGCGGCGCGCCTGGCAGCCGCGGCCGAGGCTGGTCGGGTCGACCTCAGCGATCTGGGCCGCCGGGCCCGTCGCGTGCTCGCCGCAACGACGGGTCCCGAAGCGGAGAGCCGCACCTTGTTCGACGGCTGAGGGTTTCGCAGGCTTCATTGCGTTGTCAGGTCGTCGGATGGTCCGGACCCTCCGACGGCCTGACAACTCAACGGGAAGACGCTGAAAGCTTGACTTCTTCGAACACAAGTTCGAATATTGAGCCATGGCCGCGGTCGCACCACCCAGCATCGAGGAACTGCGACAGCGTGTCCAGCGGATGGAGGGCACCGCGATGGCCCGCAGCTTGCCGGTGCTCCAGGCGTTCGAGGGTCTGGTGCGCCTGCGCACCGGCTCTGCCTACGGGGTGGACAGCCCGAGTCTGGCGATGGCCCTGGTGGCCGGAGCGTCCCGGTCCGGGGAGTGGGTGGCCATCGTCGGCGCTCCCGATTTCGGATACGAAGCGGCATCGGCCTTCGGCCTGGATCTGGCCAGGACGATCGCGGTCCCGTCACCGGGGGAGCACTGGCAGAGCGTCACGGCGGGACTGATCGACGTGGCCGGTGTCGTCCTGCTGCGGCCGCCCGTGCGAGTGGGTGAGCAGCAGGCGGCCCGGCTGCGAGCCCGGCTGGTGCAGAAGGACGCGGCCCTGGTGGTGTGGGGGGAGTGGCCGCGCTGCCACCAGCGGCTGTCCATCCGATCCTCGTCCTGGGTCGGTCTGGGGCAGGGGCACGGACGGCTCACGGGCCGCCAGGTCGAGGTGGTCGTCTCCGGCGCGTCCTCGCCGGGTCGGACCACCTCGCTCTGGCTGCCGGATCCCGACCAGCGGGTCCGCCGGTCGGAGCAGGTTGCCGCTCCCATCCGGCTCGAAGCGCAGGCGGGCTGAGATGGCCGCCGAGGTGCTGGAGGCATCGGCCGGCACCACCCACCGCGTACTGGTGGTGTGGTGTCCGGACTGGCCGGTGATCGCGGCAGCGGTCGAGGCCGGTCTGCCGGCCGGGACGCCGATCGCGGTCGTGGCGCGAGGTGCGGTGCTCGCCTGTTCGGCGGCCGCCCGCGTCGAAGGGGTGCGACGCGGCATGCGCCAACGGGACGCCTCGGCGCACTGCCCGGAACTGGTCGTGGTCGAGGAGAGTGCCGAGCGCGATCTCCGGTGCTTCGACCAGGTCCTGGCCGCGGTCGAGGACGTCACGTCGACGGCGTGCCCGATCAGGCCGGGGCTGTGTGCGACCGGCGTGCCGAGCCGGTTCTACGGTGGCGAGCAGGAGGCGACGGCAGTGCTCGCCGAGCGGCTGGTCGATGAAGGCGTGTGGGACTGCCGATTCGGAGTCGCCGACGGCATCTTCGCCGGGGAGCAAGCGGCCCGCCGGGCCGCGCCGCAGGAGTCGCTGGTGGTGCCCCCCGGCGCCACCGCGAGGTTCCTGGCCGATCTGCCGATCGGTGTGGTCGAGGACGCCGACATGGTCAGTTTGCTGCGGCGGTTGGGCATCCGTACGCTCGGCGATTTCGCCGCGTTGGCCGTCCGTGACGTCCTCACCCGATTCGGTCGCAGCGGGGAGTGGTGGCACCGGTTGGCCCGTGGTCTGGACGTGCGGGTCGTCTCGGGTCGCCGTGCGCCGATGGATGCCTCGGCCGCGGTGGCGTTCGAGCCCGCGCTGGAGACGATCGAACCAATCGTCTTCTCCGCCCGTCGCACCGCCGAGCGCTGCGTCGCCGACCTGGCCCATCACGGCCTGGTCTGCACGAGTGTCACCGTCGAGGTCTCCGGTGACTTCGGCTGGACCGGGGTCCGCACCTGGGCCCACTCTCGATGGTTCGGCGCCGCGGATCTGGTCGACCGGCTCTACTGGCAACTCCAGGCTCACCCGGCCCCAGAGCCGGTGGTGGGGGTTCGCTTCGTGCCGGAGACCGTGGAGTCCCTGGCCGACCAGGGTGAAGGTCTGTGGGGGAGTGCCCCGGACGAACGGCTGGAACGCGGCATCGCCCGGCTCCAGGGCATGCTCGGGCCGGAAGCCGTCGTGGCGCCCGGTGTGCAGGGCGGCCGGTCGGCGGCACGCCGCCAGGCAGGCAGCCCGTGGGGGGAGAGGGGTGCCACGCCCAGACCCGCGGGCCTCCCGTGGCCGGGCAGCATCCCACCCCCGGCGCCAGCCCGGGTGTTCACCGATCCCCAGCCGGCCCGGGTGACCGCTCACGACGGCAGCCCGGTCCGGATCACCGATCGGGGCATTCTCACCGCCGATCCGGTGCACGTCGTCCCCCAGCCAGGCATCGGTCCGATGCCGATCGTCGGCTGGGCCGGTCCGTGGCCGATCGACGAGCTGTGGTGGGACCCGACCGATGCGCGCCGCGTCGCCCGCTTCCAGCTCGTCGGGGGCGACGGCAGCGCCTGGCTCATGGTCGTCGAGGACGGTCAGTGGTGGAGCGAGGCGCGGTATGACTGAACTCGATCCGATCGAGCCGGATCCGATCGGGTCATGGCGCAGGTCCGGCCGGCGGGTGTCGTGAGATGGGCTGGAACAACCCGCCGATCTCGTGGGCCGATCTCGAACGCCGGCTCTCCGGTCGCTCGACGGAGGTCCCACCCCAGGGGCGACGCTCGGCCGACGACCTCACGGCACGGCCGCGGCCGCTCGACCTCACGGCACGGCCGCGGCCGCTCCACCCGCCGGGGCACCATCCGCTGGATAATCCCGACGGCGACAGCGCACCCGGTTGGAGTCGCCGGCGGCCCGCGTACGAGGCGCGGCAGGTCCCGCGACCGAACGCCCCGACCATCGACTACGCCGAACTGCACGCTCACTCCGACTTCTCCTTCCTCGATGGCGCGAGCGACCCCGAAAGCCTGGTGGAGGAGGCGGTCCGGCTGGGCCTGCGCGCGTTGGCGATCACCGATCACGACGGTCTGTATGCGGCGGCCCGGTTTGCCGAGGCCGCGGTCGCCTACGACCTGGACACCATCTACGGCGCGGAGCTCTCGCTGGGACTGACCACACCGCAGAACGGGATCGCCGACCCTGAAGGCAACCATCTCCTGGTGCTGGCTCGAGGGGTCGAGGGTTATCACGCCTTGGCCGGGGCCATCACCGTGGCGCAGCTGCGGGGGGACGAGAAGGGTCGACCGCTCTACGACCTCAACGAGCTCGCCGATCAGGCCGGTGGACACTGGCAGATCCTCACCGGTTGCCGCAAAGGTGCGGTCCGGAAGGCGCTGGTCGAGCGGGGCATCGATGCGTCGGAGGTCGAGCTCGACCGGCTCGTCGCCGTGTTCGGCCGCGACAACGTCGCGATCGAACTCACCGATCACGGGCTGCCGACCGACGACGAGCACAACGACGCACTGGCGGAACTGGCCGCTCGAACCGGGCTGCGTGCGGTCGCCACCGGCAACGTCCACTACGCCCGGCCCCGCGACTACCGGCTGGCGTCGGCCATGGCGGCAGTCCGAGCGCGTCGCAGCCTGGCCGAGATGGATGGCTGGCTTCCACCGCCGACCGCTCATCTGCGGGCCGGGGTCGAGATGGCCCAGCGCTTCCGGCGTTATCCCGGTGTGGTCGCGGAGTCGGTCCGGTTGGCTGAGGAGCTGTCGTTCAATCTCCGGCTGGCCAAACCGCGGCTGCCCAAGCAGGAGGTGCCGCCCGGTTACACCCCGATCACCTGGCTGCGCGAGTTGTGCCGGGTCGGCGCCGACGAGCGTTACCCCGACAACCGGGCCGAGGCGGAGGAGCGGCTGCAGCGCGAGCTGGCCGTGATCGAGCAGCTCGACTTCCCGGGCTACTTCCTGATCGTCCACGACATGGTGGCGTTCGCCCGCGAGCGGGGCATCCTCTGCCAGGGCCGCGGATCGGCCGCCAACTCGGTCGTCTGCTACGTCCTCGCGGTGACGGCCGTCGATCCGATCCTCTACGGGTTGCCGTTCGAGCGGTTCTTGTCGGCGGCACGGGAGGAGGAGCCGGACATCGACGTGGACTTCGACTCCGACCGGCGCGAAGAGGTGATCCAAGAGGTCTACCGCCGTTACGGTCGGCACAACGCCGCTCAGGTGGCCAATGTCATCAGCTATCGACCCAAATCGGCGATCCGCGACATGGCCAAGGCGCTCGGCTACTCCACCGGTCAGCAAGACGCCTGGTCCAAGCAGATCGACAGCTACGGCTCGATCCCCCGCGAGGTCGATCACGATATCCCGGACGCGGTGGTCGATCTCGCTCAGCAGCTGCTCACCGCTCCGCGGCACCTGGGCATCCACTCCGGCGGGATGGTGCTCACCGAGCGACCGGTCGGGGAAGTGTGCCCGATCGAGCGCGGCCGGATGGACGACCGCACCGTGCTGCAGTGGGACAAGGATTCCTGTGCCTACATGGGCCTGGTCAAGTTCGACTTCCTGGGCCTCGGCATCCTCGCCGCCATCCAGTACACCTTCGACCTCGTGGCGAACGCCATCGGGGAGCGGTGGGCCCTCGACACCGTGCCCAAGGAGGAGCAGGGGGTCTACGACATGCTCTGTCGCGCCGACTCGATCGGGGTGTTCCAGGTCGAGAGCCGAGCCCAGGTGGGAACGCTGCCGCGGCTCCTGCCTCGGCGGTTCTACGACCTCGTGGTCGAGATCGCTCTGATCCGGCCCGGTCCGATCCAAGGTGGGGCAGTGCATCCCTACATCCGGCGGTCCACCGGCCGGGAGGAGATCACCTATCTGCACCCGGCACTCGAACCGGTACTGCTACGGACCAAGGGCGTGCCGCTGTTCCAGGAGCAGTTGATGCAGATCGCCACCACGGTCGGCGGCTGCACCGGGGAGGACGCGGACCTGCTGCGGCGGGCGATGGGGTCCAAGCGCGGGGTCGAGAAGATCGAGCGGTTGCGAGCCAAGCTGTACGAGGGAATGGCGGCCAACGGGATCACGGGCGACCTGGCCGACGACATCTATCTGCGGATCGAGTCGTTCGCGAACTTCGGGTTCGCCGAGAGCCACGCGATCAGCTTCGCTCTGCTCGTGTATGCGAGCTCCTGGTTGAAGCTGCACTATCCCGGCGCGTTCTTGGCTGGGTTGCTGCGGGCCCAGCCGATGGGCTTCTACTCGCCGCAGTCGTTGACGGCCGATGCGCGCCGGCACGGTGTGACGGTGCTGCGACCCGACATCGCCTTGTCCGGTGTGCATGCCGATCTGGAGCCGCTCTCGGGCCGGACCGGCTCAACCGGACTGGTCGACTCCTCGGGACTGGTCGGCTCGGCAGGATCGACAGGCTCACCCGGACTGGCCGGCTCACCCGGACTGGCCGGTTCACCCGGACTGGCCGGCTCACCCGGACCGACCGGCTCACCCGGACCGGCCGGCTCACCCGGACCGACCGGCTCACCCGGACCGGCCGACTCACGAGGGCCGACCGGGCACGACTCCTGCCTGCAGCGTCGCCAGCCCCCGGTCGGACCGTTCCATCGGTCCGATCCCGATCTCTCCCACCTGCACCGCCGAGACGGCAACTTCGCGGTCCGGCTCGGGCTGACCGAGGTCTCGGGCATCGGCCGTTCGGTCGCCGAGCGGATCGTGGCCGCCCGCCGGGAGGCGCCGTTCACCGATCTCAACGACGTGATCCGGCGGACCGGGATCACCACCGCGCAGGCCGAGGCGTTGGCGACGGCGGGAGCATTCGACGGCTTCGGGCTGAGCCGGCGCCAGGCGCTCTGGCACGCCGGGTACACCGACAGCCTGGATACCATCCCGGGCAGCGCGATCGACGCCGCGCCGCCGACGCTGCCCGGGATGAGCCCGGTAGAGCTCACCCTGGCCGATCTGTGGGCTACCAAGATCTCACCCGACGATCATCCGATCGGTCATCTCCGTCCGGTGCTCGACCAGCACGGACTGCTGCCGATCTCGGCGCTCGGCCCGGCCCAGGACACCCGCCGGGTCCGGGTCGGCGGCCTGGTCACCCATCGGCAACGCCCCTCCACCGCTGGTGGCGTGATCTTCCTCAATCTCGAGGACGAGACCGGAATGCTCAACGTCGTCTGTTCCCAGGCGTTGTGGCAGCGCTACCGCCGGGTGGCACGGACCTCGTCCGGGTTGATCGTCCGCGGGATGATCGAGCACCGCGACGGGGTGACGAATCTGGTTGCCGACCGGCTGGATCCGCTCGGCTCGCTCGATCCCGTCGCAGGCGCGATGCTGCCGGGGAAGCACCGTTCTCGAGACTTCCGCTGACCGTGACGGCGCGCCCGCATTCACCGCGAGGAACCCTGACGAACCAGCCCGGACGGTCGAGTACAGCCAGCGAGCTCAGACCAGCAAGCCGATCCCGGCAAGCACCCCGGAGCCGGCCAGGCACACGATCCAGACATACCGCGCCGGGATGAAGAACAGTGTCGATCGCGGTCGCGCCCAGAGTTGTTGGCCCTGGGCGTCGAGGGCCGGCAGCACCTGGTGGGTCTGCACCACGCCATTGGGGTGGGTGATCGGCTCCGGGAGCGGCTGCGTGTACGTGACCGGGCGCGGCTTGTCCAGGCGCGGATAGACCAGCAGCGCCAGCACCAGGTTGTAGACCGCCGCGAACAGCAAAACCGCCGCACCCATCTGGAAGCCCTGGATGACCTCGCCTATCGCCAGATCGATCCCGAACGCGGTCAACGCGCCCAGCCCGATCGCCAGAAAGGAGAGGAACCCCCAGCGGCTCCAGATGATCACGGGCGCACCCTAGCGAATCAGGGCCGCGAGAGCCCGCTCGAACGCGCGCAGGCGGCACATCCGCGGCCAAGGTGTGACGAGGTGCCGGGGAGGGCCGGCGCGCCGCGACCGTCACCGCCACGACGTACGCCCCGAGCCGGCGGAGGTTCGGGACGGATGCCCCTGGAGATTCGCGACAGAGGGTGCGACGATGCAATCTAGAATGACTCCAGACAAGTAATTGAGAATGAGTCCAGGAACTGGCCCGCGCGTGGCCCCGACACAGACAGGGATGGCGATGACCGAAGCCGGCACACCCCTCGAGCAGGACGAGACCGATTCGACGACCGTGACCGGGGAAGAGACCCCCGCCGCCGGCAGCTGCCCGGTCCTCCACGACCAGCAGCCCCATCCCACCAAGGGTTCGGCCAACGAGGTCTGGTGGCCGAACCGGCTGAATCTCAAGATCCTGGCGAAGAACCCCGCCGTGGCCAACCCGCTCGGTGAGCGCTTCAACTATGCGGCTGCCTTCAGTCGGCTCGACCTCCCGGCGGTCAAGGCCGATATCGAGCAGGTGCTCACCACGTCTCAGCCGTGGTGGCCCGCGGACTTCGGCCACTACGGCCCACTGATCATTCGGATGGCCTGGCACTCCGCCGGGACCTACCGAGTCTGGGACGGCCGCGGCGGCGCGGGGGCCGGCCAGCAGCGGTTCGCCCCGCTGAACTCCTGGCCGGACAACGTGAACCTCGACAAGGCGCGCCGGCTGCTGTGGCCGGTGAAGAAGAAGTACGGCCAGAGCCTGTCGTGGGCCGACCTGCTCATCCTGGCCGGGAATGTCGCCCTGGAGTCGATGGGATTCGACACGTTCGGGTACGCCGGGGGCCGCGAGGACGTCTGGGAGCCCGACGACGACGTGTACTGGGGTCCGGAGACCAGCTGGCTCGGAGACGAGCGCTACAAGGGCAATCGTGAGCTGGACAAGCCGTTGGCAGCGGTCCAGATGGGCCTGATCTACGTCAACCCCGAGGGACCCAACGGCAACCCCGACCCCATGGCGTCGGCGCAGGACATCCGCGAGACCTTCAAGCGGATGGCCATGAACGACGAAGAGACCGTTGCGCTCATCGCCGGTGGGCACACGTTCGGCAAGACCCACGGCGCGGCACCGGACAGCTATCTCGCTCCCGACCCGGAGTCGTCCCCGATCGAGGCGCAGGGCCTCGGCTGGAAGAACAGCTTCGGCACCGGCACGGGCGATGACACGATCACCAGCGGCCTGGAGGTCACCTGGACCTACCACCCGACGCGATGGGACAACGAGTTCTTCCACATCTTGTTCTCCTACGAGTGGGAGGTGTTCAAGAGCCCCGCCGGTGCCTGGCAGTGGCGGCCGAAGAACGGAGCCGGTTCGGACCTGGTGCCGCTGGCGCACGATCCGTCGCAGCGCCGTGAGCCGCGGATGCTGACGTCCGATCTCGCACTGCGCACCGATCCGGCGTACGAGAAGATCTCCCGCCGCTTCTACGAGAACCCCGACGAGTTCGCCGACGCGTTCGCCCGCGCCTGGTTCAAGCTGACGCATCGCGACATGGGCCCGGTCGCCCGTTATCTGGGCCCGGAGGTGCCTGCCGAGGTGCTGGTCTGGCAGGATCCGCTGCCCGAGGTCGACCACGAGCTGATCGATGAGGCCGACGCGGCGGCTCTCAAGGAGCAGATTCTGGGCACCGGGCTCAGCGTCTCCCAGCTGGTGTCGACCACCTGGGCGGCGGCGTCCTCGTTCCGCGGCAGCGACAAGCGCGGCGGCGTCAACGGGGCCCGGATCCGGTTGGCGCCGCAGAAGGACTGGGAGGCCAACAACCCGGTCCAGCTCGCCTCGGTACTGGAAACGCTGGAGGGCGTCCAATCCTCCTTCAACGCAGCCCAGACCACCGGCAAGCGGGTGTCGCTGGCCGACCTGATCGTGCTGGCCGGCAATGCCGGTGTCGAGCAGGCGGCGAAGGCCGGCGGCGTCGAGGTCACCGTGCCGTTCCATCCGGGTCGGGTGGACGCCACGGCCGAGCAGACCGACGTCGAGTCCTTCGGATATCTCGAGCCGATCGCCGACGGCTTCCGCAACTACTACGGCAAGTACGCCGAGTTGCCGGCCGAGTATCTGCTGGTCGACAAGGCGAACCTGCTCACCCTCAGCGCACCGGAGATGACCGTTCTGGTCGGTGGTCTGCGGGTGCTGGAGATCAACTGGGACGGGTCGACCGCCGGTGTGCTCACCGATCGGCCGGGCGTGCTGAGCAACGACTTCTTCGTCAACCTGCTGGAGCTGGGTCACACGTGGAAGCCGCTGGATCCGGGATCGCACGCGTTCCAGGCGACCGACGACGCGACCGGGGAGGCCATGTGGGTCGGAACTCGGGCCGACCTGGTGTTCGGGTCGAACTCCGAGCTGCGCGCGGTCGCCGAGGTGTACGCGAGTGACGACGCTGCGGAGAAGTTCGTGCACGACTTCGTCAGGGCCTGGGCCAAGGTGACCGAGCTGGATCGGTTCGACCTGCACTGATCCAGGTCAACGACGCGACGGCGCGGCCCGCCCCAGATTCCGGGGCGGGTCGCGTTGCATCCAGCTCAACGGCGCGGCCCTGGGGGCCAGCTCAGATGATCGGTCCGCTCGCCTGCAACAGTCCCATCACGTGACCACCCGGGTCGACGAACATCGCGAACGAGGCGTTGTCGTTGATCACGGTCGGCGGGACCACCGTGCGACCGCCCAGCTCGTGGATCTGGGCCAAGCTCGCGTCGAGGTCGTCAGATTCCACGTACAC
>DASTGF010000145.1:0-3998 GCA_035719255.1 Microlunatus sp. | reverse complement strand
AGGGAGCGAGTGAGAGCTGGTCTGGCGAGGACCGGCCCGCAGCGAGCGCCAGCGAGCGAGCGAGGACACGGATCCTCGCGCGGCCGCAGGCCGCGCCTTGAACCAGTACAGAAACTTCTCACGGGGCAGACCGGCAACCGGTGTCCTGTCGCGGGTGATGCTTAACAGTTCTGTGTCAGCTGATGCTTAACACCTGGTCGTGATCGGCCGATCCTGAGGGGCGGTGTTCGTGGGCGCCGTGGACTCGGGAGGCCGGGAATGGCTCTGGTTGTCTTGTCGAAGGTCGAGCAGCGGTTGGACGCGGTGCGGGCGGTGCTGGCTGGGGCGTCGGTGACCGAGGTCGCGGCCGCGGTCGGGGTGTCCCGGGTGAGTGTGCACGCCTGGCTGCGGCGCTATCTCCTGGACGGTGTCGCCGGGTTGGCGGATCGTTCCCACCGGCCGGCGTCGTGCCCGCATCAGGCGAGTGACTCGGTGTCGGTGGTGGTGACCGAGATGCGGCGGATGCATCCGCGGTGGGGTGCGAAACGGATCCGGATGGAGCTGTTGAAGACGCCACCGGTCGGGGTGCGGATCCCGTCGACGGCGACGGTGAACCGGATCCTGGTCCGGCACGGCCTCGTGCTGCAGCGGAAGCGGAAACGGCCCCGGGACTCGTACCGGCGGTGGGAACGGCCCGGGCCGATGCAGCTGTGGCAGCTCGACATCGTCGGCGGGGTGTGGCTGGTCGACACCACGACCGGGGTGCTGCGTGAGGTGAAGGTCGTGACCGGGGTCGATGACCATTCCCGGTTCTGTGTGATCGCCTCGGTGGTGGAGCGGGCCACCGGCCGCGCGGTTTGTCTCGCGCTGGCCGCCGCGCTGGCCCGGTACGGGGTGCCGGAGGAAATCCTGTCAGACAACGGGAAGCAGTTCACCGGCCGGTTCAGCCAACGCGGTGAGGTGTTGTTCGACAAGATCTGCCGGCACAACGGCATCACGCACCGGTTGACTCAGCCGGCGTCGCCGACCACCACCGGCAAGATCGAACGGTTCCACCTCACCCTGCGCCGCGAGCTGCTTGATGATCATGAACCGTTCGAGTCGATCGAGGCGGCGCAGGCGGCGGTCGACGCGTTCGTTGCCCAGTACAACACCCACCGGCCCCACCAGGCCTTGGATCCAAACCAGCCGGTCAGCCCGGCGGACCGGTTCAGCCCTGCCCCGCACCACGACAGCGAACTGCTGCCGGTCTGGCTGCCGCCGACGCTGGCAGCCGCCCCCACCGTGGCCGCCGGCCGGGTCACAGACGGCCACGACGACGGAACAGACCCCGCCCCGCCGGGATCGGCGGCCGGGTCGCCCTGGACGGGTGGGCCCGTCGAGTTCGACCGGGTCGTGCCACCCTCAGGGAACCTGCAGGTCGCCGGGCGGCAGTTCTGGCTCGGACCGGTCCGTGCCGGCCAGATGGTCCGGTTCTGGGCTGACTGCGATCTGATCCACCTGCTGATCGGCGGCACCCGGGTCAAGACGGTCCGATCCCACCTGACCGTCACCGACCTGACCCGGCTCGTCGCCGACGGTGCGGTCACCGCCGGCCCGCCACCCCTGCCACCGGCGGACCCCGGCGACGCGGTCGAGGTCGAACGGGTCGTGTCCCGCGGCGGCACCGTGGTCCTCGGCGGCCAGGTGCTGCTCGCCGCGGAGATCCTCGGCGGCCGCCGGATCGGGATCAGGATCGAGCCCGACACGTTGATGTTCTACGACCTCGACACCCGCGAGTTGCTCCGCGTCCGGCCCAACCCGCTGACCCCGGACAAGATCCGCCGGCTCCGCGGGAACCGACCGGCCGGGCCGCCGCCACGTCCGTCGACCGAGCCGATCCGGGTCCAACGCCGAGCGTCGAACACCGGCGTGATCATGGTCTGCGGCCAGAAGGTCGCCCTCGGCCGGATCCACCAACACCGCACCGTGACCGTGCACGTCTCCGACACGACGCTGGCGATCGAGCTCGACGAGGGTGAGACCCGTGTCGTCAGACGGACCACCACCCTGGCCGTGCGTAACATCAAAGCGAACCGGCCACGACCGGTCACACCCCAAGTTGTCTAGGCCGGGTGTAAAGGATCACCCGACACAGATTCGTTAACCATCTCCTGCTTCAAGACACGATCTTGGAGTCTTGGAGTCTTTGTCTTGGAGTCTTGGAGTCTTTGCCTTGGAGTCTTGGAGGTCTCAAAGATCGATGATCGCGACCGTGGCGTCATCGTGCAGTTTCGATCTGGGCCAGCGGATGGCGTAGGGGTCCGCGTCCTCAGCGTTGCGTATCTGGCTGAGTAGCCAGCCCGGTCCCCCAGCGCTGAGTCTCCGCATGACGGTTTCCCAGTCGGCCAACTGGAACTTGTCGACCAGGCGGGCAGCGCCGTCGGAGAGGAGTGCGATCTGGTGCACTTGGTCGACCGGGACGGCTCCTGTGTAGCTATGGGCGGCGGCTTCGGGTTGTGGTCCTGCGACCCAGAATCCGCCCGTGTGGTTCCTGACGTGGGCCAGGCGCTCCATGTGCTGGGCGCGTGCCTGGATGCTGATGCCTGCATGCCCGACGAGCTCTATGCGGGTATCCGTGACGACCGTCCACGGCTGGGGCTTGCCGTAGATCAATGTCGAATCGGCGAGGACGAGGTATTCGACGGCCGAGCCGGCGAGTCTCACCACTACTACGGTGCTGGTGGGGCTGTTTGGGTTGCTCAAGTCGCAGGTCACTCGATGGGCAGCCGCTGTGCGTTCTATGGCTTCGCCGAGTGCGTCGGTGAGTGCCCTACCCCGGTCGCCGGCTACATCGACCAGGTCGTCGGCGAGAGTCTGAACAAACCACTGGACTCCGTGAATGCAGCCGGAGTCGAGGTCCACTAACGAACCGGCCCCGTCAAGGAGTACGGCGACGCCGTTGCGTTCGGTGAAGTAGTCCTCGTTTGCGCGCGCTGGGTTCCCGGGTTCGGAGGCATATCGAACCGTCCAGCTAGCCATCGTGGCTGCGCGCGGGGGCGAGGATTTCGTGACGTATCGGGTCGAGCCCATCGAAGTCGGTTCGCACGACCAGGGAGAAGCAACTCGTTTGAACCTGATCGAACAACTCCCCTGCATGCTCGGTCAGATAGTGCACCGCGCCTAGGGAACCGAGCGCGTGCACGCCTGCGATGACCAGCAGTGTGCTGCTGCGGTATCTGACGCGTCCGACGTAGGCGATATCGGCCGAGGGGTCGCCCGCGTCCATCGGTGACCCGAAGTGTGCGTCGGTGGCACGATCCCGCAGCGACCAGACACCCGTCGTGTCCGGGCCGAAGACCAGGAACCGATCGGAGTCGATCGCCTCCGCCGTGACCGAGGATGACCTGGGCCCGCAAATCGCGACGGCGTCGTCGGGCGGTCGCCACTGCCCATCCAGCGGGATCTGCTGTTGGTGGACCTGGAATTGCAGGCTGTGGAGGTACGTCGTCAGCCGTTCTGCACTGAGGCTGTCTTCCGCGGCGATCACTCCGAGCGCGCGCCCTTCGATGGATCGCAGCGGGATGGCCACGGTGATCGGGCCGACCCCGAACAGGGCCCGCTCCGGTGGCGGGGCGCTCTGCCGGATCTGGGTCACTCGGCCCTTGGACAGGCCGACGCTCTGCGCCACTGCGGAGAACGACATCCCCGTGTCTCGCACGGCTTGCTCGATTGCCTGCTTCCTCAAACGTGCGAGTTCGACGCTCCGCTGTTGATAGAGCGCGATCAGTTCGGTGGCATGGCGAGCTTGTGCGAGCGGATCCCGCTCGGCGCGCACGCTTTCGAAGTCCACCGACACGCGCATGAGTTTAGGCCCCTTGACACTTCCCCGCCATCGGGTACCATCGCGTTTATCCCCCTAAACACTCGGCGGGCGAGACGCCGCGCAGCGTGTTTATCCCCCTAAACCCCGTAGGAGGGTGTCATGCCGATCAACGGTCCGTACAAGGTGGAAACCGCCGAGCTGTTCCCGCATGGGT
>DASTGF010000144.1:0-9293 GCA_035719255.1 Microlunatus sp. | reverse complement strand
ATGGTCAGCCCCTTGGGTAGGTCGGCCGAGGCCAGCGTGGGCCGCAGCGTCGCCAGCAGGGCGTCCACATCGGACTGGCCGACCGTCCGGCTGGCCTCCACCTGCTCGCGGTAGCGGACGTACTGCTCGAGCTTGGTCCGGAAACCGGCGAAGGTGAACGGCTTGATCAGGTAGGACACCACGCCTTGGGCGACCGCCTGGCGGACCACGTCCACGTCGCGGGCCGAGGTCACCGCGATCACGTCACAGGCGTGGCCGGCCGCCCGGATCCGGCGCAACAAGGCCAGTCCGTGCCCGTCCTTCAGGTGCATGTCCAGCAGCATCAGGTCCACCGCCGGGTCGCCGGCCAGCAGCCGGAGCGCCTCCTGGCCTCCGGACGCGATGCCGACCACGGTGAAGTCGAGGCGTCTCAGATAGGCGGCGTTGGCCTCCGCGGCGACCGGCTCGTCCTCCACCACCAGCGCCCGGTACGTCATCGGCCGCGTTCCGCATCCGCCGGGATCTCCTGCGCCGCTACCCCGGGCCCCGACGGGTCCGAGACGGACGCGAGGTCGGATCGGTCCGGTGCCGGGTCGGCGGATCCGCCGATGACGATGGTGAAGCGTGCCCCACCGAGCGGGGAGCGGTCGACCGACACCGTGCCGCCGTGCCGGCGTACGGCCTGGACCACCAGCGCCAGCCCGATTCCGCGGCCGAGCCCACCGGCCGTGCCCTTCGTGGACCAGCCGCGGCGGAAGGCCTGGCGCGCCTCCTCGGGTGTCAGCCCGGGACCGCTGTCCTCCACCACGAGTCGGAAATGATCGGCGCCACCGGTGACCAGGACGGCCACCTGGCGCGGCGGTTCGGTCTCGGTCACCGCGTCCAAGGCGTTGTCGACGAGATTGCCGATCATGGTCACCACCGATTGCGGGTCCACGGTGAGATCGCTGACGAAGGACTCCGGGTCGACGCGGAACTCCACCCCGCGCTCCTGGGCCTGGGCCGACTTGCCGAGCAGCACCGCGGCGAGCACCGGGTCGTCGACCGCGCTGACCACCCGATCGGTGAGCCGCTGGGCCACCTCGAGCTCACGGGTCGCGAATTCGACGGCGTCGTCGGTGCGACCCATCTCGATCAGCGACACCACGGTGTGCAGCCGGTTGGCCGCCTCGTGGTTCTGGGACCGCAGCGTGTCGGCGAGTCCCTTCGCGGTGTCCAGCTCGCCGGAGATTGCCTGCAGATCGGTGTGGTCGCGCAGGGTGATCACCGAGCCGACGGTCCGGCCCTGCCACACCGCCGGGGTCTTGTTGACCACCAGCATCCGCGGACCGACCAGATGGATCTCGTCGACTGCGGTCGCCTCACCCTGCACGCTGTCCACCAGCGGCTCGGGCAGGCCCAGGGCGCTGATCTGACAACCCACGGCGTCGTCGCCGAGGCCGAGCAGATCCCGACCCTCGTCGTTGACCAGCTGGATCCGGCCCGATCGGTCGAGCAGCACCAGGCCCTCCCGGACCGCGTGCAGCACCGCGTCGTAGTACTCGAACATCCGGGTGATCTCCCGCTCGCCGAGCCCGTGCGTCTGACGATGCAGGCGACGGCTGATGGCCCAGGCGCCGAGCGCACCGACGACGAGGACGATCGCCGCGGCCAGAGCAATGGTGGGCAGGGTCGGCAGCAGGGAGCGTTCGATCGCGGCGGTGGTGATGCCGACGGAGACCAGCGCCACGATCCGGCCGCCATCTCGGACCGGAACCACGGCGCGGACCGACGGGCCGAGCGTGCCGGTGTACTCCTCGACATGCACCTCGCCGCGCTGCGCCTCGGCGATCGAGCCTCGATACCGGCCCCCCAGCTGGCTCGGGTCGGGGTGGGTGTAGCGGACGCCGTCCGGGCTCATCACCACGACGAAGTCCGTGCCGGTGTCGGCCCTGATCCCCTCGGCCCACGGCTGCAGCTGCGAGCTCGGGTCGGGGGTCCGCAGAGCGCGGAGGATCTGCGGTGAGTCGGCCGTGGTGGTGGCGACCGCGAGCACCTTCTGAACGGCCTGCTCGCGCTGGTCGCGGCTGGCGTCGAGATAGGCCAGCGCGAGCCCGACGGCCACCACGACGCCGACCACCAGCAGCTGCAGCGCCAGGATCTGGCGCGCCACACTGCTCGTCCGTCGCCGCTGCGCGAGGGCCATGGCCGTCATTCTCACACCGGTCGTGAACTCAATGAACGAAACACCGGTGGCCGGCGGAACGCCCAGCAGGATGACGACATCCCCGATCGGGGATCCCAGTCGTTCAACGAAGACGCGAGGTGACCACCATGGCCACAAGGACCGACCTCCAGCCCTCCGGCCGGCCGGTGCAGAAGAAGGACCGTACGCACTATCTCTACGTCGCGGTGATCGTCGCCGTGGCGCTCGGGATCGGTGTGGGTCTGGTGTTTCCGGAGTTCGCCACGGCGCTCAAGCCGCTCGGCACCGGGTTCGTCAGCTTGATCAGGATGATGATCGCGCCGGTGATCTTCTGCACGATCGTGCTGGGGATCGGCTCGGTCCGCAAGGCCTCTCAGGTCGGCAAGGTCGGCGGCATCGCCCTGATCTACTTCATGGTGATGTCGACGCTGGCGCTGGCCATCGGTCTCATCGTCGGCAACGTCGTCCACCCCGGCGAGGGGCTTCGGATCACCCCCGAGGTAGCCGCGAAGGCGGCCAGCGCTGCCACCGGTGAGAAGCTGAGCACGGCCGACTTCCTCCTGCACATCATCCCGACCACCCTGTTCTCCGCCCTCACCACCGAGGTGGTGCTGCAGACCCTGCTGGTGGCGCTGCTGGTCGGCTTCGCGCTGCAGGCCATGGGCAAGGCCGGTGAGCCGATCCTGACCGGCGTCGGCTACCTGCAGAAGCTGGTCTTCCGGATCTTGTCGATGATCATGTGGCTGGCGCCGATCGGTGCCTTCGGCGCCATCGCCGCGGTCGTCGGAGCGACCGGTGCGGCCGCGCTGAAGAGCCTGGCCGTGCTGATGCTCGGCTTCTACGCGGCATGCGCCCTGTTCGTCTTCGTCATCCTCGGCGCGCTGCTCAAGGCTGTGGCCGGGATCAACATCTTCAAGCTCCTCCGCTACCTCGGCCGCGAGTTCTTGTTGATCGTCTCCACGTCCTCGTCGGAGTCGGCACTGCCGCGCTTGATCGCCAAGATGGAGCACCTCGGGGTGTCCCGCTCGACCGTCGGCGTCGTCGTGCCGACCGGCTACTCGTTCAACCTGGACGGGACCGCGATCTACCTGACCATGGCCTCGCTGTTCATCGCCACCGCATCTGGCATGCCGCTCACTGTGAGCGAGCAGATCTCGCTGCTGGTGTTCATGATGATCGCCTCCAAGGGTGCGGCCGGTGTCACCGGTGCCGGGCTGGCCACCCTGGCCGGTGGCCTGGCCTCGCACCGTCCCGAGCTCGTCGACGGCGTGGGTCTCATCGTCGGCATCGACCGGTTCATGTCCGAGGCCCGTGCGGTGACCAACTTCGCCGGCAATGCGGTGGCCACGGTGGTCATCGGAACCTGGACCAAGTCCATCGACACCAACCAGCTGCAGAACGTGCTCGCCGGTCGCGATCCGTTCGACGAGACCACCATGGTGGATGACGAGCACGGCCACGAGGTCGCCCCGGAGCCCGAACCGGTCGCGGCCGGAGCCCGCTGAGTCAGTCAGCAGCACAGACGCGCCCGAGGGGCGGCAGCGCTGGAAGCCGCCGCCCCTCGGGCGTTGTCCGCGTGCTGCGCCTACGGACTGACGGCGGCCTTCGTGACGGCCTTCTTGTTGATGATCTTGACGATCGTGCCGGGTGCCGGCGGGTCTTCGTTGCCGAGTGTCCCGGCCCACAGTTCACCGTTCTTGTCGGTCTCCACCGCGACGACCCCGGGCAGGCTCAGCAGCTCCGACGTCTTGCCGTGGCGGACCACCGAGATCCTGCCCCCGAAGAGCTCGGCGACGTAGATCTCGCCGTGCCGGCCGAGCGCCAGGTTGGTGGCCCCGAGGAAGCCACCGGCGATGACCCAGGCCTTCCCGGAGTACGGATTCACCTTCCAGACCTTGCCGCGCGCCCCGAGCACCGGGCTCTCCGGCCCGCCGGGCAGCGTGGTGACGTACAGATAGCCGTCCTTGCCGACCTCGACGTCGGTCGGCACCGGCTCGAAGTTGTACGTGATGCCGGCCACGCAGTCGGGCAGCTTCAGCGCCTCCGCCATCGCCGGGGTGATCTTGGTCGGCTGCGGCGGCAGCACGGCGAGGGTCCGGATCTTGCCCTTCTGGTCGATCTTCCACAGCGCGTTGGCGCCGGCGTCGGCCACGATCCACTTCCCGCGGAAGGCGGCCACCGAATAGGCGTGGGAGTCCACCTGACCGGTGTAGGAGACGGGGAACTGAGCCGTGGTGAGGGCGTCGATCACGCACTGGCTCGGGTTCTTGACCCCGTAGAAGTTGATCTTGTCGGGATTGTTCTTGGTCTCGTACGCGTGGGTGTCGGCGTAGATCCGCTTGCCGCGCGGCCCCCAGATGTTGAGGCCGCTCTCGGAGTTCTCGAACGTCGCCGGGTTGCTCACGGTCGTCGTGAACGCGATGGTCTTGCCGTTGGGCGTGAGGGCCACGCCCGACGCGCCGGGCTGGTTGCCGGCGATCGTGGCGATCGATCCGTCCTTCTTGAGCTTGCCAACGAGGTTGAGTCCACCGTCCGCGACGTACACCGTGTTCTGGTTGATCGCCAGGTTGAACGGTGCGGCCAGCGCGGAGGACTTGATCACCGGCACCGGCGTCGGTTTGGGATGGGCCCCGGCGAGGCCGGGCGTGAGTAGGAGCAGGCCGGCGCCGACAACTCCGGCGGCGGACAGCAGTCTGGCAGTGCGCATGGTTCTCCCCGAGTGATGGATCCGGGGGCGCATCCCGGATCGGCTGGTTTAAGGTCCCGACGGGGCCTCGGTCCTCCCAGTACCGAAGCCGGTCCGCAGACTTGTGACCTGAGCCACACCTGTGACCCGACCGTCATCTTCGTCGCGGTCGGCGGGGAGGTCAACCGTCCAACGGGGTAAATGATTTACGCCGTACACGTGATTATCTGCTGGCGGGACGGCGGTGTCCCTAGACTCCACCCGTGGCCGTAACCGACGACGCGATCGGCAAGATCAGGGAACTGATCCGTTCCGGCGGACTGAAGCCCGGTGATCGGCTGCCGCCGGAGAAGGAGCTCAGCAACTCCCTCGGGCTGTCCCGCAACTCGCTTCGGGAGGCCGTCAAGGCCCTGGAGATGATCAACGTTCTGGACGTCCGACGCGGTGACGGCACCTATGTGACCAATCTGCGCCCGAGCTCGGCGATGGACGCGATGTCGTTCGTGCTCGAGCTGCAGCGAGACGAGACCATCCTCGATCTGCTCGAGGTCCGCCGGGTGCTCGAGGCGGCCGCCGGCGTTCGGGCGGCCGCCCGGATCGGCGCGCCAGAGGTGGGCGAGCTGCGCGCCCTGCTCGACGAGGTCGGTCCGCAGTCGGGGGTGGAGGAGCTGATGGCTCACGATCTGGCGTTCCACCACCGGATCGCCGCGATCGCCGGCAACGAGTTCCTCTGCGATCTGCTGGACGTCGTGGCGGGACGGACGAGCCGGGTGCGGGTCTGGCGCGGGATCACCCAACAGGGCGCGATCGAGCGCACGCTCGGCGAGCACCGGGGGATCGTCGATGCGCTGGAACTGCAGGACCCGGCGCTGGTCTCGGGGCGGCTCACCGCTCACGTCTCCGGGGTCGAGGACTGGGTGCGTCGCGCGCTGCTCGATGACGCCGGCCGGGTCTGATCAGATTCCCCGGGTGGGGTAGGACCTGGGGGCGGAGGAGTCAGCTCGGCTCGAGGGGGCGATAGACCGCCTCGGCGGTACCCCGAGACACGGCCTCCAGCTCGGCCGGCGACCATCCCGAGAGCAGGGCAGCCAGGCGGCGGAGGCTCTCGGCGTACCCGAGGTGACCGCGGGTCATCGGCCAGTCGCTGCCCAGCAGGGTGCGTTCCGCGCCGGCGACCGCACGACACAGCTCGACCACGCGGGCCAGCTCGTCAGGTCTCGCCGGCACGGCTGAGCCGCTGCCGCCGAACAGCCCGGACAGCTTGACGATCACCGTGGGGCTGGCCGCGAGATCGGTGAACGCCGCCTCCCAGGCGTCCCAGCGGAGCGGATCGCCGAACGGTGGCTTGCCGCAGTGGTCGAGGACGAAGCGGGTCCGGGGGAGCCGTTCAACCGCCGTCCGCAGTGCGGGCCAGACACCCCCGAAAGCATCGGGTACGTCGACGGCCAGCCCAGCCTCGCCGACCAGGCGGAGACCGCCGAGCACGGCCGCAGATGCCAGCTCACCCGGATCGGGGTGGTCGTGCCACAGCTGGCGGACGCCGACCAGCGGACGGCCCGCGTACGTCCGGAGCAGCATCTCCAGCGCCGTCCGGTCCGACAGCGGCAGGTAACCCACCACGCCTCGAACCCGCGCGTCGTTCTCGGCGAGGGTGAGCAGCCAGTCGGTCTCGGCGACGTGGTCGGCGGCCTGGACGAGCACCACGGACTCGACGTCGGCGGAGGCCAGCTCGCCGGCGATGTCGTCCAGCGCCGAGTCGCTGTGGAGCGGACCGAGCTCTGGGCCGTTCCAGCCGTACCAGCCGCGGGTCAGCTGCCACACGTGCAGGTGGGTGTCGATCACGGCCCGGTTGACCTCACTGGCCGACGGCCTGCTGCAGCGCCGGCCACAGAGCCGGATTGATCGGTGTCGCCATCCCCGACAACGAGCGCCGCAGCTGGCGCGACGACGAGGCGCCCACCGTCACGTTGACCACCTCGGGCAGCTGCCAGGAGAACTGGAGCGCGGCATCGGCCACGCGAACCCCGAAGTCTGCACAGACGGCGTGTACGCGCTCCAGCTGGGCCAGCCGGTCCGGAGTGACCGGGGCGTATTCGAAGTTCAGCTGCCGGCCCGGAGCGTCCGCGGCCAGCGCACCGGAATTGAACACGCCGGCGTTGACGATGCCGACGCCGTGCCGGCGGCACACGTCGAGCAGCTCGGCGCCACTGCGATCGAGCAGGGTCAATCGTCCGGCGACCATGATCAGATCGCACAGGCCGGTGCGGACCGCGGTGGCCAGGGCCCGGACGGACTTGGAGCCGATACCGATGGCGCGCACCAGACCGTCCGCCTTGGCCTGCGCCAGGGCCGGCATGCCGGTCGCGATCCCGCCCTCGAGGTCGTACTCATCGGGGTCGTGCAAGTAGGCGATGTCGATCCGGTCGGTACCCAGCCGCTCGCGGCTCTCCGCGAGTGAGCGGCGGACACCAGCCGGACTGGGATCCCAGACTCGGCGGTGAGTCGCCGGGACGACGAAGCCGGCATCGTCGGTGCGACCGGCCAGCTCCGGACTCGGTTCGAGCAGCCGGCCGACCTTGGTCGAGAGCAGGTAGTCGTCGCGGGGGTAGCGGGCGAGCGCCGCACCGAGCCGGCGTTCGGAGAGGCCGAGGCCGTAGTGCGGTGCGGTGTCGAAGGAGCGGATGCCACCCTGCCAGGCGGTGTCGACGATGTCTCGGGCCTCGGATTCGGTGACCACATGGAACAGGTTGCCGAGGCTGGCAGCCCCGTAGCCGAGACGGCCCAGATCGGCCGGGATCGCTTTCACCGCAGGAAGAGCTCCACCACCGGCACCGCGACCGGCGGCTGGCGCACCGGCAGGGTCAGCGTCAAGGTCCCGGCCGGCAGGCCGCCCATGCTGATGTTGTGCGCCGGCGCATCCGGATCGATGACCCGGAACATGACCTCGGAAGCATCGTTCAACAGCTGGGCGTACTCGACCGCGCCGGCGAGACCGGGCAGGTGCACGTGCTCGAACGGCCACGCGAACAGATGCAGGTAGAGGCGGTCGCCGCGCTGGGTGTAGCGGCAATCCGGCGGGGGCACGAAGTCGCTCGGGCCCGCGCCGATCACCGAACGGCCATGCAGATCCATCCACGTGCCGAGGCCGGCGAGGGTCTGCGCCGAGATCGGGTCGACGCTCCCACGGCCGGTGGGACCGATGTTGAACAACAGGTTGCCGCCCTTGCTCACCCCGTCCACCAGCATCCGGATGAGCAGGTCGGGGGTCTTGAACATGGTGTTGTCGCGGAAGTAGCCCCAACTGCCGTTGATCGTCTGGCACGCCTCCCACGCGACCGGCTCACCGCGGGAATCGTCCTGCCTCGCGGCTCCGCCAGGACGCCGCATCGGCTCGGCCGGCTGGTACTGCTCCGGGGTGACGACGTCCCCGGGGATGCCGAGCCGGTCGTTGATCACGATGCCCGGCTGCAGCTCACGGGTCATCGCCAGCAGCTCCTCGCTACCCCAGTCGGCGCTGGACTTGTTGCCCCAGATCGTCGGCTGGAGATGCTCCGGATAGGAGAAGTCGTAGAACAGGTAGCTGATCTCGCCGTAGGACGTGAGCAGCTCGCGGACCTGGTGGTGCAGGTACGCGCGATAGCGCGCCATGTCGCGACCGGCGTTCAGCTCGGCCGCATCGGGGCGGTCGCGCAGCGGGTGGTGGCCGTCGATCGTGAAGTCCGGATGATGCCAGTCCAGCAACGAGTGATAGAAGCCGATCTTGATCCCCTCCGCACGGAAGGCGTCCACGAACTCGCGGACCAGATCACGGCCGAACGGGGTGTTGGTGATCTTGTAGTCGGTGTAGGCGCTGTCCCAGAGACAGAAACCCTCGTGGTGCTTGGTGGTGAGCACCGCGTAGCGCATGCCGGCCCGCTTGCACTGCCGGGCCCAGTCGGCGGCGTCGAACAGATCGGGATCGAAATGCTCGAAGTATCGGGCGTACTCCTCCGCCGCGATCCGCTCGACGTTCTGCACCCACTCGTGCCTCGCGGCGAGCGCGTACAGGCCGAAGTGGATGAACAGGCCGAGCCGGTCGTGCAGGAAGCCGGCGATGTCGGGCCCGGGGACGTTCGGTACGGGGACGTTCGGTACGGGGACGTTCGGTGCGGGGACGTTCGGTGCGGGGACGTTCGGTGCGGGGGTCACGGCTGGCCTTTCGGGGAGCGGGTCGGATCGTAGAGTCACCGGCCGCGGTGGCGGTACTCCTCGATCGAGGCCGAGATCATCTCGGTCCCGGCGCCGGGCGCACGGGGGGCGACGTAGTGGCCGTCGACGATCCGGACCGGATCGACGAAGTGCTCGTGCAGGTGATCGACGTATTCCAGGTAGCGGTTGTCGGTGGTGCCGCTGATCGCCACGAAGTCGATCATGGAAAGGTGCTGGACGGCCTCGCAGAGGCCG
>DASTGF010000143.1:0-2443 GCA_035719255.1 Microlunatus sp. | reverse complement strand
TGGCAGAACCATCTCCGGCTCCTGGTGTTGATCGCCTTCCTGCTGCTCGCTGCGGCCTTGTTGGTACTGGAGGCGGACCGGTCCCTGGGGGCCGCATGTCTTCGACGCCGCCAACGGCGGCCCGATCCTGTGGCAGCACCTGTTCTGGTTCTTCGGTCACCCCGAGGTCTGCATCATCGCGCTGCCGTTCTTCGGCATCGTTACCGAGGTGCTGCCCGTGTTCAGCCGCAAGCCGGTGTTCGGGTACATCGGCCTCGTGGCGGCCACCTTGATGATCGGTGTCTTGTCGGTCTCGGTGTGGGCGCACCACATGTATGCCACCGGTGCGGTGAGCCTGCCATTCTTCTCGTTGATGTCGTTCCTCATCGCGGTACCTACCGGGGTGAAGTTCTTCAACTGGATCGGCACGATGTGGGGTGGCCACATCTCGATGCACACACCGAATGCTGTGGGCGTCGGATTCATGACCACATTCCTCTTCGGCGGCATGACCGGCGTGATCTTGGCCAGCGCGCCGCTGGATTTCCAGGTCACCGACTCTTTTGCTTCGTGGTGGCCCATTTCCACTACGTCGTCTTCGGCACCGTGGTGTTCGCCATGTTCGCGGGCTACTACTCCTGGTGGCCGAAGTTCACCGGTCGGATGCTCGATGAGACGCTCGGCAAGATCCATTTCTGGATGTTGTTCATCGGCTTCCTGGCTGGCCTCATATTTCGTACGCGACACGTGCGCCGGATTCGACCGACGTTCTCCTGCTCTTCCCCGATCAGCCCTGACGACACGTTGTGGCACCTGGCAACTCGTTGCTCACACCTGATGGCGACCTGACCATGGCTGCGCGGTGTTGCTGCCGAGGTCCGATGTCAGGACGATGATCCGCTCGGCGAACCGGCCGAGCGCCTCGACTACCGGCGCGTGGACCGGGTGACCGAGGTGGGCGTTGCGGTTGCGAAATTCCGAAGCCCGCCCCCAGCGCGTCAAGAATGAATTTAACCAAGCTGGCGGCCCGCGCGCACGGCAGTCGCAAAGTGTGACAACTTGATCAGATGTGTCTCAGAGTTACCGCCCACAATTCGGCCGCGGACCAGCTAGGGTGCGGAAGGTACTGCGGGAGCAGGCCGAAATGCCCTACGGGCCCGTTGGAACCGTCGCCACGCTGAGACACAGCGGCTGTCCCAGAACTGGCCTTTCGATGACGAAAGCCAAGACTCGTGAGTTGATGCGCGCACACGGGGGCCGAGTTTCCGGAAAAGGGCCTCGCGTCAGCCCGCCGCTCACCAAGTCACCCGTGACGCAGGGGAAGGGACATCATGAGAGTGCGGAATCGAAGGCTCATTGCGGCTGCGGTCGGCGTGATAGCGCTGGCGGCGCCCTTCGCGGTCTCCTCGGCCGCCTATGCGGCTACCCCCACGATCGCGATCACGCCCACCTACGCCGATCCGGCCCAGGGCCCCGTGGCCTCCGAGGAACTGAAGGTCAAGGCGGACTTCGCGGGCAGTCCCACGCTCAGCCTGTGGAGTGATGTGACCGGTAGCAACGCCAAGGTCACCGGACTGACCGGCAAGAAGTCCAACAGCTCGGGGATCTACACCTTCAGCTTCCGCCCGCTGAAGGACCAGCACATCTGGGTCCAAAATGACGCCAACTCCGCTGACCGGACACCGCAGAAGACGATCACCCTTGCCGCCACCTCGGCGACGCTCGAGGCGATTAAGGGGAACAGCACCGGGACGTCGGCGACGGCGACCGCGACGTTCACCCCGGCTCGCAGTGGCCAATCCGCCGAACTGCAGGCTCTGACGCTCCCGACGTCCATGACCAACGAGATGCCGGCCGCGGTGTGGAAGACCATCGCGACCGCCAAGCAAGGCTCGAACGGGAAGGCGACGTTCACCATCAGCAACCCGCTGGAGATCGAGCACACCTATCGCGCGATCACCAAGCCCAGCGGGGGCAGCGTCGCCACCGTGTCGAACACGGTGACCTTCGCGGCAGCCAAGGCCAGCAAGAACACGGGCCTGCCGACGGTCTACCTCAACAGCAACGAGGGCGCCTCCATCAATACCCGCACGCGCTACTTCGAGGGCCAGTTCGAGATGACCGCCGGCGCAGGGTGCACCGCTGTGGCGCCGCGCCTGGCGGCCAGCAAGGGCCGGGGCAACTACTCCTGGACCTTCGCGAAGAAGTCGTTCACCGTCAAACTCGACAAGAAGGCCGACCTCTGTGGCATGGGCTCGAGCAAGAAGTGGGCGCTGGTAGCCAACGCGTACGACAAGTCGCTGATGCGCAACTCGATCGCCGGCTATGTCGGTTCCAAGATGACCAACATGGCCTGGACGCCGAAGTCCAAGCCGGTCGACCTCTACATCAACGGGTCCTACCGCGGCTCCTACATCCTGATCGAACGGATCGCGGTGGCCGCCAACCGGGTCAATGTGCCGGA
>DASTGF010000142.1:0-4116 GCA_035719255.1 Microlunatus sp. | reverse complement strand
GAGATGCCCGAGGACCTCTGGCCGACCGGCGGCGATCGCTGGTACGCCGTGCTGTCGGAGCTGTTGAAGGACCCGCGCAACCCGTGGTGGGACGACCTCACGACCAAGGGCGTCACCGAACGCCGCGACGACATCCTGCTCGCGGCGATGACCGACGCCCGCAAGGAGGCGACGTCGCTGATGGCGCGGGACACCCGGCAGTGGGCCTGGGGCCGGATCCACCGCATCACGCTGCACAATCAGACGCTCGGCACCAGCGGCGTCGGTCTGGTGGAACGGGTGTTCAATCGTGGCGACTTCCCGGCGCCGGGCGGTTCGGCCGTGGTGAACGCGATGGGTTCCGAACTGACGCAGGGATACGCGGTCACCTCCGGCCCGACGATGCGGATGCTCGTCGACCTCTCGAACCTCGACAGCTCCCGCTGGATCAACCAGTCGGGCAACTCCGGGCACGCCTACCACGCCAACTACGACGATCAGCTCCCGCTGTGGGCGGGCAACCAGCTGCTGCCGTTCCCCTTCAGCCGACCCGCGGTGGAGGCGACGGCGGTGCGGCGGCTGGAGCTTGTACCGGCGCAGTAGCCGACTTCCGCGGGCCGGGCCGCGAACGACACCGGCGAAACCGGGATGAGCCGTCGCCGCCGGCACACTAAGATCGGGCCTACAGGCAGAGATCCGGCCATCACCGGTGAGCCTCCGGAAGAACGAGCGAACGCCCTCCATGGCTCGTCGCTTCACTAGACCCGGACGGGTGGGCCCGTGACAGCCCACGAACGAGCGGTCGGGATCCAGGTCCCGGCAAGCGGGGTGGTACCGCGGTGGTGACATCGTCCTCGCGTGGGAACCGACGACGCGAATGACGAGAGAGCAGCCATGACCTACCCCAAGGCGACCTGCGACGACTCCGGCGATGCCCGGGTGGCCGCCAGCCCCTCATTCCCGGAGCTGGAGGAGCGCGTTCTGGCGTACTGGAAGGCCGACGACACCTTCCAGGCCTCGGTCGAGCGCAACCCCGCCGGCGAGAACGGCGCCAACGAGTACGTGTTCTACGACGGTCCGCCCTTCGCCAACGGCCTGCCGCACTACGGCCACCTGCTGACCGGCTACGTCAAGGACATCGTGCCGCGCTTCCAGACCATGCGCGGACGCCGCGTCGAGCGCCGGTTCGGCTGGGACTGCCACGGTCTCCCCGCGGAGCTGGAGACCATGTCGCAGCTCGGGCTGAAGACGGTCGCCGAGATCGAGGAGATGGGCATCGGCGCGTTCAACGCCGCATGCCGGGAGTCGGTACTGAAGTACACCGAGGATTGGCGCGCCTACGTCACCCGGCAGGCCCGCTGGGTCGACTTCGAGCACGACTACAAGACTCTCGACATCACCTTCATGGAGAGCGTGCTGTGGGCCTTCAAGTCCCTGTACGACAAGGGTCTGGTGTATGAGGGCCTGCGGGTGCTGCCATACTGCTGGAACGACGAGACCCCGCTGTCCAATCACGAGCTGAGGATGGACGACGAGGTCTACCAGAACCGGCAGGATCCGGCCGTGACCGTCGGCTGCAGGCTGGAGACCGGTGAGCTCGCCCTGATCTGGACAACCACGCCGTGGACGCTGCCGAGCAACCAGGCCATCGCGGTGGGCGTCGACATCGACTACGTCGTGGTGCAGCCGACCAGTGAGCAGGCGCGCGGGCAGCGGTACGTGATCGCCGAGGCGCTGCTGTCGCGCTACACCCGCGAGCTCGGTGACGACGTGGCCGATCATGTCGTTCAGCGGCTCAAGGGCTCCGAGCTGGTCGGGCGGCGCTACACGCCGCCGTTCAGCTACTTCCTCGGCAACCAGAATGCGCACGTCGTCCTCGCCGGTGATCACGTCACCGTCGAGGACGGCACCGGTCTGGTGCACATGTCGCCGGCGTTCGGCGAGGAGGACAAGATCGTCACCGACGCGGCCGGGATCACCCCGGTGGTGCCGGTGGACGCGTCCGGCAAGTTCACCGGCGAGGTGCCCGACTACGCCGGGCTGCAGGTCTTCGATGCCAACCCGTTGATCGTCGACGATCTCAGGGCGACCACCCGGGGCACGGTGTCGGGTTCGGTCAACCCGGGAACGGTGCTGCTGCGGCTGGAGTCCTACGACCACCCGTACCCGCACTGCTGGAGGTGCAAGAACCCGCTGATCTACAAGGCGGTGTCCAGCTGGTTCGTCGAGGTCACGAAGTTCAAGGACCGGATGGGTGAGCTGAACCAGCAGATCACCTGGGTGCCCGAACACGTGAAGGACGGTCAGTTCGGCAAGTGGCTGTCCAACGCCCGGGACTGGTCGATCAGCCGCAACCGGTACTTCGGCAGCCCGATCCCGATCTGGCGGTCCGACGACCCGGCCTATCCCCGGATCGACGTCTACGGCTCGATCGCGGAGCTGGAGGCCGACTTCGGCGTACCCGTCACCGATCTGCACCGGCCGTTCATCGACGAGCTGACCCGGCCGAACCCGGACGACCCGACGGGGCGCTCGACCATGCGCCGGGTGAGCGACATCCTCGACGTCTGGTTCGACTCCGGCTCGATGCCGTACGCCCAGGTGCACTACCCGTTCGAGAACGCGGACTGGTTCGAGCACCACTACCCGGGCGATTTCATCGTCGAATACATCGGGCAGACCCGGGGCTGGTTCTACACCATGCACATCCTGGCCACCGCGCTGTTCGACCGGCCGGCGTTCAGCAGCTGCATCAGCCACGGCATCGTGTTGGGCAGTGACGGGCAGAAGATGTCGAAGTCGCTGCGCAACTACCCGAGCGTCAACGAGGTCTTCGACCGCGACGGCGCGGACGCGATGCGCTGGTTCTTGATGTCGTCACCGATCCTGCGCGGCGGCAACCTGATCGTCACCGAGCAGGGCATCCGTGAAGGTGTCCGGCAGGTGATCATCCCGCTGTGGAACGCGTACTACTTCTTCACCCTGTACGCGAACGCCGCCGACGGTGGACAGGGGTACGAGGCCCGGATCAGCCGCGACTCCGACGACGTCTTGGACCGCTACATCCTGGCCAAGCTCGACGAGTTCACCGCGGGCGTGGGCGACGCGCTCGAGGCCCTGAACGTCGCGGCCGCGTGCGATGCGACCCGGTCGTTCCTCGAGGTGCTGTCGAACTGGTACATCCGGCGCTCCCGCGACCGGTTCTGGGACGGCGAGTCCGCGGCCGCCCGCCAGGCGTTCGACACGCTGTACACCGTGCTGGAGCAGACCGCTCGGGTCGTTGCACCGCTGCTGCCGCTGACCGCGGAGGAGATCTGGCGGGGCCTGACCGGCGGCCGCTCGGTGCACCTCACCGACTGGCCGGCGGCGGCCGGGTCGGCCGACGCCGGTCTGGCCGTCGCGATGGACCGGGTCCGCGAGGTGTGCTCGACCGGCTCGGCACTGCGGAAGGCATCCGGGCTGCGGGTGCGGCTGCCGCTGTCCTCGCTTACCGTGGTGGTCGACGACGCGGCCGCACTGGAGCCGCTGTCCGCGCTGATCACCGACGAGCTCAACCTGAAGTCGCTGCAGCTCACCGATCTCGGTTCGGCGGACCAGAGCGCGTTCGGGGTGCAGCAGACCCTGCAGGTGAACGCCCGGGCGGCGGGCCCGCGACTGGGCCGCGACGTGCAGGCTGCGATCAGGGGCAGCAAGTCCGGCGACTGGTCGGTCGACGGCGACGGCACGGTCACCTCCGGTGGCATCGTGCTGCAGGAGGGTGAATACACGCTGTCCACCATGGTGGCCGACGCGGATCCCGCCGATCAGCGGGCCGTGGCCATGCTGCCCGGCGGCGGATTCATCATCCTGGACTGCGCGGTGACGCCCGAGCTGGCGGCGGAGGGTCTGGCTCGCGACGTGATCCGGGCGATCCAGCAGGCGCGCCGCGACGCCGGACTGGACGTCAGCGACCGGATCGCACTGGTCCTGGGCGGGAGCGCGGTCGCCCGTGAGGCCGTCGGGACCCACGCCGAGCTGATCGCGGCCGAGACGCTGGCGGTGTCGCTCGAGGTCGCCGACGCCGATACCGGTGAGACCGTCGCCCTGGCCGATGGTGAGGCGGTGAGTGTCTCGGTCACCAAGGTGGCTTGAGGCCGC
>DASTGF010000141.1:0-6307 GCA_035719255.1 Microlunatus sp. | reverse complement strand
GTTGAACAGCGCGGCGCCGCAGGCGATCCGTAGTTCCCGGTCGTCGGGGTCGTGGGCGATCAGCCGGCGACCCCGGTCGGGGTGGATCTCGATGCGGTCGGGGGCGAGCCGGAACCGCCACGGCTGGGTGTTGAACAGCGACGGTGCCTGGCCCGCCGCCGCCACCACCCGCCGCGTCGCCGATTCCGACAATCCCAACGCCGCCTTCATGGCCCCGATCCCCGTTTCCTGCGAGTGCCGTTGACTCCGAGTCCGCGTCGGGCGGAGCCGATCGGACCTTGTCCACAAGCCTGGATCGAGGAAGCTGCTCTTCCAATCTGACCCCTTGGAATGATGAAGATGTCCGGCCGCGGAGCGTGTTCGGCAAGACCGTCCTGTGTCATCACGTCGGTTGCACCTGGAAGGCACCGAGGGCCCCGGTCAGGACGGCGAGCGCAACGAACCCGACGGTGAGGGCCACCTTCGCTCCGCGCGGCCCGAACACCGACTGCCAGGCGCGGTACCGGTCGGTCTCGGCGCGGAACCGGTGCCAGTGCACCAACATGATCCCGAGGAGCGAGAGGATCACGGCGAGGCTGGCGAATACGAGGACAACCGTTGCGATGCGCATCTTACGGTCTCCAACCGAGCAACCCCGACCACGTCGGAACAGCCGCTCCCACCGTGCACGAATCGGCGCCGATCACGGTGAGGTGAGGTCTCACGTTCGGGTCCAGATTCGATCCAGCATGTCTGGGTCCTTGCCGTTGCTCGCGGAAGGTGACGATTCCGTGGTGCTCAGCGCGCGACTACTGGTGTCCGGGGGAGTCGCGCGTTCAAGGAAGCGGAGCAGCTCAACCGGGAACGGCAGAACCAGGGTGGAGTTCTTCTCCGCGGCCACCTCCACCACGGTTTGCAGCAGCCGCAGCTGGAGCGCGGCGGGATGCTCGGCCATGACCTCCGCCGCCTCTGCCAGCTTCTGCGACGCCTGCAGCTCGCCCTCGGCGATGATGACGCGTGAGCGACGCTCACGTTCGGCTTCCGCCTGCCGTGACATGGACCGCTTCATCGACTCGGGCAGCGCGACGTCCTTGATTTCGACGCGGTCGATGTGCACCCCCCACCCGACGGCCGGGTTGTCGATCATCAGCTCCAGCCCCTGGTTGAGCTTTTCCCGGTTGGAAAGAAGGTCGTCAAGCTCACTTTTCCCGATGATCGAGCGGAGCGAGGCCTGTGCAACCTGCAGGATCGCCGAACCGTAGTCCTGGACATCGACGGCCACCCGTCCCGGGTCGACCACCCGGTAGTACAGGACCGCGTCCACCCGGACGGTGACGTTGTCCCTGGTGATGCCGTCCTGGGCGGGCACCGGTTGCGTGATGATCTGCATGTTGACCTTCTGCAGACGATCAACGAACGGAACGATCAGGGCCAGCCCCGGTCCACGAATCTCCGAACGGAGCTGTCCGAAGCGGAACACGACGCCTCGTTCGAACTGGGTGATCACGCGAACGCTCGACCCCAGGAGCACCACGGCCACCGCCGCAATTGCCAAGAATATGTATCCGATTGTCATTGGTTTGCCTCTCCACTTTCCGCCTTGTCGCGAGTAACGAGTCCCCGAAGCCGCGATCTGTCACGGCGGCGGCGAGTCGTCACGGGAGGGCAACCCGACCCACCGGATCAGCCAGCCCACGGAGCCGAACATGAGCGCACCAGGGAGCGAACCGGCCATCAACTCGATCACCGCGAGGAAAAGCACAGTCATGATCAGTAACGAGCCGAGAACCCCTGACTGCCCACGACTCGCGCGGCCAGGAGAGGAGGGCACACCGGGATCCGGTTCGCCGGCTGTGAACTGGCGCTCGAGTTCGCGCCACGCCTCCCGCTCGTGATCGCTGAGCACACCGCACCTCCGACGAGGGGTCGAGGATCACACCGCAACACCCAAGGTCTATCGTATCACGATATTGTCGTGATACGATAGAGTTGGTGGGTGAAGAGAGCTGCGGCACCCGCTCAGGCGCCCCGCCCGGGAGCGCTGACGAAGCACGACTTCGAGGCGCTCGCCCGGTTCCGTTCGGGGATCCGCCGCTACCTGCGTTTCAGCGAGGAAACGGTGCGTGCTCACGGGGTCACCCCTCAGCAGTACCAGCTGCTGCTCGCGCTGAAAGGATTCCCCGACCGGGAATGGGCGACGGTCCGAGAGCTCGCGGACCGGCTTCAGCTGCGCCATCACAGCGTCGTGGAGCTGGTCAACCGGGCCCAGGCCCGTGGACTGGTGGACCGTGGCCCGCATCCGGACGATGCGCGCATGGTCCGCATTCAACTGACCGAGGACGGCGAGCAGACATTGGCCCACCTCAGCGCGCTGCACCGCGACGAGCTGCGCCGACTTGACGCCAGTCTTGCCCCGCCGACCTGGCCGGACCAACGACCCGACGACCCAACGGTCCAGACCGAATCGATCGGTCAACCACAACCTGCGAAGGCCGACATGCTCAAATCCTCCCTGACCGCCCTCGCCCGCCACCAGCTCGCGATCGCGACATCGGTCTCCAGCGGGCGCAGCGCGTCCACGGTCTTTGGCGGACACGAGAACGTGCTGCGGCAAACCATGATCGCACTCGTCGCCGGAAACAAGCTCAGCGAGCACGAGAACCCCGGCGAGGCAACAGTGCACGTCCTGCAAGGTCGGGTCCGACTCGCCTCCGCGGGTGAAGCCTGGGAGGGCTCGCCGGGGGATCTGCTCATCGTTCCCGACCGCCGCCACGACCTGGTAGCACTCGAAGACGCCGTGGTCTTGTTGACCGTTGCCAAGCGCAAGTAGTCAACGCTGTCCGATCAGCACGTCTCGCCACGAACGCCGACGATCGTGGGCCGGGTGGGCAGTTGCGGGGTCAATAGTTGTAGTCGACATGCGCCCGGCTCGGCGAACGGCGTGATCGCAGTGCGCTCCGGGCTGCCGCCTAGCACGTCCATGGCCCCGCGGACGATGCCCAGGTGCACCTGGCAGACGACCTGCGGGTATCGCTTGGCGGCATCAAGCAGAGGGCAGCGCCGCAATCTCACCGAGCGGGCGGACTGGTCCGCCACAGGATCGAAGCCTAGGTCACGCAAGAGCTCGACGATCCGCCGCCTCGCCTTGGCCGCAGATGTCCGCGGCGCCGCGATCGGAGCGTCACCGATGAGTTCGCGACCCCAGACCCGTCCGGCTTGCACGGCCTCGGGCACCGGGTCGTTGCTGGTCAGGCTCAGGTGCGCAGCCAACGCCGTGGCCAAGCCGGCGTAGTCGCGGAGCCGTTGGTCGGGCTCGACGTTGTCGACAGCGGCCGCATAGGCCCAGGCTGGCCGGCCGCGGCGGCGGCCTGTCTGCTGAGCCCGCACCGCCAGCCCGCGGCCCACCAGGGCTTCGAGATGTTCGCGTGCGGTGTTCTGATGCACGCCGAACTCTCCGGCGACCTCAGTGATGGTCATCGGCACGTCCTGCTGTTGGAGGAGCTCGAGGACCGCAGCGCGTTGGCCGGAGAGCCGACCGTGAGGGTCGGGTCCCCGTACCGGGATGGGGCCGAGGGGGCCGGAACCACTCGTTTTCACGGTGGTTATTGTAGTAATTGTGGTGATGCTGACGAAACCCCTGCGGGCAAGAGAGGGAGCAGCGCATGGGCGGCACTAGCATTCGATCATCGAAGCACGGCCGCGATCAAACCATCGGGACGTCAAGGCTCTTCACGATATCGGGCGTGACTATGCGGGAGGGCCAGGGCGTACTCGCGACCCCGCATCCAACTCGGCTCGAGGCGTCGGTGGCATCCGTGGCCGCGAGGCGGTCAGTGCCGTTGAAGGGCGTCTGGCCGCAAGTCGGTGGCGACCAACGAGAGTCGAAGGACACCGTTCATTCTCGAGGGCGACCACCGCCGCGGCAGACTCCCGACCGGACCGCGGTTTGATCACTCCGATAATCGACCTGGGCCGGGTCACGGTTGGTGGGTGCGCCCTGGGCGTGCGGGCACCGACCGCTGACGACAACGACACTTGTGCTAAGGCTGTCTGCAGCCGCAACCGTGCTCGGCCCGTTGCGTTCCGCGCCGTCCGAGATCCGGCAATCCGCCATGCCGACGTGTCGGCGCATTCGATGCCAATCCACCGGGACATCGCGTGACGGTGATGGCGGATCCGGAATCAGGGACTTGGACGTGAGCCCAGAGCGGCTTGCCACCCAGGGTCGGCGGATGCGGTGGGACTCGATGGAGGGATTCGTCGCTGTTGGTTTCGGCTGCGTCATCGCCGGCGGCCTGGTGGCCGCAGTGACCGGCCCAACGGGATTCCGCGCCGGGTCCTGGGTGGCCGCCTACCTCGTGCTCGTCGCCGGTGTCGCCCAGATAGGCCTCGGAGTGGGTCAGCGGCTGCTCGCCGTCCGGGCACCGAGCCCGTCGATGGTGGTCGTGGAACTTTTCGCGTGGAACGCGGGCTCGGCAGCGGTGGTCACCGGAACGCTGACCGGCTCGGCACTCGTCGTCGGCGTCGGAGGGGCAGGACTGGCCGCTGCGTTGGGCCTTTTCCTGTACCACGTTCGCCGGTCGCGGAGCCATCGGCGGTGGCAGTTGATGCTGTACCGCGGGTTGGCCGCTCTGCTGGCGGTGAGCATCCCGGTCGGCTTGTTCTTGTCTGTTCTGCGTCACCGGTAGGCAACTCGGCCACCGGGTGTCCGCCGGAAAGGTTCGCACCCGGACCGCATCCGCCGGTTACCGGTCCGGGGTGCCCGCGCACCGAAACGTGCGGTCATCCGTGGTCGGTGCCGAAACCGGGACAGCACCAGATGAGGCTGAACGACTGGGCGACGACGGGACGCGGCCGGGACCCAGACAGGCGTGACCGGGTCCACCTGCAGTGCGATCTCCGGCGTGACCGAGCGCCACCGGCAGGTTCGCCTTCGAGGCACCGGGGTGGAGCCATCCGACGACGGACTGAGGATCCGCGGCTAGCCCCGAACCCTGTCCATTCTGGACAATCTCAGCTCGACTCCCAGCAACCGGATTGTGCGCGGCGAGGTGTGACACCTCGTGCGGTGAGTCCAGCATGGAGCCCGGCCTATTGGCCGGTGGCCGCGCTCCGCTCAACGCGCTGGGCTCGTTCCGGCCTGGACCTCGCCTGAACTGTTGGGAGACGAGGATTCGATTCCTGCGATCAGCGGATCAGGCCCCGCTGCCTCGCGGCCGCGGTCGCCGCGGTGCGGCTGTCGACGCCGAGTTTGGTGAAGACCTGCACGAGGTGAGACTTGACGGTGGCTTCGGTGATGAACAGTTCCTTGGCGATGCCTTGGTTGCTCAGCCCATCGGCGACCATCTGCAGGACCTGGGTTTCCCGGGGGGTGAGCATGATCCCGGGTGCGCGGACCCGGGATACCAGCCTGGTCGCCACGGACGGCGCAAGGACTGTGTCGCCCGCGGCTGCGGCGTGGATGGCCGCGATCAGCTCGGCGGGGTCAGTGTCCTTGAGCAGGTAGCCGGTCGCGCCGGCCTCGATGGCGGGCAGAATGTCCGCATCGGTGTCGTAGGTGGTGAGCACCAGAACCCGGGGCGGCCGGGGCAGCCGTTGTATCCGTCGGGTGGTTTCCGCCCCGTCGATACCGGCCCCCAGCTGCAGGTCCAGCAGAACCACATCAACGGCCAGTTCGACCTCGGCGAGCAGGGCCAGGGCCTGTTCACCGCTGCCGGCCTCCCCGGCGACGGTGATCGTCTCGTCGACCTCAATGGTCGCGCGAACCCCGCGACGGACCACGGGGTGGTCATCGACGAGCAGGACGCGGGTGGTCATCAGGTGACTCCTTCGATCGGGATGATGGCGCTGATGGCGGTGCCGTTGTCCGGGCTCGACTCCACGACAAGGGTTCCACCGACCTCGGCGAGCCGGCTACGCATGGCGCGCAGCCCGAACCCGGTCCCGGCGGTGGCCGACGGTGTGATGTCATCGGGGTCGAAACCGCTTCCGTCATCGACGATGTCCAGGCTCACCGCGTCCGGCTGAAAGGTGAGGGTGACACCGACCCTGGTCGCTGCCGCGTGTGCCGTGACGTTCGCCACGGCGCCCTGCGCGACGCGCAACAACGCCACCGTGACCGGTGTGGGCAACGGCGTGGGTTCGCCGTCCACCACGAACGACGTGTGCAATCCGAGTTGGCTGCTGGTGTGCAGGGTCCGCTGCAGGGCCTTGTCCAGTGGCCGGTCGACCAGCTCGGCGGGGGCGAGGGCGCGGACCATGCGACGGGTGTCGTCCAGCGCGGACCGGGCCGCTTCCAACGCGGTGTCCACCTGTCGCCGGGCAGGCT
>DASTGF010000140.1:0-2662 GCA_035719255.1 Microlunatus sp. | reverse complement strand
ATCCTGCAATACAACCCGACCTCGACGATCCGGCCGTCCCGCCGATGCCAGTCCTGACCCGGAAACGCGCGCCCCAGCAACGCCATGTCGCGTCCCCAATCCCGCGCATGGACTCGGTCTCAATCGCAACGTAGGGGTAGTCAGCGAGATTCCGGGGACCTCGGCGGCTCCGTTGACGAGCACGTCTAGGAGCGGATCGAGGGTTCTTAGCACCTTTGATGCACGTTTGCTGAGACGTGTGTGTGCGGCGAAGATCTTGTAGTCCAACTCATCGAGGACTAGCAGTGGGAGTACGAGCCGTACCGTGTCAGCGTCAAACTCCCGCATCCAATCGATGTCGGTGGAGAGGGTGCAGTGCATGAAGGCGTTGGTGTCGATCACCGGACCCAATGCCGGATCAAACAGGCCCGCCCGGTGGTCCGCCGACAGGGACTTGGGCGGCTAAGTTATGCGGCGCTGACTGTATTGGGTGGTCTGGTCGGCAGTTGGAGGACGGCGTTTTCGAGCCAGTTGTCGAGGTCGTCGGAGTTTGTCCAGTCGCTGTCGGCGTCGGAGTCGAGCAGGAACAGTCCTCGCGTGGGGCTGCTTGCGCCGAGTTCGGCCAGGACGGGTTTGAGGAAGGTTTCGGGGGCGAGACTGTGCCGCCAGTCCCCTCCCAACATGAGCGGGATGGATACCACGCCGGTGAGGGATCCGGCTGGGAAGCGGTCCAGGAACAGTTTCAGCAGGCCGGTGTAGGTCGCCTTGTAGGTTGGGCTGGCCACGACGACCAATCGGCTGTTTTGCACTCGGCCGACGGCCTGGGTGACGGCTAGATCGTTCCAGTCGAGCAGGCCGGGTGCTAGGTCGATCAGGTCGATGGCCAGGTCGGGTTCTCGACCGGTGAGCTTCTCGATGACCAGCCGGGCGGCCCGGAAGGTTCGGGACCGGGGCTTGGGGTTGCCGACGACGATTGCGGTACTCATCAGATGGGTTCCTCGTTGCGTGCGGATTTCTTGACTCGCAGCTGGTTGGTCGACGTCGATCAGCTGGTAGACGTCATCAGGGGATGGGCAGCTGGGTAGAGCTCGGCGGCGCAGTTTGGGCCGTGTTGTCTCGATGCCGGCGTGTTGTCTCGATGCCGGCGTGTTGTCTCGATGTCTTCGTGTCGACGCCGGTTCTCTCCAGCGCCCCGGGCCGGTCATCGTCAGGTCTGGTCGGGGCCGCAACGGGTCCTTGGCCGTGGAGCGGCCCGGCGTGGTTTGCGGTGGAGGGGGTTCGTGAGCTATGCGCCGGTCGCCGGGATGTGAGGACTGGGAGATGGTGAGTCATGAGCGGGCTCGCTGCGCATTGCCTTACACGGCGGCGCATTGCCGTCACAGGGCGCTTGTGGTGCTGAGTTGGTGGTAGATGTGGTCGGCGTAGACCAGTGCTGTCCGGTCGGGGGCTTGTTCGGTGGTGCGGATCGAGGAGTCCAGGGCTTCCACGCAGATGAGGAAGCTTGCGCCGACGGGGGTGCGTTGCACGATGCGGCCACGCACCCAGTTCGCGCTGTTGTGGAGGAAGGGTTCGCCGGTGTCGAGCAGGGACCATCCGCCGCAGGCGAAGCGGTCGATGCCGCTGGTGGCGAATCGAGCGGAGAGGTCGGCCTGGCCGGCGGTCAAGAAGTTGATCACGACCGTTCCAGCTGTTGCGAGCGCCGGCCAGGAACTGGATTGGCCGGCCACGGAGAACGCGAGCAGGGGCGGGTCGGCGGAGACCGAGATGACCGAGGTCGCGGTGAAGCCGATGAGCTGTTCATGTTCACGGAGGGTGATGACGGTGACGCCGGCGGGGTGCCGACGGAACACGGACTTGAATTCCTCCGCCGTGAGCCGGCCGACGACTGGTGGGTCCACGGTGTTGTCACCGCGGGACATGGTTCTGACCGGTGCTCTGTGCAGCGTGTTGGGGGTGTTGTTGGCTGTCATCGCGATGGTTCCTCGATTGATGGAGTGGTGGTGATGCGATGTTCGTTGGATCACAGGTGTGTCGTGGCTCGCTGCTCAGTTGCCTGTGGGGGTAGGCATTCGAGGGGCGGTGTTGGGTAAGTGGTGACGCTTCGACGTGGCCGCGATCCGCTGCGGGCCGCGCTGGTTGTGGGGGTCGCACCTTGTTGTCGGGGGTCGACGCCCCTGCTTAACTGACCAGTTGCGCTGTTGCGGTGGGGCGAGGTGCGAGCTCAGGCTCGTGTTGGTATTGGCTGACTGGTCTGGGCAGGCCGTAGTGTTCTCGCAGTGTTCGTCCGGTGTAGTCGCGGCGGAACAGGCCGCGGTCTTGGAGGATCGGGGTGACGTTGTCGACGAAGTCCTGTAGCCCGGATGGGAGGGCCGCACCCATGACGTTGAAGCCGTCGGCGGCGCCGGTCTCGAACCATTCCTGGATGACGTCGGCGGCCTGCTGGTAGGTGCCGACGAAGGTGAAGTGTCCGCGCCCGCCGCCGAGTCGGCCGATCAGTTCGCGGACGGTGAGTTGCTCGCGTCGGGCTAGTTGCACGATCAGTTTGGAACGGCTTTGGGCTCCGTCGATGGTGTCGCTGTCGGGGATGTCGTCAGGGAGTTGTTCGTCCAGTTTGAGCCGCTTCTGGGGGATCTCGAGCACGTTGGCCAGTTGTTGGAGGCCGACGACAGGGTTGATCAGGTCC
>DASTGF010000139.1:0-10958 GCA_035719255.1 Microlunatus sp. | reverse complement strand
GCCGACCGATCTCGACGTGCTGCTGGCCGGGCCGACGCCATCGACCAACCTTGTCCTGATGAGCGACGCCGGCGGAACGAACACATCCGACGCGCCATCCGTCGTCAACCAGACCATCACCTTCGACGACGACGCCCCGGGCGATGTCCCGAGTCCGCTGGTCACCGGCACGTACCGCCCGACGGACAACGATCCGGAGGACGCGGTCGACACCTTCCCGGCCCCGGCGCCGACGCCTAGCTCGGCAACCACCCTCGCGACCTTCAACGGCAGCAGTGCCAACGGCACCTGGACGCTCTGGGTGGTCGACGACGTTCAAGGGTCCGACTCGGGATCGATCGCCGGCGGCTGGTGCCTGACGGTGACCTCGCTGAAGGCGACGACGACAGCGCTCAGCGCCACGCCGAGCCCGTCGACCTTCGGTCAGGCCGTCACCCTCAAGGCCACGGTGACCTCCGGCGGCGATCCGGTCACGAAGGGCTCGGTGGAGTTCACCGAGGGAGCCACCGTCCTCGGTAGCGGACCGGTGACCGTGGGGCCCGACGGCACCGCCGAGGTCACGGTCACGGGTTTGCGGGCCGGCGACCACACGCTGACGGCCACGTACACGGCCCCGTCCGAGTTCGCCGAGAGCAGTACCTCGGTGAAGCAGACGGTGACGAAGGCGAGCACGAAGACCGTGCTGACGTCGACACCGCGGCCGTCGCGGGTGGGTCAGGAGGTCACCTTCACCGCCACGGTGACGGTCGGTGACAACCCCGTCCCCGCCGGCCAGGTGACCTTCGCCGTCGACGGGACGGACCAGCTTCCCGTGACCGTCGATTCCCACGGCAGCGCCACCTTCAAGACCTCGGCGCTCACCGCCGGTGATCACCGGATCACCGCGGCCTACAGCGGCACTGGCGACCTGGCCGAGAGCGACGACACACTCCAGCAGACCGTCGCGCGGGTCATCACCTCCACGGCGCTCACCTCGAGCCTCAATCCGTCGCGATCCGGCGACGAGGTCACCCTGACGGCGACCGTGACCGCCGGCGAATCCACCGTCACCGAGGGCTCGGTCGAGTTCACCGAGGGGACGACCTCGCTCGGCGTCGTCGCCGTCGGGCCGGACGGTAAGGCGTCGCTGAGCCGGGCCTTCACCGCCGGCTCGCACGTGATCACCGCCATCTATGCGCAGACGGACACCTACGCGACCAGCACCGACGACCTGACTCAGGTCGTCGAGCAGGCGCTGACCAGCACCGTCGTCACGGAGGACGTCGACCCGACCACCTACGGGCAGGACGTGACCTTCACCGCCACCGTCACCACCACAGTGGGCGATCACCCGCTCAACGGCGGTACCGTCCAGTTCAGCGAGGGCGGCACGAAGCTCGGCGATGCGCGGCCACTGACGTCCGGCGGAATCGCGACCCTGACCGCCAACCTCTTGCCCGCCGGCCCCCACACGATCACCGCCACCTACTCCGGAGCGGCGGAGTACGCGGGCAGTTCGGGGTCCGCCGATCACACGGTGGACCCGGCGAACACCACTACGACCGTGGTCTCCAGCAAGACCCCGTCGGCCTTCGGTCAGTCCGTGACCTTCACGGCCACCATCGCGGCGGTCGGGACGCAGGTGGACACCGGCACGGTGGAGTTCGCCGAGGGCAGCGAGATCCTCTGCGCGGACGTCCCGGTGAAGGACGACGGCACCGTCGCGTGCACACCCACGGCGCCGCTGCCGGTCGGGACGCACACCATCACCGCCACCTACTCCGGCTCCCCGAACTATGTGACCAGCTCCGGCACCGTGAGTCAGGTCGTCGACCTCGCCCCGACCGCGATCGCGCTGACCACCAGCGGAAGCCCGTCGAACCTCGGCGATGAGGTGACCTTCACCGCGTCGGTGACCGTCAACGGCGGTCCACTGTCGGACGGCACGGTGGCCTTCAGCGTGGACGGCACGGTCGTGGAGGCGTCCGCGACGCTCGACGCCGACGGGCACGCGACGTTCCCCATCGCCACCCTCACCGCCGGCCCCCACACCATCGTGGCGGGCTACAGCGGGACCCCCTCGTATAAGATCAGCACATCGAACACCGTCGACCAGATCGTCGTCCTGCTGGTCGACGCCGGCGGACCGTACGGCATCACCGAGGGTGAGGACGTCACGCTCGACGGTTCCGGCTCGTCGCCCGGGGCCGAGTCCTACGAGTGGGACCTGAACCACGACGGCGTCTTCGGAGACGTCTCGGGGCCGACACCGGCGCTGACCTGGGCAGAACTGGAGTCCTTCGGCATCGATGACGGTGAGACGGTTCCGACGATCTATCCCGTGGCCCTGCAGGTAAAGTCCGGCACCGAGACCAAGATCGCGGACACCAGCATCATCGTCACCAACACCGCCCCCACCGCGATGCCCACCGGCGGCCGGACCGCCACGGTCGGGGTGCCGTTCACGATCAAGGTCGGCGCCGATGACCCGTCATCGGCGGACCTGGCGGCGAACTTCACCTACACCCTGGACTGGGGCGACGGTGTCGTGGAGAGCGTCGTCGGGCCGGCCGATCCGCCGGTCACCCATACCTACGCGGCCGCGGGCACCGTCACGGCCTCGTTTACCGCCACCGACAAGGACGGCGGTCAGAGCGGCTCGGCCACCATCGAGATCGCGGTCGATCCGCCCGGTGGTCCCACCACGAGCCCGCCGACCACGAGCCCCCCAACGACCAACCCGCCCACGACCAACCCCACCACGACCAACCCCACCAGCCATGGTGGCGGGAACGGGAACGGCTCGCTGGCCAGCACCGGCGCCAGCATCGGCATCGGACCGATCGTGTTCGGCGCGGCGCTGCTGATCGCCGGATCAGCGCTCCTGGTCATGGCCCGCCGTCGCCGGGCCACGCGCGGGGGCCATGAGTAGGTTGCGAACGGGCAGGTGCTTTCCGTCGAACGTGCCCTGGGCCCGTCGAACGGCCGTCTCGATCCTCAGCTCATAAGCCGGTCTGGGCGACCACTCGGCCCGAGTCGACCGCCGCCACGAGAGCCTGGTAGTCCCGCTCGTTCTGCTCGGCGTACGCCGCCGAGAAGTCGGCGATCGCCCGGTCGAACGTGTCGCTGTTCCCGAGGTAGGCGGCGATGGCGATCCGGTCGCCGGAGCGGGCATGCGCACGGGCCAGGGTCGCGCCACAGAGCCGGGCGTAGGCAGCCATCCCGCTCGCGGCCATGGTGTCGACATCGGCCGAACCCTTCCAGTCCCGCAGCTGGCGAAGGTAGAAGTCGCGCACCACGCCGTCCATGCCGTTCACCCGCTGCCAGCCGAGGAAGATATCGCTGGCGGCCCGCATCAACCGCTGGCCGGCCACCACGCGTTGCCCGTGGTTGGCGTACGAGCTCTTGCCGACGAAGCGTTCGAGCACGGACTCTTGAGCCTCCTTGGCCTGCATGAACAGCGGATCCTGACCGTCCCGCCCGATCAGGAGCAGGATCCAGGCCCGCGTGCCGACGCTGCCGACGCCGACCACCTTGCGCGCCATGTGGACGAACTCGAACTGCTCGAGCAGGTGTCGCCGATCGGTCTCGAGAGTCCGCCGATAGGACCGGATCAGGCCGCGGATCTCCCCTTGGATTTCCTCACGCTCCCGCCCCTCGGGCAGCAGTTCCTCGATGGGCATGATCAGCGGCGGATCCGAGATGATCCTGCGTTCGCCGTCCACCTCGCGGGTCAGCTTGGAGAACGCTTGCATGCTGTCCCGGGTCCGAGCCTTCGCCACATTCGCTCGGGCCTTGGCCAGCTGCTTCCGGCTTACTTCATTGGAGAGGAGCGTGAAGAGGTCGTCGACGGCGATATGGGTGTACCAGACGTCCAGGTTCCTCATTCCCGCCGCCTGCTTCATCCGCGTTCGGTACTCCGCCACGCCGCCGAGTACGATCTCGCGACGCTGCTGAGCGGTGAACTTGCGATCACGACCGGCGATCTCGAAGCTCGCAGCCAGCCGCTTGACGTCCCACTCCCAGGGCCCGGGCAGGGTTTCGTCGAAGTCGTTGATGTCGAACATCAGCTGGCGCTCCGGTGAGGCGAACACTCCGAAGTTGGAGAGGTGAGCATCACCGCAGACCTGGACGTGCAGTCCCGATCGCGGCGTGGTCGCCAGGTCGGACGCCATGATCAACGCCGCACCCCGATAGAACGTGAAGGGCGACACCAGCATCCGGCCGTACCGGATCGGCACGAGCTCGGGCACCCGGCTCGCCGCCTGCTCCTCGAGTAGGGCGACCGGATCCGGTCGGTCCTCAGCAGGAACCCACTGCCCGTGGCTCGACCGCGGGACCGCGTTCCGGGCCGCCTTCCCGCGCGCCAGCCGCTCCTCGGGAGTCGGGTGGGCGGCTTTGCGTGGGGGACCGGACCGGGTGGCCTGAGGGCGGCCGCCTTGATCGGAGCCCTGCTCAGCGGGACTGGTCACCGGCTCGATGGTTCCGACGCTCATCCATGCTCCTCAGTTCACGTGTGCTTCACACTCTGGCACGGGCTCGGCGACGCCGGAAGTCATGCCGGATCGCACACTTTCACGGTGACGTACGACGGCCCACCATGGGCGCGCAAGGGCGCAGGTTCACCCGTCGCGGGCGATCCCAACCCGGCGCAGGTCACGGGCGAGCGGCGTCCACCCCCGCGATCGCCCGTGGCGGCTGTCGCTTCTGCCGCCTTGACCATGATCATGAGCGAGGTCGGACCGTCGGGCGGTTCGACCGCGTGCCCCGACCTGTGTGTCGACGCGACTGCGCCCGCTGCTTCACCCCACGCAGCATGTCTCGGGACATGACGAGGTCGGCGGGGACGATGAAGAGCCGACCGCCGAGGGTGAGCCACCACGGAGCGGTGGTCCAGCGCGATCGGAAGTGGAATCGAGTGCGTCGCCCGTCGTCGACGGGTGTGAGCAGGAAGGTCCAGGACCAGTCGAGAGAGGCCCGCTGACGCTCGCGCCAGCTGCGCGGGAGATGCGAGGTGGAGTGCAGCGCCAGGGCACGACCGGGCTCGAGATGTTCGACGATCATGCCGCATTCGGTCTCAGGTGGCCCGTCGGGGATGAACGCGCCGAGGTGGATTTCCTGCAGCTGCGGGATGATCCGATCAGTGCTCGGCCAGTTCGCAGGGAACAGCAGCCGGTCGACCCACCGCGCCGTGTACCAGCCACCGCGGTGCCAGCCCATCTGGACCAGCCACGGCCAGACGTCCTGCGGTGGAGCGTCGATGGTGATGGCATGGTCGGTGATCACCCGCGGATCCGGCACCAGATCGTCCCCGGGCAGCGCGGCGCCGCGTTCGGCGGCGGTGGAACCGTACGTCGTGCCGAGCCGGATCAACAGCAGTTCGGTGACCGCCACAACCGCCAGGACCGACGCCGCGACTCGTCGGACGCACCGCCCCCGCTGCTTCATGGATCGAGACTGGAGTGCGCCACGACACCGGACCAGGGCTGAAGGTCCTGGACCCGAGCCGCTGGTGGGCACGACTGCCCGTGATCATCCGACGCCTGCCTCCAAGCCGTGCCTCATCAGCACGTCCGCAGGGCGGTGGAAGAGCACCGGGGTGACCCGATCGCTCCGGATAGGGTTGGCCGCATGAGCTCACGCGTGTTGACCGCCGTGGCCTGGCCGTACGCGAACGGTCCGCGCCACATCGGTCACGTCTCCGGATTCGGTGTCCCCTCCGACGTCTTCTCCCGGTTCATGCGGATGAGCGGCCACGACGTGCTGATGGTTTCGGGCACCGACGAGCACGGCACTCCGATTCTCGTCCAGGCCGAACGCGAGGGGCTCACCACACGGCAGACCGCGGACAAGTACAACCGGATCATCGCCGAGGATCTGCAGGGCCTCGGACTCTCCTACGACCTGTTCACCCGCACCGTCACCCGGAACCACTACCGGGTCGTGCAGGACGTCTTCACCGGTCTGTACGACAACGGCTACGTCGTCGCGAAGGAGACGATGGGCGCGGTGTCGCCGTCGACCGGCCGGACGTTGCCGGATCGCTACATCGAGGGCACCTGCCCCATCTGCGGGTACGACAGCGCGCGCGGCGATCAGTGCGACAACTGCGGCAACCAGTTGGATCCGACCGATCTGATCAACCCGCGCAGCCGGATCAACGGGGAGACACCGCGGTTCATCGAGACCGAGCACTTCTTCCTCGACCTGCCGGCGCTGGCGGGCTCGCTCGGCAGCTGGCTGTCGGCCCGGACCGACTGGCGACCCAATGTGCTCAAGTTCAGCCAGAACCTGCTCAAGGACCTCAAGCCCCGCGCCATCACCCGCGATCTCGACTGGGGCGTACCGGTTCCGCTGGACGGCTGGCGCGACCAACCGCTGAAGCGCCTGTATGTGTGGTTCGACGCCGTGATCGGCTATCTGTCAGCCTCCGTGGAGTGGGCCCAGCGCATCGGCGACCCCGAGGCCTGGCGGCAGTGGTGGCAGGACCCCGACGCCCTCGGCTACTACTTCATGGGCAAGGACAACATCGTCTTCCACTCCGTCATCTGGCCGGGCATCCTGCTCGGTCACAACGGGCAGGGGGATCACGGCGGCCGGGTCGGACCGCTCGGCGAGCTCCGATTGCCCGACGAGGTCGTGTCCAGCGAATACCTCACCATGAGCGGGTCGAAGTTCTCCACCTCCCGCGGTCAGGTGATCTACGTCGGCGACTTCCTGCGCGAGTTCGGCCCGGATGCCCTGCGCTATTTCATCGCCGTTGCCGGCCCGGAGAATCAGGACACCGACTTCACCTGGGAGGAGTTCGTCCGGCGCAACAACTTCGAGCTGGCCAATGAGTGGGGCAACCTGGTCAACCGGTCGGTCTCCATGGCCTTTCGCAACAACGGTGCGATCCCGGATGCGCCGGTCCTGCGCGACGGTGACCACGAGCTGCTCGCCGCCTCACGCCAAGCGTTCGACACCGTCGGCGGCATGCTGCGGCGGAACCGGTTCAAGCAGGCGATCAGTGAGGCGATGCGGGTCGTCGGCACCGCCAACAAATACCTGTCGGACAACGAGCCCTGGAAGCTCCAGCACGACCCGGATCGCCGCGACACCGTGTTGCACACGGCGCTGCAGGTGGTCAGCGACGCCAACACGCTGCTGACCCCGTTCCTGCCGCACGCCGCGCAGAAGGTGCACGAGGCGATCGGCGGGTCGGGGATCTGGGCGGCACAGCCGGAGTTGCGGATCGTCTCGGAGGAGGGCGGCCCTGACTATCCGGTGCTGATGGGCGATTACGCCGGTGAGCAGGCCCGGTGGGCGTCGCAGCCGATCAAGCCCGGCACCCCGCTGGCGAAGCCGACGCCGTTGTTCCCCAAGCTCGACGAGAAGCTGGGGGAGACCGGCCCCGACTTCGCGCGGGTCGTGTAGGCAACCGCGCGCGTCCCCGCGAAGTGGGACCGTACGACAGCGACACGCCGGGCCGAACCGTCGTTACGTCCCACTCGCCGGGGAGGGGGGCTCGATCGCGGGGCTTCACACGGTCGCGTGGCTCGTGGATGTGCACGCAGATGCCGGCAGTGCTAATATACATAGCAAAGCTAATTAACGTCCTCCCGTGAGAAAGCCCCATGCACACCATCAGCCCCGAGAAGACCAGCATCCTGCACCAGCCGCGCGCCGTCTGGGCCGTCGCCTTCGCCTGCGTGATCGCCTTCATGGGAATCGGTCTCGTCGACCCGATCCTGCCGGCGATCAGCCATGACCTGGGCGCCACCGAGGCGCAGACCATGCTGCTGTTCACCAGCTATCTGCTCGTCACCGGCGTGGCGATGTTCTTCACCAGCTTCGTGTCCAGCCGGATCGGTGCCAAGCGCACCCTGCTGCTGGGACTCGCACTGATCGTGGTCTTCGCCGCCCTCGCCGGAGCCTCGGATTCGGTCGGGATGATCATCGGCTTCCGAGCCGGCTGGGGTCTCGGCAATGCCTTGTTCATCTCGACCGCCCTCGCCACGATCGTCGGCGCAGCGTCCGGTGGTGCCGACAGCGCCATCATCTTGTACGAGGCCGCGCTCGGACTCGGGATCGCGGTCGGCCCGCTGCTCGGCGGCCTGCTGGGTGGCATCTCCTGGCGGGGACCGTTCTTCGGCACCGCGGTGTTGATGGCCATCGGCCTGGTGGCTCTGCTCGTTCTGCTGGGCCCGGCCGGAGACCGTCCGGCACCGGTCCGGCTGACCGCGACCTTCCGGGCGCTGCGCCGTCCCGCCCTGCTGACCCTCGGCCTCGCCGCGCTGTTCTACAACTTCGGCTTCTTCAGCCTGCTGGCCTGGAGCCCTTTCCCGCTGGAGGACGCCGCGCACGCGGCCGGGCTCGCCGACTTCGGCGCGCACCAGCTCGGCCTGGTCTTCTGCGCCTGGGGGATCGCCTTGGCTCTGACCTCGGTGTTCGTCGCGCCGGTGCTCACCCGCCGGTTCGGCCGGCTCCGCACCCTGTACGCGATGCTGCTGGCACTGGCCGCGTTGATGGCCGTCCTGGCCCTCAACGTGGACCGGCTCACGGTCCTGGTGGCGGGCATCGTCGTCGGTGGCCTGTTCCTCGGGGTGATGAACACCGTGCTCACCGAGTCGGTGATGGAGGCGACCGACCTGCCGCGCGCGGTGGCGTCGTCCACCTACTCCGGCGTCCGGTTCGTGGGTGGTTCGATCGCCCCGGCCCTCGCCGGGATCATCGCCGCCGCGCTCGGCGCCGGGGCACCGTACTGGATCGGCTGTGCGGGTCTGCTCGTCTCGATGGGGATCATCGTCGCGGGCCGGCGCCACCTGGCCCGGATCGACGAGCACCTCACCGAGGAGTCCGTCGACGAGGCGCTCGCCCTCACCGCCGCCGACAGCTGATCGCCGGCACCTGGCTTCGGCTCGCGGTCAGGAGGTGGCCCCGAACCGGAACGGGTCAGCCGGATAGACGCCCATGATCTTCACGTCGGTGGTGAAGAACCGCAGCTCCTCCAGCGCCCGGGCCAGCCCGAGATCGTCCGGGTGCCCGTCCACCTCGGCGAGGAATTGAGTGGCGGTGAATTCCCCGCCGACCATGTACGACTCCAGCTTGGTCATGTTGATGCCGTTGGTCGCGAACCCGCCCAGCGCCTTGTAGAGAGCGGCCGGAAGGTTGCGGACGTTGAACACGAAACTCGTCACGACCGGGCCGTTGCCCGCTGCTGCCTGAACCGGCTCGGGGGAGAGCACGACGAAACGGGTGGTGTTGTGCTCCTCGTCCTCCACGTCGCGGGCCAGCACCTCCAGCCCGTAGATCTCGGCGGCCAGCGGCGGCGCTATGGCGGCCTGGCTGATCTCCCCGGCCTCGGCGATCTCACGGGCAGCTCCGGCGGTGTCGCCGGAGATCATCGGCGTCCAGTGGTGCCGGGCGATGATCTTGCGGCACTGACCCAGCGCATGGACGTGCGAGTGGACCGTCTTGATCGTGTCCAGCGTGGTACCGGGCACCCCCATCAGATGGAACCGGATCCGCAGGAAGTGCTCGGCGATGATGTGCAGGTTCGAGGTGGGAAGGAAGTGGTGGATGTCGGCCACCCGACCGGCGATCGAGTTGTCGATCGGGATCATCGCCAGATCGGCCTCCCCCGCATCCACCGCCGCGAACACGTCCTCGAACGACGCGCAGGCGACCGCCTCGGCCTCCGGGTAGTTCTCGCGGCAGACGATGTGGGAGTTGGCGCCCGGCTCACCTTGATAGGCGATCCGGCGCGGACTGGCGGTGCTCACGAGGAACTAGTGTGCATCCTCGTCCGCACGGTCCCCAGGGCTTCCCGCAGACTGACCGGCCGGCAGCCGGCGGCCAGTGCCGCCGAACGGACTGCGGGTTCGGCCCGCCACAGGGCCACGCCACGACGAATCAGCACTCCCAGCGGCTTGCGGTGCTCGCGCAGATCGCGGGCAAAGCGCAGCAGCAGGGTCAGCGTGCGCGACCGGTTCAGATAGAGAGCGTCGGCGAGCACCCCCGCGATGCGGCATGGCTCCACGATCTCGGGGGCGAACAGTCCCTCGGCGACGAAACAGGCGGCTGCCTGCAGTTCCAGCCGGCGCCCTCCGATGCGCCGGCTCGCCGAGATGTCGTAGACCGGAACCTCGGTCGACCCGGTGCGACACAGGTTCAGCACGGCCGCCAGCGCCGCGGCGGCGTCCCAGCTGCCGGGGTGATCCCAGTCCACGATGCCGAGCGCTTCGGGCAGATCCGGGTGGTCGCCGTCGCGATAGAAGTCGTCAAGGGCCAGCTGCGGGCAGGCCGCCAGCCGTGCCGCTCGTGACTTCCCGCTGCCCGACGGCCCGGCCAGCAGGACGACCTGGGCCTGCGGCACTAGTACGCGGTCCCGCCGGCCAACGACAGCGCTCCCGTCGGGTGCCAGACCGTCTTGATCTCCAGGAACGCCCGCAGCCGTGCGGTGCCGGGCGGCCGGGTGAAATCGGGCGTTCCCGACGGCCGGTAGACCCGCTTCACCGTCTGCGCGGCCGCCCGCTCCAGCGCGACCGCCAGGTCGGGCTCGGCACCGGTGAGATCGAGCGCGTTGACGTCTCCGTGCGATGCCAGATGCGGCGCGATCTCGGCCGTCGAGCCGGTGAGCAGGTTGACCACGCCACCGGGGACGTCGGACGTCGCGAGCACCTCACCGAGGGTGATGGCCACACAGGCGTCGGGCTCGGCCGCGATCACCACGCATGCGTTGCCGCCGGCGATCACCGGCCCGATGACCGACACCAGGCCGAGCAACGGCGCCCCGCTCGGCGCGACGACCGCGACCACCCCGGTCGGTTCGGGCGCCGAGTAGGAGAAGTAGGGACCCGAGATCGGGTTCGCGCCGCCGAACACCGCAGCCAGCTTGTCGGTCCAGCCCGCGTAGTGCACGAGCCGCTCGATCGCCAGCTCCACCTCGCGGGGTTGGGCCGGCGTCGGCCCGCGCTGCAGCAGGTCGGCGAACTCGG
>DASTGF010000138.1:0-24009 GCA_035719255.1 Microlunatus sp. | reverse complement strand
CCGCCGCTGTTCACCAGGTCTCCCCAGAACTTGACGACCTTCTTCGCCTCTTCATTGGCGAGATCGATCGTGACCGTCTGCTTGCCGTCGAACGCGAAGGGGCGGACGCCCGCCTGCCACAGGTAGGCCACAATCTGGCCGGGCTGGTTCGGGGCAACGTTCACCAGGTAGCTGTTCGGATTCTTGGAGCGATACGTCGCCGCAGCGGTGGCGAAGTCGTCGTAGGTCTTCGGCGGCTGGATGCCGGCGGCGCTGAGCAGGTCGTCGCGGTACAGCAAACCCATCGGACCGGTGTCCTGCGGGATGCCCCAGAGCCCGCCGTTGGTGTTGACCTGCGACCAGATCCAGTCGGCGTAGTTGTCCTTCAAGGCCGCCGGCGCGTACGGGGTGAGGTCGAGCAGGCTGCCGTCGCCGAGGGTGAAGGAGTTGATGAACTGGAACTCGATCTGCGCGACGTCCGGTGCGCCCTGACCCGACTGAATGGCGGTGCGCAGCTTCTGGTAGTGCGGCGCACCCTGCCCGACGTTGACGACGTTGACCTTGATCTTCGGGTACTTGGTGGTGAAGAGCTTGACCTCGTTGGTGATGTCGGGCACCCAGGTCCAGAACGTGAGGGTGGTGGGCGTGTCCATCGCCTTGTCGATGTCGGCTTGTGGAATCTGGGAGGCTGCTGCGGCCGGGGAGGAGCCGCCACCGCCGCTGCCTCCGCCACAGGCGGAGAGCAACCACGCGCTCGAGGCCGCGGCGGCGGTGGAGATGAGGAACTTGCGTCGTGAGAGCGGTGCAGACATCGCTGTCCTTCCAAAGGAACGAGAGGTTGGGTTGGTAGGTTGGCCGAGTTGGTCGTTGGGTGGTGGGCGAGGGTAGCCGCCAGCTCCTCGAGCTGCCGGTAGGGCTTGCGCGACGTCAGGCCGTTGGCGCGGGTCCGGACGACGCGCGAAGTGCAAGCGAGGCCCGAAGGCGAATCTCGCTGGCCTTGGGCTCGGCTCCTTCGATCATGGAGACGAGTTCTGCCAGGGCCCGTTCCGCAATTTCGATGGCGTCGTCGGCCACCGTGGACAGTGGAACGATCTGGAACTCCGCTTCGGGGACGTTGTCGAAGCCGACCACCGAGACGTCCGCCGGGATGTGCCGGCCGGCCTCGACGAACGCCCGCATCAACCCCATCGCCATGTGGTCGTTGGCGACAAAGATGGCCGTCACGTCGTCTCGCTCGGCGAGCTTGCGGCCCTGTGAATAGCCGGAGCGAGCTGACCAGTCCCCGTACAGCACGCGCGGCACTCGACGGCCTGCCGCGCGCAGCGCCGACCTCCAACCCTGCAACCGAGTGTCGGCGGCGTCCCAGTCTCGTGGACCGGCGACGTGCCACACCGTGTCATGGCCGAGACCCAGGAGGTAGCCGGTGACATCGCGAGCAGCCCCGAACTGGTCGATGTCCACGACTACCTGGCGGGCCACCCCGGCGATCCGATCTCCGCTCGTCACCACAGGGAGATCGCCGAGTCCGGTCAGGTCGACGGGGATGGCGTGGCTTGGGATCTCCACCACCAGACCCTCCGCGCCACGACTCAGCAGGTCATTCACGGCATCCTCGATCGTGCCGGCGGCAAGATCTGGCAGCGAGGCAATGGCGAGCCCGTAGCCGTGCCTTCGTGCCGCGTGTTCGATGTTGAACACCCTGCGGGAAGGCCCGTGCAGCGTTGTCCCTACCGCGAGCATGCCGATGATGTGCGTCCGGTTTCGCGCCAGCGCTTGAGCGGCAACGTTTGGACGGTAGCCCAACTCGTCGATAGCCGCGAGCACTCTCGCCCGCATGTCCGGTCGGACATGCGGTGCGTTGTTGACCACGCGGGACACCGTCTTTTGTGACACCCCAGCGAGCCTCGCCACATCCGTCTGCTCGATCCCGCCACGGCTGCCTACAGGTGACATGCTCACCGAGACCACATCCCCTTCTGACCGCATAGGCATCCGTTGGCTACGTAGTCAATAGGGTGAACGTTCACATGTCAAGGGGTCGGCTTCTCCGCAGCCCTCCGCAGCGTGTTCCGGGGTCGAGGCGGTCTCAAGCTGGAGCCCGCCCGCGAACGCAACCGCTACTCCGTTCTGCGCTCCCTGGCCGTCGAAGATGCCCCACGGTGAAGTCAGAGGGTTGGCAGCAGGTGCTCGCCGGGTTCGCCGGCCGCTTGGGCGAATGCTTCGAGCGCGCGCCCGAGTGCGTGCCTTTGCCTCGGCGTCATGGCTTGCAGGATGCGTCGGTAGGCGGTTCTGCGGTGATGCATGACTGAGTCGATCAGTCGGGAGCCATTGGCGGTCAGGCTGAGGACCAGGTTGCGGCGGTCGGTGGTCGACTCGCTTCGCTGAAGTAACCCGGCTTGTACGAGGCGGTCGAGGAGCCGGGTCGCGTTGGAGGGGTGCACATCAAGGGACGCAGCGACTGCGCTGACGTTCACGTCGGAGCGGGTTGCCACGAGGACGAGGGCACGGAGTTGCGGCATCGTCACGAGGTCGCCAGTGTGCGCGATCGATTCCGCGACGACGCCGGCGATGACGCGGGACGCGCGCATGAGCGCGTCAAGGTCACTTTCCAGGGCATCCGCTTGCGGCGATCCGACCACGTCCTTATCTTCGCGCATGTGTTGCTTAACCGCAATGATTGCGGGTATACCAAGAAGAGAAGTCAACGTGGGAGGTTGGATGTCTGGGCGAGTCGTAGCGATTACGGGCGCGAGTGGTGGGATCGGGCGAGCGGTGGCGCGTGAGTTCGCCCGGCGGGGCGACCGGTTGGCGTTGCTTGCCCGCGGTGAGATCGGGTTGCAGGCGGCAGCAGAGGAGGCCCGGGTGGGCGGCGCGCCTGCCGTTGCGGTCTTCCCAACGGATGTGGCCGACCCCGATGCGGTCGAGGCGGCGGTGGGTCGGATCGAGACCGAGTTGGGTTCGATTGATGTCTGGGTGAATGTGGCGTTCAGTTCGGCGTTCGCGCCGTTCGATGAGATAGCGCCGGACGAGTTCCGCCGGGTGACCGAGGTTTCGTACCTGGGTTATGTGTACGCGACGATGGCGGTGTTGCCACGGATGCGGCGCCGCGGGCGGGGCACCATCGTGCAGGTCGGTTCCGCGCTGGCCTATCGTGGGATTCCATTGCAGACCGCCTATTGCGGTGCCAAGCATGCGCTGCAGGGTTTTCACGAGTCGCTGCGCTGCGAGTTGTTGCACGACCGCAGCGGTGTGCGGGTGACGATGGTGCAGATGCCGGCGGTCAACACCCCGCAGTTCTCCTGGGTGCTGTCCCGGCTACCGCGGCAAGCGCAGCCGGTGCCACCGATCTACCAGCCGGAGGTGGCGGCCCGCGCTGTGGCGTTCGCGGCCGATCATCCCGAGCGCCGGGAGTACTGGGTGGGCGGGTCCACGGTGGCGACGTTGCTGGCCAATGCTGTGGTCCCAGGCCTCTTGGATCGCTATCTGGCGAAGACCGGCTTCGACGCACAGCAGACCGACAAGCCGCACGATCCTGGCCAGCCCTCGAATCTGTGGGAGCCGGCCGACGGACCTGACGGGCTCGACTACGGCGCCCACGGTGCGTTTGACGCAGTCGCCAAGCCCCGCAGCGGCCAGCAGTGGATCGCTCACCGCTATCCAACGTTGGCTGCGGTCGGCGCGATCGCGGCCGCCGGGGCCGGGGCGATCTGGTGGGGGAGGCAGCGATGAACCCGCGTTGGGTCGTCATGCGGTCGGCCGGAGCCGCGCGCGTCGTCTGGGCTGGATTGTTGCTGTTTCGCGGCGACCGGGTGTGGCGGGCGGTGGCAGGATCCGGACCGTCCTCACGTGAAGTGTGGGTGGTCCGGCTCCTCGGGTTGCGGCATGCGGTGCAGGGTCTGGCGCAGCTGGTCTGGCCGAGTCGCTGGATCCGGTTCTGGGCAGTGGTTGACGCGACCCACGCGGCGACCATGCTGCCCCTGGTGTTCGGCCACGGTCCGAGCCGGCGTCCTGCCCTGGTCAGCGTCGCCGCGGCTGCGGCCGGCACGGCAGCGGCGGTGTCGCGGGGGAGCAGCACATGAGGGCTGCGGCGGAAGCCACCTCGGACCCCGACGCCAGCGCCGGCGCCGAAACCGATCGCGAGGCCGCCGTCGGTTTCGCACCGCATGTGCTGCGGGATTACGCACTGCTGGCGGACGGCTACCGGGGTGCGCTGGTCGGTCCCCGCGGAGAGATCCCATGGCTGTGTGCCCCGCGGTGGGATTCGCCGGGCGTGTGCGCGGAGCTGATCGGTGGCAGCGGCGTATATGCGGTGACCCCGACTGGTCGCTTCGTGTGGGGCGGCTACTACGAGCCCGGCACCTTGATCTGGCGGGGTCGTTGGGTGACCAGCGACGCCACAGTCGAGTGCCGCGACACGCTTGCCTTCCCCGGCCGTCCCGACACGCTCACCCTACTGCGGCGGGTGGAGGGCGCCGACGGCGATGCCACCGTCGACGTGGTGCTGAATCTGAGTGCCGACTTCGGCCGGGCCGGCGTCCAGCGGCTTCGCCGACTCCCGAATGGGGACTGGCTGATTCGCATCGGCGATCTGCACGGGCGCTGGTCCGGCGCCGAAGACGCCGGACTCGACGGTCGCGGTGCGTTGCGGATGCGCCTCCGGGTTCGGGCGGGTGATCATCATGATCTTGTGCTTCAGATCGGCACCGGTCCCGAGCTCATCAGCGGAGCCCGGCCCGACCCTGACCTGCTGTGGGGGCAGACGGAGGCGGCGTGGCAGGCGCAGGTGCCCTCGTTCGAACACTCGGCGGCACCCCGGGACTCCGTGCACGCGTACGCGGTGCTGCGGGGCATGACAGTCCCGGGGGGCGGGATGGTGGCCGCCGCCACTTTGGGATTACCGGAGCGCGCCGAAGCCGGCCGGAACTATGACTACCGGTACGTGTGGCTCCGTGATCAGGCCTACGCGGGCATGGCCGCCGGGGTCCAGGAGCCGCATCCACTGCTGGACGAGGCGGTCGCCTTCACCACCGCCAGGGTGTTGGAACAAGGCGACCGGCTGGCCCCTGCCTACACGATCGACGGAGGCCGGCTGCCGGACGAGACCACGTTGAAATTGCCCGGCTACCCCGGCGGTACCGATGTCGTCGGCAACTGGGTCAACGGCCAGTTCCAGCTCGACAGTTACGGGGAGATGCTGCAGCTGTACGCGACGTCGGCCCGGCATGATCACCTGCGCTCCGACGACCAGCGCGCCGTCGAGGTGCTGCTCCAGCTCATTCGGCGACGCTGGCACGAACCCGATGCCGGCATCTGGGAGATCGGCGAGGGCTGGTGGACCCATTCCCGGTTGGCCTGCGTCGCCGGCCTGCGTGCGATCGCACGACGCGATCTGGGAGTGGACCCGGAGTGGATAACCGGGCTCGCCGACACGATCCTGGACGACACCAGCCGCCGCTGCCTGGGCCCGGACCAGGTCTGGCGACAGCGCCCCGACCGGCCCGGCGTCGATGCGGCACTGCTGCTGCCGCCGGTCCGCGGCGCCCTGTCGCCGTACGATCCGCGGAGCATGGCCACCCTGCACGCCGTCGAGCACCAACTGGTCGAAGACGGGTACGTCTACCGCTTCGCCGCCGATGATCATCGGCCGCTGGGCGAGGCCGAAGGGGCATTCTCGATGTGCGGCTTCGCGCTCAGCCTTGCCTACTTGGCCGTTAACCAGACGACAGAGGCGTTCCGCTGGTTCGAACGGCAACGCGCCGCCTGCGGTCCGCCCGGCTTGTTCGCCGAGGAGTACGACGTCCAACAGCGTCAGCTTCGCGGCAACCTTCCCCAGGCGTTCGTCCACGCGTTGCTGCTCGAGTGCAGCCAACGCCTCAGCCAGCCCCCGCCGTGACCGGCCCAGGCCGACCAGCGCAGCCAGACAACCAACCGACTGTCTCGAGGTGCACGATGCCGAACCCGTCCCCAAGCGGCCCATCCCTGTGCGACACACGACCGGCCGCCCCACCCACCGGCCACGACATCTTCCGATCGGCCGGCCATGAGTGACGCACGCTCGCCGGAAGCCACCCGGCATTCCGCTGCCGGAGCCGGCCCAGAGCCGGACGACTTGCCAGCCAATACCGCCGAGAGCGGCATCGACCCCACCAGTTCCCGCGGCGCGCCGCCCCCGGACACGGATGACCTGTGGTATCGCCGCGATCCCAAGATCGAACACATCCCGTGGACCGAGGCCGTGGAACACCCGGCCGAACAGTTCGGCGAGTCCTGATGGTGCTGTTCGCATCCACCCGGGATGCCTCCGCTCGGCTGGAACGGCGGCTCCGTACGCGTATCGCGGGAGAGGTGTCGTTCGGAACACAGGCCCGCGCCACCTATGCCAGCGACTCGTCCAACTATCGACAGCCGCCATTGGGTGTCATCACCCCCCGAACGGTCGACGACGCCGTCACCGCGATCGGCATCTGCGCTCGTGCCGGTGCGCCGATTCTGTCGCGGGGCGGTGGGACGAGCCTGGCCGGGCAGACCACCAATGCCGCCGTGGTTCTTGACTGGACGAGACACTGCAACCGGTTGATTTCGGTCGACACCGACGCGCGCCGCTGCGTCGTGCAGCCCGGTATCGCCTTGGACGACCTGAACCGGCAACTCGCACCCACCGGGCTGATGTTCGGCCCACGGCCCTCGACTCATCGTTCCTGCACGATCGGAGGGATGGTCGGCAACAACTCCTGCGGCGCCACCGCGCAGGCGTACGGAAAGACCGTCGACAACCTGTCCCGCCTGGAGATCCTCACCTACGACGGTCTGCGGATGTGGATCGGCCCGACCAGCGATCCGGACTACGAACAGATCCTGGCCGCTGGTGGCCGCCGGGCCGACATCTACCGCCGGCTCCGCCGGCTGCGCGACGAGCATCTGGCCGACATCCGGGCCCGTTATCCCGATATCCCCCGCCGGGTGTCGGGCTACAACCTCGATGCCCTGCTGCCCGAGAACGGCTTCGACCTGGCCCGCGCCCTGGTCGGCTCCGAAGGCACCCTGGCCACGGTGCTGCATGCCGAGCTGCAACTCGTTCCGGTCCCGAACGCGAAGGCGATGGTGGTCCTCGGCTATCCCGACATCGCCGCCGCCGGCGACGCCGTCACGACGATCCTGCCGCACCGGCCGTGGCAGCTCGAGGGTCTCGACCAGGTCCTTCTGCAGCTCGAGCAGCAGGCCCAGCTTGCCGGGAACGCGATCAGCCAACTCCCGGCCGGCGGCGGCTGGTTGATGGTCCAGTTCGCCGGCCAGAGCCAAGACGACGCCGACACGAAGGCGCGGCGGCTGCTGGAGGATCTAGAGGACTCCGACCATCCGCCCGCGGTGAAGTTCCTCGACGACCCGGCCAGGGAGGACAAGCTGATCGAGGTCCGTGAGGCCGGGCTCGGCGCCACGGCGCACCCGGTCGGTAAGCACGAGACCTGGGAGGGTTGGGAAGACTCCGCCGTTCCGCCGGAGCGGCTCGGTGACTATCTGCGCGATCTGCGCAAGCTGCTGGACGACTTCGGATACGACAAGACCGAAACCTCCCTGTACGGGCACTTCGGACAGGGCTGCGTGCACACCCGGATCCCGTTCGAGCTTCGCACCTCCGACGGGATCGCCCATATGCGGTCCTTCGTCGAGTCCGCCTCCGATCTCGTCGTCTCCTACGGTGGCTCCCTATCCGGCGAACACGGCGACGGCCAGTCTCGCGGCGAGCTGCTGACCAAGATGTTCGGGGCCCGAATCGTCGCCCTGTTCGGGCAGGTCAAGGACGTCTTCGACCCCGATGATCGAATGAACCCCGGCAAGGTCGTCCACCCCAACCCGCTGGACGGTCAGCTCCGGCTCGGCACCAGCTACCACCACACCGAACCGGACGTCTACTTCGCCTACCCCGACGACGACCACAAGTTCTCCACCGCCACGCTGCGCTGCGTCGGGATCGGCAACTGCCGCACCGAATCCAGTGACGAGCAGGTGATGTGCCCCTCCTACATGGTCACCCGGGCTGAGGAGCACTCGACCCGCGGCCGGGCCCGGTTGCTGTTCGAGATGATCCGCGGCGACGTGATCACCACCGGCTGGAAGTCACCCGAGGTCCGCGACGCCCTCGATCTCTGCCTCGCCTGCAAGGGCTGCAAATCCGACTGCCCGGTCAACGTCGACATGGCCACCTACAAGGCCGAATTCCTGGCCCACCACTACCGCCACAGGCTCCGGCCCCGTGCGCACTACTCCATGGGTTGGCTGCCGCTGCTCGCCCAAATCGCCGGACGGATTCCCGGTCCGGTCAACACCGCCACCCAACATCCGGTCCTGGCCCCCGTGCTGAAACGTCTGGGCGGGATCGCGCTCGAACGGGACCTGCCCACCTTCGCCGACCAACCGTTCACCACGTGGTGGCGACACCGGCCCAAACCGACGACCCCCGCACCCCGCGGAGCGGTGATCTTGTGGCCGGACACGTTCAGCAACGCCTTCCATCCACAGGTCGCGCAGGCGGCCGTCACCGTTCTCGAGGCGGCCGGGTTCGAGGTCAAGGTGCCGTCGCGGCGGGTGTGTTGCGGACTGACCTGGATCTCCACAGGACAGCTCGACGTGGCGCGCCGGGTGCTGTCCCGCACGGTAGCCGTGTTACGAGACGACATCCGCGCCGGTATCCCAGTGGTCGGGTTGGAGCCGTCCTGCACGGCGGTGTTCCGCTCCGACGGGCCCGAGTTGCTCGACGGCGACGAGGACCTGCGGCGGCTGTCGAAACAGACCCGCACGCTGGCCGGACTGCTCACCGAACAGGCGTCGGACTGGGCGCCCCCGCAGCTGAGCGTCGATGCGATCGTCCAGACCCACTGCCACCAACACGCTGTCCTCGGCGTCGATGCCGACACCGACCTGATGGAGCGGGCCGGAATCCGTGCCGACCGGCTCGGCTCGGGGTGCTGCGGTCTGGCCGGCAACTTCGGTTTCGAAGCGGGCCACTATGACGTGTCGCGGGCCGCCGGTGAACGTGTCCTGTTGCCCCGCGTGCGGCAGGCCGACCAGGGCACCATCGTGCTGGCCGACGGGTTCAGCTGCCGCACCCAGATCGAGCAGGGCGAGACCGGCCGGACAGCCGTGCACCTGGCCGAACTGCTCGCCAGCGGCATCGCCGGCCATCCCGTGGCCAATCCACAAGACCGTCGATCTACTCCACACCATGAGGAGGGTTCATGACCATCAGCGTCGGCGACTATCTGCTGCAACGGCTCCGAGACTGGGGGATCGAGCAGGTGTTCGGCTATGCCGGCGACGGCATCAACGGCCTGCTCGCCGCCTGGCAGAAGGCCGATGACCAGCCCCGGTTCATCCAGGCCCGACACGAGGAGATGGCTGCTTTCCAGGCCTGCGGGTACGCCAAGTTCTCCGGCCGGGTCGGTGTCTGCGCCGCGACCAGCGGCCCCGGCGCCATCCACCTGCTCAACGGCCTCTACGACGCCAAACTCGACCACGTCGGCGTTGTCGCCATCGTCGGTCAGACCGCCCGGTCCGCGATGGGCGGCGCCTACCAGCAGGAAGTGGACCTGCTGTCCCTCTACAAAGACGTCGCCAACGAGTACTGCCAGATGGTCACCGTCCCACAACAGCTGCCCAACGTGCTCGACCGGGCGATCAGGATCGCGGGCGCGAAACGGACTGTCACCGCGGTGATCATCCCCTCCGACGTGCAGGAGCTCGACTACGCACCGCCCTCACATGCGTTCAAGATGGTGCCCTCCAGCCTGGACCAGACCTGGGCGGCGCCGGTCCCGGCCGAGGAGGATCTGCGTCGGGCCGCCGAGGTGCTGAACGCCGGCTCGAAGGTGGCCATCCTGGTCGGCCAGGGCGCCCGAGCTGCAGCCGAGGAGGTCGCCGCCGCCGCCGACCTCCTGGGCGCAGGGGTCGCGAAGGCCCTGCTCGGCAAGGACGTCTTGTCCGACGAGCTGCCCTGGGTGACCGGATCGATCGGCCTGCTCGGCACCCGACCCTCGTATGAGCTGATGACCGACTGCGACACCTTGCTGGTGGTCGGCTCCAACTTCCCGTACGCCCAGTTCCTGCCTGGCTTCGACGCCGGCCGACCGAAGGTGCGGGCGGTGCAGATCGACGCCGACCCGACCATGCTCGGCCTGCGGTATCCGTTCGAGGTCAACCTCGTCGGCGACGCCGCCACCACCCTGCAACGGCTGATTCCCCTGCTGGGGCGGCAAGACGATCGATCCTGGCGGGAAACCGTCGAGAAGAATGTGCACCGCTGGTGGGAGGTGATGGACCGCCGCGCCCACGTGTCCGCGGACCCGATCAATCCCGAGCAAGTCTTCGCCGAACTGTCACCCCGGCTGCCCGACAATGCCATGCTGACCGCCGACTCCGGCTCCGGCACCAACTGGTACGCCCGGCACGTCAAGATCCGCGGCACCATGCGCGGCACCCTGTCCGGCAACCTGGCCACCATGGGCTGCGGGGTTCCGTACGCGATCGGTGCGAAGTTCGCCCATCCCGACCGGCCCGCCTACGCCCTGGTCGGCGACGGTGCCATGCAGATGAACGGCATCAACGAGCTGATCACCGTCGCCAAGTATTGGCCGGAGTGGGCCGACCCGCGGCTGGTCGTCTGCGTACTGCACAACGACGACCTCAACCAGGTCAGCTGGGAGCTCCGAGCCATGGGCGGCTCGCCGCAGTTCCTGCCCTCCCAACAGCTACCCGACTTCCCCTACGCCGACTACGCCAAGAGCCTTGGTCTGGACGGCATCACCGTGACCGAGCCCGGCAGTGTCGGTGCCGCCTGGGACACGGCGATGGCCGCCCGGCGGCCGTGCCTGATCGAGTTCCACACCGATCCGGCCGTGCCGCCCATCCCACCGCACGCCACCTGGGACCAGCTGCTGAAAGCCACCGAATCGATCGTCCGCGGTGACTCGGACCGGCTGGACATGATCAAGGAGGGCGTCAAGTCGAAGCTGCAGGACCTGCTTCCCGGGCCGGACCGTTCATGAAGACCGAACCGTTCCGGGTCGAATCGGTGGATGCATCGGCCTACACGATCCCCACCGACGCCCCGGAGGCCGACGGAACCTTCGCCTGGAACGACACCACGCTTGTCCTGGTTCAGGTGCGCGGGGACGGTCGGACCGGCACCGGCTGGACCTACGGCTCACCGGTCACAGCCGCCCTGATCGTCCAAACCCTGGCGCCACTGCTGGTCGGCCGGAGCTTCGCCGACGTCACCGAGGCGTGGACCGAACAGGTCATCGCGTTGCGCAACATCGGACGACCCGGGATCGGCTCGATGGCCGTCTCCGCGGTCGACTGCGCGTTGTGGGACCTGTCCGCACGGCTGGTCGATCAGCCGCTCCATCAACTCCTCGGCGCCGTCCGCGATCGGATCCCGCTGTACGGGTCCGGCGGATTCACCACCTACACCACCGGCCAACTTGCCGACCAGCTGACCGGCTGGGGCGCTGAAGGCTTCCCCGCCGTCAAGATCAAGATCGGTGAAGGCTGGGGGAGCAACGACCGTCGCGACCTGAACCGGATCACGCAGGCCCGGGATCTGATCGGCCCGGACGTGGAACTCTTCGTCGACGCCAACGGCGCCTACACCCGGTCCCAAGCGCTCAGGCTTGCGCCGATCATCGCCGAGCTCGGCGTGACCTGGTTCGAGGAGCCGGTCAGCTCCGACGACCTCCACGGCTTGCACCTGGTTCGAGAAGCGTTCCGTGGCGATGTGGCCGCGGGGGAGTACGGCTACGACCTGGCCTACTTCAGGCACGTGCTGGACGCGAGCGCCGTCGACTGCCTCCAGGTCGACGTCACTCGCTGCGGCGGGATCACCGAACTGGTGCGGATCGCCGCGCTGGCCCAAGAGCGGGGCCTGCAGATCTCGGGACACTGCGCCCCGCACCAGCACGCCGACGTCCTCGCCGCGGTGGCGAACCTGCGCCATGTGGAGTGGTTCCACGACCACGTACGGATCGAGCAGATGCTCTTCGACCGGACGGCATGTTTGACCAAGGGCGAGTTGCACCTGGACGAGGGCAGTCCAGGCAACGGGCTCACCTGGCGAGCCGAGGCGGCCGAGCCGTATCGCGTGGCCTAAGCGCCGCCAGCGACATCGGCGCCCGGACATCAGCGATTCATCGCTGGCTATCACGCGTCGGCCGGGCGCCGTGGGATCGGCGGGCCAGTTCGTGCTGTTCGTCATCGGACAAGATGATCAAGCGCGCGGACCCGACGTTGACCCGAATCTCGTTGTGGGCAACGGCTGACCAGCGACGCCGAGGCACGCGGGGAGCCATGAGTCGGTCCGAGCTCTGCAGGTTCCGGCCGGCGGCCGGTCCGAGAGGTCGATCATGGGGCGCTCAGAAAGATGATCATGAACGTGCGGTAGGCCCCCCGAGCGGCGCCTGTGCGAAGGTTGCACCGCCGAGATGAGCTCCGGGACGGAGTTGTCGGCCCGGCGGCCGCCTGGGTTCTGCCCTGTCGCACCGCTGGGTCTGGTGGCGAAATGCCTCGGACTGAACCGTCTGGTTGCACGGATCGCCACGTCCCTGATGCGTCCCTCGGATCTCGGGGGCGGACGCGACGCGGCCGGGATATTGTTTCGGCTGGTCAGGGCATGCACTTGCCTCTGGCGCCCGGGACAGGGCACACGACCGAGTCACCTTATTACCGGTCCCTGCTGGGCGTCCCGCCAACGTCCGCTGACACCCGAACGGGCTCGTGGTCTGGACGCCGGTGTCGGTTGCGACGTGGAGGAGCGGCGACCAGGCCCAGGTGAGGTGTTCAACCGTCCATCGCTGGCCCCTGCGAGCACGCCCTCGGGGCGGCAAGGGTGGTGCCCGTCGTTCCTCACGGGCCCCACGGCGCATGCCGGTAGTGTGCATACCCGTGGCAAACCCTGCACAACTCACCCGGCGCCGGGTCCTCGTCGGTGCCGTCGCCACACTCGGCGTGGCCGCGACCGGCTCGTTCGTTCTCGCTCACCGACCCATCGAACCGGGTAGCCAACGAGGAAATGAGACGATGCGCTGGGCCGACCGGTCACGAGGGAGACCCTTTTCAAAGGATCCGAGTGTCGTCCGGTTCGACCACCGTTACCTCATGTATTTTTCGGTTCCACCGAAACAGGACGACGATCGGTGGGGGCAGGCCGTCGCGGTGAGCGAGGACCTGTTGAATTGGAACAAAGTCGGTGAGATCCAGCCGCGCGGCTATGCGGCCGCGGGGGGCCTCTGTGCGGGCGGCTCGATCATTCTGGGCAATCGGGTCCATCTCTTCTTCCAGACCTATGGTCGAGGTCCACTCGATTCGATTTGCCATGCCACGAGCCCCGATGGCGTGACGTTCGAGCATTTCTCCGATGGTCCGATACTCCGTCCCACTGGCGGCTGGAACTGCGGGCGTGCGATCGATGCCGAAGCCCACGTGATCGGGGACGAGTTGTTCTGTTACTGGGCGACAAGAGACTCAGCGTACAAGATTCAGATGCTTGGTGTTCATAGCGCCACTTGCGAGTGATCTTTCCGCCGAATACTGGCGCCAGCGCTGTACGCGGAGCATCCTAAGGCCGGAATTGCCCTGGGAACGGAATTGTATAGAGGCACCGACGATCTGTCGGCGCGGCGATACCTACGTAATGTTCTACGCCGGTGGCTACAATAACGAGCCCCAGCAGATCGGCGTAGCATTCAGTCGCGACGGACTTGCCTGGGAACGGATGAGTGACAAGCCCTTCCTCGCCAACGGTGAGCCCGGCAAATGGAACTCAAGCGAGTCCGGCCACCCGGGAGTCTTTGTCGATCCGGGCGACGGCGCGACTTGGCTCTTCTACCAGGGGAACGACGACCATGGGCAGTCATGGTATATCTCGAGGCAGCGCATTGAATGGGACGGATACATTCCCCGACTTGTCTGACTGATTCATGCGGACGGACCATGCGAACTTCTTCGTGCTCGACACACGGCCGACCGGTGGGGCGGACCGCAGTGGACGATACCGATGTCACAGCGCAGCGGATTCGCTCGTGTCGTCTCGCTGGACCTAATGTCGCGCTCAGGCCGCGCCATCGGGCTCACGATCCTCCATCAACTGGCGTTGGTCGGTGCTCCGGGGATGGGCTCCGCCGGGGACCTGGATATCCGCTACCCCTTCGGTGAACTCCGAGTCGGGAGCGCCGCTGGGCTGTCGGCGATGAATAATCCTTTCACCGACCGATGGCATACCGACTGCTCATGTCATGGCTGGATCATCTGACATTCGGCCTGCCCGTCCTATTGAACGTATGATGGTCGGGATAGCCGTCCTGCTCGCCGGACTCGCTGGCCGCCTCGTGCGGGGGCCGATGCCGCCTACGCCGACTTGCCCCCAGTGCCCGTGCCGAGATCGGGGTGGGATCCCTGGACCCGTTCCACGACCACGAGAACGCATCGAGCACCTGCTTGACGACGCCTTCGCTGTGCTCGATGTGATCCATGTCGCCGAAACTCGGTACCGATGCCGTCGCCCAGGTCGGGCGCCGCATCCAGCACCAGATCCACGGCCACCGCGGGGAGTGGTGGGTCAAGCTGGGGTCAGGAGCCTGGCGGATGGGCGATGCGACGGCTTCCCACCGGCAGAGTGGTCTCAGGAATTCCGGAAAACCGCCGAACCCCGTGCCAGATCCGACTTGACCGAGCACTCTATCGTCTAGGCCCCCTGCTAGACTCGTCGGCATTTGAAAGTCGCTGGGGATCGACGGTTGCCTGGGACGACAAATTCGTCAGCGCGCGCCAGATGGACGCTCGACCGCCTATCATGGGCATTGACAACACTGGCGGTTGTCATATCGCTTTTGTGTCGATTGATCGAGAGGCGCGCAGTCCGTCCCGACTACGATGACGGCGTCTATTGGCAAACAGCAATGGCCATTGGCGCAGGTAAGCAACCGTATACTGAGGTATTTGATGCCCAGCCGCCACTCTTTTCGTGGCTCATTGCGCTGGCTTTTCGACCGGAGTTATCGTTGGCGGTTCATGCCGAAACGATCGCACGACTTCTCATGATCCTATTTGCGATGCTACTTTGCCTATCGGCAGCTGGCGTTGCTTCGTCCCTCGGCGGATCACGGGCGGGGATGATCGCTGCCCTGGTCACGGCGACTCTGCCGATCGTGCAGAGCTACAGCTACCAATTCGGTGCCGATCTGCCAGCCGCCGCACTCACGGCCGCAGCCCTCTGGTGTGCGGTGCGGGCGGGGTCGTCGACCTCCCCCCGTTTGATATGGGCGGCGACAGGCGCAATCGTCACGTTGGCATTGTTCGTAAAACTAATCGCGGTCGTCGTCTTGCCAGCGATTGCCATTCTCATCGCAGCAACAGCTCTGCAAGTTCCCTCCACGCGGGCGCGCGTTCTCCGAGCCCTAAAGATCTCCGTCTGGGCATTCACCGGCGCATCCGCTACCGCGCTATTGATGATTCTGCTGCTGCGGCCACCACGACGGGCGTGGCAGCAAGTCTTTCAATTCCATCTGCAAGCCGCGGGCGACGTCCATCAAGACATCGAGCGTGCTGCGTTGGGCGCTGGTGTGTGGTATTGGCTGTTTCTACTGCTGGCTGTATCTGCGACCGTTTATAATCTGCGTCACTCGCCAAAGGATCGCGCCACGATGGTAGCCGTCATAGTCTTTGCGGCTACCGGACCACTCTTTGTCCTCCTACACCGTCCAATCTTCGGGCATCACATGCTGCTATTCGTGATGCCGGGCAGTGTGCTGATAGCCGTTGCTGCAAACGACCTCTTGTCAAGGACCAACGGGCTGTTGCCGACCCTAACGATACTGATAGCATCTTTATTCTGTGCGATGCAATGGGTATTCCTTGATGTCGCTCCACCATTTCGGCAAACAACGGTCGAGGCATGTCTTCGGACGCTGCCGTCCGACTACGAGATCGTCACTGACGATCAGGAGTTGTTGGCACGCGCAGGCCTCAAGACACCACCCTCGCTGGTCGATACCTCCTATGTACGGATCAAGAGTGGATACCTGAGCAGCCGCGACATCGCGGCGGCTATTGACCATGCGGAAGGTGTATTGCTGTCCCCAAGGGGGCGGCTGCGTACGACCGGTGCCCCTAAATGGAGTGAACGGCACTTCTCAGTGCGCTATACAGCAGATGGTTACGACCTGTACGTCGGGACTGGGGCGACTCTCGCCGGTTGTCGCGGAAAAGTACGCATCCTCGCTAAGCCTGTTCGGTAACGTGCTGGAACGGGTCCGATCGCGGCACGGAAGACGTCCAACCGAGAGGGCTGACCCTTGCGGATCGCCGCTCGGAGGCTGGGAAGTGAGCGAGGACCGGCCCGCAGCGAGCAGAGCGAGCGAGGACACGGATCCTCGCGCGGCGGCGAAGCCGCCGCCTCGAACGAGTACAGAAACTACTCACGACCAGCTGCACAACGGCGGTGCACAACGGCGGACACAGGACTGCGCACAGGACTGCGCACAGGACTGCGCTTCAAGGACTGCGCACAGGACTGCGCACAGGACTGCGCAAGGACTGCGCTTCAAGGGCTGCGCTTCAATGTGCTGTCGCGGGTGATGCTCAACAGTCCTGTGTCGGCTGATGCTTAACACTTGGCCGTGATGGGCCTGATCCTGAGGGCGGTGCGGCAAGGGATCGTCTACACCGGCGGTCACGCTTGGACCGGTGTCCACGACGTCTGGCTGCGGTTACAGCGGTTCGAGCTGGCCGGCCGGCAGACCGCCTACGACGCCGCTTACGAGACGGTTGTGCTGGCCACCGCGCGCAGGGACCGGCTGGACGTGGCGATCGAGGCGATGGCCGCCGACTCCAGCTACACCGCGGTGACGCGGCGGCTCGGATGTCTCCGCGGGATCTCCTGCTGGCCGGGTTCGGGCTGGCGGCCGAGATCGGTGACTGAACCCGATTCACGGGTCCACGATCGGCGCGTTCGTCGGCCTGGACCCGACCGAGCACCCCTCGGGCCGATCCCGATCCCAGGGCTCGATCACCAAGACCGGGAACAGCCACGCCCGCCGACTGCTGGTCGAGGCCGCCTGGCATCACGCCAAGCCGTACCGGGTCCCGGGAAAGACGATGCGAGACCGTTGGGAGCTGGCCCCGGCCCCAGCGCGCCTGCGCGGCCACCCCGGCAACAAGCGGCTGCACGAACACTGGCAATGTTCAACGCACGGAAGAAGAAGCCGATGATCGCCAACGTCGCGGTGGCCCGCAAGCTGGCCGGTTGGGCCTGGTCGCTGCCGGTGATGGAGTACTTCCCTTCCTCACAGGACCTTCCTACCGGCTCACAGGCCTTGGTCGCCGCGCGAGGAACGATCCGCGCCCAAGCTATGAACAACATTCCAAGATCACCATGGGTGGCCACGTTCGCTCTTGGACCAGCGGTTGCGTTCCAGCCGAACAGCACCGTCTTGCGGTACCCAATCCGCGCATCTCAGCCTGACCGCGTGTCGCCAGACACGCCAACCAAAGTCAAGGACGCCCCGAAGGAAGGACCGGGCCGGTCTCCCACGCAACCAGCTGGGCGGCCGGCCCAACCATGCCCACCCTGAGAAATGAGCCCACATATCAGCCCAGAGTTCACGGCGCCGCGTGGTCACAACAGCGTGGCGTTCACCCTCACGCGGTACGGAGGTCTGTTCGAGGATGGGTCGGCTGCGGCCGTCGATCGGTTGGACGCGCTGCTGGGAGGAAATGATCAGTCGTCGGGCTCGAATTCGTAGGTGAGCATGCCATCGGTGCTTTTTGATATGGCGTCTCGTTTCCGTGCCTGGTCAGCGTCGTGCAGGCGCGGGCCAGTCCGCGGTGAGTGTGATCACGCGGTTGCCGTTGTCGAGGTCCTCGAGTTCGTAGCCGGCGTCGTCCAGGTCCCAGCTGCTGTGGCAGTCGGGGCAGGACGGATATTCGGCGAGGAACTGTTCTCGCAGGCGGCGCCACTGGTCGTCGCGAACCGGGGGCGCCGGCTTGCTCGGCGAGACCCCCGGTCTGAGTCGGTTCGACATCACCCGGGACTGATGCCGAGGCCGGTGACGAGTAGCGACGGGCGCGGGGCGGGGTCGGGCCTCGATGGGTAAGACGTCGTTTCGGCTCTTGGGCATGGGGTGACGCTGGCGGATGCCTCCGACGAAACGGTCTGGTTGCTGGATCGGTGCGTCCCTGATGCGTCCCTGGCGACTCCGGCGACGGCCAGTGATGAGTCCGGGGTGCTGTTTGGCCTGGTCAGAGTGATCTTTTCTGGTATCCCCAACGGGATTCGAACCCGCGCTGCCGCCTTGAAAGGGCGGTGTCCTAGGCCGCTAGACGATGGGGACCGGTCAGACCCGATGACTATAGGGCGGTGCGCTGCCGTACTCAAACCGGCTGCGGCTCGTGGGCGGCGCCACGGTCCACAGTAGACGCTGATGTGCGCGTGGCTCATGTGGTTGTGACCGACGCCCCCGGGATCGGCCGTCCGGCGCCAGCCCTCGCGGTCGCGCTGGATGTTCCAGATCGGCTGGTCCAGCTGACATCGTGGATGCCCAGTGTGTGCGCGTTCGCCCGGGCCACAGTTGGAGCGTGGGTTTCCCGATGCCGGCAACCCACACGCCGATGAAACGGACGAGTCGGTCCGGTGTTGTGACAGGGGGGTCGGCGGTCTCCGTATCATCGAGTGGGTGATGATGAGCGCCGAAGAGTTCGAGGCCCTGGTCTCCGAGGCGCTCGACGAGCTTCCCACCGAGTTGGCTGCCTTGATGGACAACTGCGTCATTCTCGTGGAGGACTCACCGCCGTCCGACGAGCCGGACCTCCTCGGTCTCTACGACGGTGTCCCGCTCACCGAGCGCGGCACGATGTACGCCGGGGTGCTGCCCGATCGCATCTTCGTCTATCGCCTGCCGACGTTGGCCATCTGCCAGACCGCGGACGACGTTCGGGAGGAGGTGCACATCACCGTGGTGCACGAGATCGCTCACCACTTCGGCATCGGCGACGCACGGCTGCACGAGCTCGGTTACGGCTGAGATCGCGGTTCCGCGGCAAGCGCGAAGCTCGCTTCGGACGTACTGACCCAGCGCGGGCAGCGGCCGATCACCTCGAGGCTCACATCACCCGACTGCAGGTCGCTGCGCGGCAGCGGTGTTGCGCCGGTCAGCGTCGCGATGCGGCGCGCGTCGGTGTCGGAGACCGCGACGGCGAGCAGTCCCATGGTCTGCTGGATGGCGTTGACCTCCAGCGTCTGCTTGACCTCCGGCGCGAACGACGGCGCCACCACGAGCAGCGGCCGACCGGTGGGCAGGACCCGTTCCAGGGGCGCGATCAGCTCCCGGACGGTGGCTACCGGGTCGCTGCAGACCAGCACGTAGGGCTGATCGAGAACCGCCCAACCGGTCGGCGCGTCGGTGACGAAGTCCGTCGAGAGCATGCCTGCGCGGATCTTGATCGTGCCGGGTTCGTCCAGCTGGCGGGCCAGCGCCGAACGATCATCGGCTGCGAGATCGGTGGATCGCGATCCCGACGGGCGCCGCCTCGCCTGGAGCTCGGAGAGGTAGTGCGGCGCCGGCGCGTCGGGAGCGAAGCGCGGGATCCTCCGGTCGGGCGGCGAGAGCATCTCCGCGGTCGCCTTGCGGTTCCGCCGGCGATCCGTCAGGGCACCGAAGACGATCACGGCCACCCCGACGACCAGCACGGCGACGATGCCCATGGTCCAGGCGTCCACGTTTCCAGCGTGCCGCACCGGCCAAGCGGCCCTGGCGTCGGGGCCGAGCCGGCGACATACGCTGGGCGTTCCGAGGCTTCGACGAGGATGGTGATGAGGATGGCGGAACGGTACGAGTCCTGGGTCGACCGCCAGGTTCGGGAAGCCATCGAGCGCGGCGAGTTTGACAACCTTCCCGGTCAGGGCAAGCCGATCCGCGGGCTGAACGGGCGTCAGGACGAGAACTGGTGGATTCGGCAGAAGCTCGAGAAGGAGGACATCCGGGGCGCGCTGCCGACGTCGCTGTCGCTGCGCCGGGAGGTCGAGGACCTTCCCGACATCCTGGCGGGAGAGACCGACGAGCATGCGGTCCGCGAGATCATCGAGGACCTCAACGCCCGGATCCGGGACGCCGTCGCGCGCCGGGTGGAAGGTCCGGTGGTGTTCATCCGGACCGTCGACGTCGAGTCGGCGGTCGCCGTATGGCGCGAGGGGCGGCTGTGATCGTCCCGGTCGGTGGGGCGGTGGATCCTCGCAGCACCAGCTGGGTCGGCACCGTGATCATTTCCGCGGGCGTTCCGGATCGCTCGCCCGTCAGCGTCCGGATCATCAGCCGAGCGGCGATGGCGCCCTGACCGACGACGTCCTGAGCGACGGTGGTGAGGTCCAGCATGCTGGCCATCTCGTGGTCGTCGATGCCGATCACCGAGATGTCTTCTGGCACCCGTAATCCTGCCCGGCGCAGGGCCCAGAGGGCGCCGATCGCGAGCTCGTCGTACTCGGCGAACACCGCCGTCGGCAGGACCGAGCGGGACAGCAGCCGGGCCATCGCGGCCGCCCCGCCCTCGAGGCCGTGAGGACCGGTGGCCACCAGCTGATCGGACGTCTTCAGACCGGCCGTGGACAAGGCGTCCGCCCAGCCCTGACTGCGATCAGTGGAGGACATGAAGTCGAAACGAGGGTCGTCTTCCTCGCCGACGATCAGCCCGATCCGCTCATGACGCAGGTTGATCAGGTGGTTCACGGCCGAGCGTGCCGCGGCCGTCTCGTCGATACCGACCGAGGCCGAGCCCGGTACCGCGATGCCGACGCTGACCAGCGGGATGTCGAGAGCCCGCAGAGCCAGCGTGTGATCCTCGGTCAGCGGCATGGACAGCGTCATGATGCCCTCCACCCGGGAGTCAACCGGCATCTGCCGGAAGAACCGGTCGCGGACATCGGCGTCGCCGAGGTGATAGAGCATGACGTCGAAACCCTGCTCGCGCAGGGCATCCACGGCGCCCGCAGTAACGGAGCTGAAGAACCATCGGGTGATGAAGGGAACGATCACGGCAATGGTCCGGCGCGGACCGGAGGCGATGCTCGACGCCTGCAGTGATGTGACGTAGTCAAGGTCGCGGGCGGCGGTGAGGACGCGTTGCCGGGTCTCGGCCGAGACCTTGGCCAGGCCTCGCAGCGACCGCGACACGGTGGCGGGTGAGACTCCGGCCCGCTCGGCGACGTCGACGATACTCACGCGCCCGCTCGGCCCCCTCGTACCGGTCTCGGCGTCGTCACTCACGGCCCCAGCTTAGGCTGGGTGCCCGAGGTGTACCTGCGGCGAGTGAATTCGTTATGGACGGGCAACGTTTGCGTCCCGGTGCGCGCCGGCCCGATCTCGGGTGGCCCCTTGTCCGACACGCAAACCGCGGATCATCGACTGACTCTTGCCAAGGTGACGGCGCCGGTGCCAGACTCGCGCTGCAAACTTTTCCTGGACTCGATGCTCATATCACTCGCGTTTCATCGCCGGTTCGGCAGATCGGACAGCGGGTGGACGTGGTTGTCGAGACCGGCCCATCTGCAGGCCCCCGACGATGTGGAGCGTCACCAATGACGGCGAACGTGATCGTGACCGTCGAGCGAGAGTTCGACTGTCCGCGGACCCAGGTCTTCCAGGCCTGGACCGATCCTGCGCAACTCGCGCGATGGCGCGGATCTCCCGGCTGGCACGTGGAGCTGGAGACGGTCTCGGCCGAGCAGAAGCTCGGTGGACGGCACCATCACGTGAAGATCAGAGACGCTGACCCGACGACCCGGGTCACCACCGACGGTGTCTACACCGAGTACTTCGACCCGGATGTGTTCGTGTCACGGGAGCGGATCACGGGAGATCCGGGGATCGACCCGGACGTCCCGCTGGAGCTGCGCGTCGAGTTCACCGCGATGGGACGTCACAACACGCTCGTCCGCATCATCCAAGGTCCGTACGAGCCCGATGTCGCCGGCTGGCACGGCGAGGGTTGGGAACGTGAACTGGCCCGGCTGGCGGACTTTCTCGAACGGACGAGCGCGAAGGGGAGTGCCCGATGAGCGCGGAGACAACGGCGCCCGACATGCCGCATCGCACCATCGTGCGGCAGAAGCCGTTGATGAGCATGCCGCAGATCCTGATCATGAATCTGGGGTTCTTCGGCATCCAGTACAGCTTCGGCATGCAGCAGACCGCGGTCAACCCGGTCTATGAGTTCCTCGGCGCGGACCCGCACGACCTGCCGATCCTCAACCTGGCCGGACCGATCACGGGTCTGCTGATCCAGCCGCTGATCGGAGCCTTGTCCGATCGGACCTGGAGTCCGCGATGGGGCCGCCGCAAGCCGTTCTTCCTGGTCGGAGCCATCGGCTGCAGCCTGTGTCTGTTCTTCTTCCCGTTCGTCACGGCGGTGTGGATGGCGGTGCTGTTGTTGTGGCTGCTGGATGCCAGCAACAACACTGCGATGGAGCCTTACCGCGCGTTCATCGCCGACAAGCTACCGCCATCCCAACTGGGCAAGGGATTCCTGGCCCAGTCGTTCTTCACCGGTCTGGGTATCACGCTGGCCAACGTCTCGCTGTTCGTCTTCCAGAAGATCATCAGCGGCGCGACCGAGGCAGGGATCCCGTACTGGGTCGTCGGTTCGTTCATGCTCGGCGCCGTCTGTTCCATCGGCTCGGTGCTCGTCTCGGTGCTGCGAACGCCCGAGATCCCCCCGAGCGAGGACGAGTTGCGGGCCCTGCGGGCCAGGAAGGGAGGTCTGGGTCCGGCGGTCAAGGAGATCGGTGAAGCGATCCGCGACATGCCGCCGCAGCTGCGCAAGCTCGCCCTCGTGTACTTCTTCCAGTGGTACGGGATGGTCTGCTACTGGCAGTTCATCGCCCTGACCATCGCCCAGACGCTGTTCCCACCCACGCAAGAGGGCAAGGAGGAAGCGGTCGCCTGGACCGGTCTGGTCAACGGCTGGTACAACATCGTCACCTTCTGCGTGGCGTTCAGCCTGGTGGCATTCGCCAAGAAGCGGGGCGCCCGGATGGTGCACTGCGTCTGCTTGCTGCTCGCGGCCGTCGGCCTGATGATCGTCCCCTCGGTCGGGAACCAGTATTTGATCTTCATCCCGATGATCGGCCTCGGCATCGCCTGGGCATCGATCATGGGTGTGCCGTACATCATGGCGGTCCGCATGGTCCCGTCCACCCGCTTCGGGGTCTACATGGGCATCATCAACATGATGATTGTCGTGCCGATGCTCATCCAGTCGGTGAGCTTCGGCTGGATCTACCAGAATCTGCTCGGCGAGAACCCGAGTAACGCGATCCGTTTCGCCGCCGTGTTCCTCGGCATCGCCGGACTGCTGATGCTGTGGATCAAGGAGCCGCCGATCGTCCGGGATGTCGACGACGTCGCGCACATGCCGGTCGGGCATTGAGGAGTCGATCATGCCGATGAAGGACTACCGCACGATCGTGGTCGGTACCGATGGGTCCTCGCTGGCCGAGCCCACGGTCGGTCGCGCCGCCTGGCTCGCGAAGCACGACGATGCGGACCTGGTGATCGTCTGTGCCTACGCGCAGATGTCGCGACGGACCGAGGCGATGAACGTCGTCACCCTGGGCGGTGACTCGCGGACCGGCCAGGTGCTGGGCAGGGAGGCCGCGGCGCTGGCGCTGTCGGAGGGAGTGGCCACCGCCAGCGCCGAGGGCGCCACGGTGGCCGCCGCCTTGTTGGTCGACGGCGAGCCCGCCGCTGCGCTGGTGGCAACGGCAGACGAACGTGGTGCCGATCTCATCGTCCTCGGTGCCACCGCCGATCGCAGCCTGGCGGATCGGGTGCTGGGCTGGACGGCGACGGAGGTGACCAAGCGTTCGCGGTGTGACGTGCTCATCGTCCGGCCGGAGGAGAACACCGGCCCGGAGCTCGAGACTCGGGAGGACGTCGGCACACCCTGACGACTCCTGTCGGCGGCGCACCCCGCCCTGAGACCAGTGCCGGGGCG
>DASTGF010000137.1:0-2072 GCA_035719255.1 Microlunatus sp. | reverse complement strand
GGTGGCCAGGCCGGTGGCACCATCGCCATCATCACCGTCGACCCGTCGAACCCGTACTGGAAGGCCGAGGCGGACACGGCCAAGACCGAGGCGGAGAAGCTGGGGTACAAGACGACGGTCTCGGCGAACAAGAACGATCCTGAGACACAAAACCAGCTCATCGAGACCGCGATCAACGACAAGGTGGCCGGCATCCTGCTCGACCCGGCCGGCGCCGACGAGAGCATCGCGGCGGTCCAGAAGGCCGTCGACGCCAAGATCCCGGTCGTGCTGATCAACGCCGAGATCTCCCAGACCGGGCTGGCGAAGGCGCAGATCGTGTCCAACAACGCCCAGGGCGCCACCGTCGGCGCCGAGGAGTGGGCCAAGGCGATGGGCTACAAGGGCACCTATGTCGAGCTGTTCGGCAAGCCCAGCGACAACAACGCCCAGGTCCGTTCCGACGGCTACAAGGGTGTGATCTCCCAGTACCCCGATCTGAAGCAGGTCGGCAAGGAGATCGCCAACTGGGACCGCCAGCAGGGCCAGGACAAGATGGAGTCGCTGCTGAGCAAGAACCCCGACGTCAAGGGCGTCATCGCCGGCAACGACGAGATGGCGCTGGGTGCCATCAACGCGCTCAAGGAGGCCAAGAAGCTCGACCAGGTCAAGGTCCTCGGCTTCGACGGCAACCAGGACGCGGTCGACGCGGTCAAGAGCGGCACCATGGTCGCCACCGTCCTCCAGCCGATCGTGGAGGGCACCAAGAAGGCCATCACCCAGCTGGACAGCGTCATCAAGACCGGAAACACCGGGGTGTCGGAGGAGAAGCAGGCCATCGACTGCATCCTGATCACCAAGGCCAACGCCGACAACGTCAACAACTTCGTCTACAGCGGCTAGGCCAGCGCGGGCGTCACGAGGTTGTGTCATGATCGGGCAACAGGTTCTGGAGACCGTGGCCCCGGGTGCGAACCCGGGGCCCGTCCCCAGCCGCAAGACAGCGGTGGCAGGAGGTGACGTGGCCAGCTTCCCGGCTCGACCGGCGCCGAGCCCGAAGGCTGAGCCCCCGAAGCGGGAGAGCAAAGCCGAGGCCCGCAAGCGTCTGCTCACCGAGGCGATCCTGGCGTCCGGCTCGGCCACCGCGGCGGATCTCGCCCAGCAGTTCGGCGTCAGCCTGGTGACCATCCACCGCGATCTCGACGAGCTCGAGCGCCGTGGCGTCGTCCGTAAGTTCCACGGCGGAGTCACCGCACAGCCGTCGGGGGTCTTCGAGTCCCAGATGTCCTATCGCCGGGCGTCGATGACGTCGGAGAAGGATGCGATCGCGCTGGCCGCGCTGCGCTATGTGGAGCCGGGCATGTCGATCCTGCTGGACGACAGCACAACGGTGCTGGCCATGGTCGACGGGCTGGCCGAGCGGGCGCCGCTGCACGTGGCGACCACCTTCGTGTCAGGGATGCGGCGACTCAGCGAGCTCGCGGCCGACCACGACATCACCCTGATCGGGCTGGGCGGGCGGTACGACGTGGCGCACGACTCCTTCGTCGGCGTCCAGACCACGCAGCAGGTTCAGGGCATCCACGTCGACGCGGTGTTCATGTCCACCTCCGCGGTCTCCACGACCGACATGTACCACCAAGAAGAACAGGTGGCGGCGCTGAAGCGGGAGATGCTCAACTCCGCCAGCAAACGCTATCTGCTCATCGACCACACCAAGCTCAACCGGCGGGCTCTGCTGCGCATCGCCTCGTTGAGCGAGCTCGACCTCATCATCACCGACGACGGCGCCGACCCCGCGGTACTGACCGAATGGTCAGCCGCCGGGATCGCCTACGAAATCGCCCGCCACTCCGGCTGACGATCCTCGCGGCACCGGCGTCACCCGGACAGCCCAGCACCCCAGCACCCCAGCACAGCCAGTCCAGCTAGTTCACGCCCGCCCACACCCGGCCCGCGCTCGGGTCTGCGGTGGGGACCCTCAACTCACCGATCCACTGGAGGACCCCATGACCCACGTGTACAACGACCCGGCGCACTTCAAGGAGGACGTCCTTCGGGGCTTCGCGCTCGCCTACGGCCAGTATGTCGAC
>DASTGF010000136.1:0-2495 GCA_035719255.1 Microlunatus sp. | reverse complement strand
GCGCGCTGGATCGACGTATTCTGCGAGCCCGCCTCGCCGTACGCCTTCACCGGCGACGAGGCCCGCCGGGTTCTGGAGGCCGGACGCAGCGCCGGGCTCGGACTGCGGGTGCACGGCAACCAGCTCGGCCTCGGTCCCGGTGTGGCGCTCGCGGTCGAGCTGGGCGCGGCCAGTGTCGACCATTGCACGTACCTGTCGCCGACCGACGTCGACGCCCTCGCCGGAGCGGCCGATACCACGGTCGCGACCTTGCTGCCCGGCGTCGAGTTCTCCACCCGCTCGCCCTATCCCGACGGTCGCCGCCTGCTCGACGCGGGAGTGTCGATCGCGCTGGCCACCGACTGCAACCCGGGCACCTGCTATTCCTCCTCGATGCCGTTGGTGATGGCCCTGGCGGTGCGGGAGATGGGGCTGACGCCGGCCGAGGCGCTGCGCGCCGCGACCAGCGGTGCCGCACGGTCCTTGCGGCGTGCCGACATCGGCCGGATTGCCGTGGGCGCCCGCGCCGATCTGACCGTGCTCGACGCGCCGTCCTATCTGCATCTGTGCTACCGCCCCGGTGTGCCGATCGCCCGGGCCCTCGAGCTGGACACCTGACACCGCAGGATCGAGCGCACACGGGCCGATGGCTCCCGGGCCGATGAGTCTGCGTCACGTCGGGGGTCTGTCGGAGTGTCAGCGCTTTCCACCACAATGAGTCGGAGCATCAGCACCCGGAGAGGAACTCGCCATGGCCCTGCTCAACCCGTATCTCAACTTCGGCGGCACCACACGTGACGCGATGGAGTTCTACCAGTCCGTCTTCGGCGGACAGCTCGACGTCTCCAGTTTCGCCGACTTCCAGATGCCGGGGATCGACCCGGGCGAGGCGAACCTCATCATGCACAGCCAGCTCTCCACACCGTCGGGCTTCACGCTGATGGCGGCCGATCTTCCGGCGTCGATGGGAACCGTGCCGGACACCAGCAACATCACCGTCTCGCTCAGCGGGAGCGAGGCCGATGAGCTGCGTGGCTATTGGGACAAGCTCGCCGAGGGCGGTCAGGTCACCATGCCGCTCGACCGCGCTCCGTGGGGTGACTACTTCGGTGAGCTGATCGACAAGTTCGGGGTCAAGTGGCTGATGAACATCACCGGCGGCGGAGCGCCGGACGCGGGCTGACGCGTGGCGAACCAACGGCACCCTGGTCGAACACGAGGTCCTCCAGCTCCGGGTACCCGCAGGCGCACGTACGGAGTCGCCGGCGTCAGCGCAAGGAGTCCCGCGCCAAACTCGAACGGGCCCAGACTGACCGGGCGATGCCCGGGGGGGTGTGGTGATCTTGATCATGGGCCACCGCACACAACAGCAGCGGGGCTTGCCCCCGCTCATCAATGCCCGAGCGCGAGGCACCCGGGTCATCGCGCGGGTGATCCCTCGGCATCAGGGTGACCCGCGGCGGGTGAATCCAGCTCAGCAGCGGGTCAGCCCCTCGTCGTCGCCGCTAGAGTGCGCACGGTCGGCGGTGGAGGAGGCGCAAAGATGACCATGCCCGAGGACGATCGGCGTTCCGGCTCGCGCTGCCGCCGGTGACGACCTCGACTCCGCTCGATCCGGCCGCCCTCACGCTCCGCCGGGCGGTGGCGGCCGCGTATCGCCGCGCATTCCGCCCGCCGTTCGAGATCCCGCTCGCGCTCGCCACCAACGCCATCTTGATGACGGCGGCGTGGTTCCTGCTCCCGCCCAGAGCCCACGACTGGCTCTTCTCGCTGCACGGCCCGCTCGCCTTCCCCGTGGTGATGGCCTCCTGGATGCTCGGCGACACCCCGTCGACGAATGTCGCCGGGCTCGAGACCAACACCGCCCTGACCGTGCTGGACGAGCCGCGCTCGTTTCGCATCTGGCTCGCGGCCCGGAGCATCGTGCTCACCTCACTCGTCGGGGTGCCCTGCGCGATCATCGCCCTTGTCCTCGGCTTCCAGGGCCAACCCGCTCTGAAGGTGCTGGCCGCCTGCCTGGTGCTGGCCGTGCTGCCGTTCGGCATCCTGCCGATCTCGGCCTGGCTCGGACTCGTCTTTCCTTATCACCTGCGCCCACTGCGCTGGCGCTGGGAGCACCGCGGCGAGTGGCGCCGGATCCTGCGCTGGGTGCTGCTGTTGATGGCTCCATTCGTCGTCGTGCCGATCGTCGCCGGCCTGATCCTCGCGCCCTCGATCGTGCTGGCCCGCTGGGGCTTCGGGGCACCCGCCACGCCGCTGACCTCGCCGCGGTTCGTCCTCGTCGCCCTGCTCGTCTGCGGTACAGCGATCCTGTTCGGCTGGATCGGGCTCTGGGGCGCCGGCCGGCTCCGCCAGTGGCGCCACGACCACCTGACCCGCTATCTGACCGACCCCACCGCCGGCTGACCCAGCAGCGGCGCACCCCTTTCGCCCCAGGGTGAGGCCGTCCCGATCACCGGGCCGTGCCACGTCGATCCACCTGATCTGCTCAGGCACCCTTTGTGCAACTCGTGCAC
>DASTGF010000135.1:0-10290 GCA_035719255.1 Microlunatus sp. | reverse complement strand
GCCACCACCAGCAGCGGCCGCACCCGGCCCGGCCGGCGTGGTCCCGACCACGCTGGTCGCCTCGGCTCCGGCCGGCGCCGCCAGCGCCGTTCCCGCGCCCGACGTACCGAACACGCCGGTGGAGACATTGATCGTCACGTCGTCGAATCCGGCCACGGCCACCGGAACGCTGTGCGGCGCCAGCAGCGCCTGCCAGTACGCGTCGCCGATGATCCGGCCGAGGCTGGCCGCGGAGAACGACCCCAACACGGCCTGGCCGGCGATGGACAGGTTGGAGAAGTTCGTTGTGGTCTGGAACGCGACCGCTCGCGGAACGCCCGCACCGGTCCGGGCGTCCGACGCGGCCCGGAGCTCGGTCTCCAGCTCCGCACGGACCTCCGGTGTGACCGCACCCTGCCGCGCCGCGGTGGCGAGCTTGCTGGTCACCGCAGCTCGCTTCGCGGCGAATGAGCCGACCAGGCTGGGGATGGCGGTCTGCAGCTGGGCATACAGCGGCCGCGACAGCGCGGCCAGGGCCATCCGCTCGATGGTGGTGCGGTCCAGGGCCGCGCGCGACGAGGCCGCACTGCCCGGAGCGGCACCGTGCAGCAACGCGTTGAGCTGCTCGTTGCTCTGGCTGTACTCGTCGGGGATGCCGAGCATGTGGCCGTACTCGTGGGCGTAGATGACGTCATCGGTGTGCGGGTAGGCCGCGGCGCGCTTGGTCGGGTCGTCGTCCTGCCGGTACCAGTTGCCGGCGTCGATCGGGTGGCCGGGCGATCCCGGGACGCTGCTCGGCGGATGCACGATGACCTGCTGATGCGCCTCCTCGGCGGCGCCGAAGACCGCCTGGGCGCGGAAGGTGACCGGTAGCCGCAGCTCGGTCGGCGTGCTGGCGTGCGAGCCGGCGCCGGCGCCGGCCGGAGCACCGGCGTCGACTGGCGCGCTCGGATCACCGTGGTCGGTGGTGACGAAGCTGATCCGGCGGCCGTTCCAGGTCGCCACCGCCCGGTTGGCGACATCGGTGGCCCAGGCGCGACGACCCGACGGATCGTTGGCCGGGATCTCGGTCACCGGCCCGATCAGCTGGCCCAGGGCCGGCAGGCCGGTCGGGTTGGGGTTGGGTGGCGGCACGGTGTTGCGGGCCTGCTGCATGAAGCGGATCTTGATCAGCACGGTCACCCCGGAGTTGTCCGCCGCTCGGGTCATCTCATAGCTCGCGCCCGTCGGGTTGTTCACCGTGTCGGGAGTGCCGCCGGTGTAGCCCGACGCGGTCGCCTTGCCTGCGGCGTTCTCGCTGTTGTACAGCGTCTCGTGGAACCCGGCGGTCACCGCCACCCGCTGCACCTCGGGCTCGGGAGAACTCGATTCGAGCAGGCTGCCTACCGCGGCGTTACCGACGAGACGCTGCAGATCGAGCATGGCCTGGGCGCCGGCCAGCAGGGCACCCGCGGGCGGCAGGGACGGACGACGGGGAGACGGAGGCACGTGGCGCGCCGCGGGCCGCACGTCCGCCGTTCGTGACGCCAACGGAGCGGACGGCTCTGCCTGCACAGCCTCGGGCACCCTTCTCCCTTCGGTCCGCGCGACTGCGAGAACCGCTCGGTCGTCGCTGGCGCCTGCCGTCAGCATGACGCCCGGAGGACACTGGCACCAGACTCCGCCGGGCCGACTTGGTTGCCCTTTCGGGCAGCGGGCGATCCGCCGATCGTCCCGGGTTGCTGGACTCAGTCCGCCAGCCGGCGGAGGTGACGCAGATGCAGCTCGCGCAACTCCTCCGCCAGCTCCGGCGCCGGACCGTCCACCGCGACGTACGGCGCCACGGCCTGCACCGGCAGCGGGCTCACCAGCGGCGGATCGGTGATGCCGGCCTCCGCCCGCCAGCCCAGATACTGCTCACTGGAGCCGGCGAAGACGATCCGGGCCAGCCCGACCCATGCATGGGCCGCCGAGCACATCGGACAGTGCTCGCCGGAGGTGTAGACCGTCGATCGGGCGCGCTCGGCCGGGCTGAGGGCTCCGGTGGACCACCGCGCCAGCTCGAACTCAGGGTGGCGGGTCTGGTCACCGCCGGCGGTGCGGTTGCGATCCTCGTGCCGCACCACACCGTCGCCGTCGACCAGGACCGACCCGAACGGCTCGTCCCCGGCCTCCAGCGCTGCGCGGGCCAGCTCCACGCAGCGCCGCAGATGGAGCAGGTCCCGTTCGGTCAGACTCACGCCGTCGGCACGCCGTCGAGGCTGACCTCGCGGCCCTGGCGGGCGGAGGCGTAGCAAGCGTCGACGACCTTGGCCCGCGCCAGCGGGACGGTGCCCCGGTGGGCGGCCCAGTCGCCGGAGCGGACCTTGGCCAGGAAGTCGATCACCGATCCGCGGTGGCCACCGTCCGGAGGAGCCTGTGGGTTGAGCTCGGCCGGAACACCCTCGATCTCGGTCCAGATCGACAACCGCCGGTAGGGCTCCTTCGGCTCGCCGCCCCACTCCAGGCTCGCGCCGCCGTCGGCGCCGTAGACCGCGACGTAGCACTGGTCGTTCGGGATCCACTGGGCCCAGCTGGACTCCAGCAGCAGGGTGCCGCCCTCCCCCAGCCGGAGGAACGCGGTGGACAAGTCCTCGACGTCGAACTGGGCGGCCTGGGTCTCCCGACGCGGGCCGTACGGTGAACCGCCCTTGCCGCGCGGCCCGAACTCCGCGTACGTCGCCGCAGTCGCGGCCCGGACCTCCGGCTCGCCGAGCAGATAGAGCGCCATGTCGAGCATGTGCACCCCGATGTCCATCAGCGGACCGCCGCCGGACGTGGCCGCCCGGGTGAACCAGGTGCCCAGGCCCGGGATGCCTTCGCGCCGCAGCCAGCCGGCCTTGGCGTAGTAGATGTTGCCCAGCAGACCGGCGTCGATGATCTTCTTCAGCGCCTGGACGTCGCCGCGCATCCGGTGGTTGAACGAGACGTCGAGCACCCGGTCGTTGGCCTCCGCGGCGGCCACCATCCGCGCCCCCACCTCGGCGGTCTCCGCCATCGGCTTCTCCGACAGCACGTGGATACCGGCCTCCAGGGCCCCGATGGCGATCGGTGCGTGCAGCACCGTCGGGGTGGCCACGCTGATCACGTCCAGCTCGTGGGTGGCGACCAGTTCCTGCCAGGTGCTCACCCGGTGCTTGACGCCGTACAGCTCGCCGAGCCGGGCGAGCGGCTCGGCCTCCATGCCGGCGATGCCGACCAGCTCGACCCCCTCGAGGTCGTCGTACGCGGCCATGTGCTGTTGCCCGGCCCAGCCCAGACCGACCACACCGGCGCGCAGCGGGCGATCGAGCGGGACGCGGGTGGCCGTGGGAACCGTGGTGCTCACGCGGACACCTCCGATCCGTGCAGGCGGCCGGCGAGCAAGGGACCCGGCTCGTTCCGCACTGCCGGCGGGACGAAGTCCGGCGTGCCCGACGGTGCGGCCCAGGCCACACCGTTGGCGAGCACACGCTTGATGTCGGGGTGGTGGTAGACGGGGTACTCCTGGTCGCCGGGCGAGAAGTAGAAGATCTTGCCCTTGCCTCGGCGCCAGCAGCAGCCGGAGCGGAACACCTCACCACCGCTGAAGCCGGACACGAAGACCAGTTCGTCGGGCTCGGGGATGTCGAAGAACTCTCCGTACATCTCCTGCTCCTCCACCACGATCGGCTGCGGCACACCGGCGGCGATCGGGTGCGCCGGCGAAACCGTCCAGACCAGTTCGGCATCGGCGGAGTTGCGCCAGGCCAGCGAGCAGGTCGTGCCCATCAGCTTGATGAAGATCTTGGAGAAGTGGCCGGAGTGCAGGACGAGCAAACCCATTCCGCCGAGCACCCGCTGATGGACACGATCGACGACCTCGTCGGAAACGCCGGCGTGAGTGGCGTGGCCCCACCAGGTGAGCACGTCGGTGTTGTCGAGGACCTCGGGAGTCAGACCGTGCTCGGGCTGGTCCTGGGTCGCCGTACGCACCTGGACGGCGGCGCCCAACAGCTCGCGCAGACCGGAGGCGATGGCGCCATGCATACCGTCCGGATAGCGCTCGGCCATGCCGGCACGGTCCCTTTCGCTGTTCTCGTGGAAGTTCTCGCCCCACACGGTGACCCTGATCGGTGAACTCATACCTCTCATCCTGCCGAAGGCATGCGACCCTCTTGCGAGGAGGATCGCACGCTCCCCGCGATAACCCGTCCGCGCGCGGCGGCTCGCTGCGGCGCCGGCCGCCGGCCGGACGATGATGGTCTGCGTGAGCAGTCCGGATCCGGCCCCGACGCCCGAGGCGCTGCCTGCGCTGCGGCGGATGTCCCTGCGGGCGTACGACCTCAGCGAGCGCACCGCCCGTCGCGGCCGGGAGTCGTTGGAGCAACGGTGGGCTCGGCTCCGGTCGCGGGCCTTCATCATCGTCCAGATCGCCATCACGGCCGGACTGGCATGGTTCGTCGCCGAGACCGTGTTGGGCCACCGGATGCCGTTCTTCGCGCCGGTGGCCGCCATCGTCACCCTCGGCGTGACGTTCGGCCAACGGATCCGGCGTGGGGTGGAGGTCGCCATCGGCGTCGCGGTCGGTGTGCTGGTCGGGGATCTGTTCGTCACGGTGTTCGGCAGCGGCGTGTGGCAGCTGACGGTCGTCATCGCCCTGGCGATGTCGATCGCCACCCTGCTCGGGGCCGGGCAGCTGATGATCATCCAGTCCGGGGTGCAGTCGGCCATCATCGTCACCCTGGTCGCCACCCCCGGATACGCCTTCGATCGCTGGGTGGATGCTGTCGTCGGCGCCGCGATAGCGCTGATCATGGCCACCATCGCCCCGAGTGCCCCGTTGCGCAAGCCGCGCCTGCTGGCTGCGGAGGTGCTCGACGACGTGGCGGCCACCCTGGAGGAGTCGGTCCGCGCCATGCGGGCCGGTGACGCCGACGCCGCCGACGCGGTACTGGACCACGCCCGCCGGACCGAGCAGGTGCTCGGGCAGTTCTCCGACGCGGCCCGCGAGGGCCTGGCGGTGGTTCGTCATTCACCCTTCCGGCGGAGAGAGCTGCCGACGGTGATGGCCTACGCCGATCTGTACGGGCCGCTGGACCACGCGAGCCGCAACCTGCGCGTGCTGGCCCGGCGTTGTGTCGTGTCGCTGTGGCGGCACGAGACCGTGCCGGAGAACTACCTGGACCTGATGAGCCGGCTGGCCGAGGTCGCCCGCTTCATGACGGTCGAGCTCCGGGCCCGGCGGCTGCCGACCAACGCTCGTGAACGACTGGTCGCCGTGGCCAAGGCGACGTCGCGCGCGGAGATGGTCGGCTCCTTGTCGGCCATGGTCGTACTGGCTCAGGTCCGGTCGATGACCGCCGATCTGCTGGAACTGACCGGGATGGACTACGCCGACGCCCGTGAGCTTATCCCCGACATGGACTGACCCGTGTCCCCCGGCCTGCGTGCCGTCCGGGAACCCGAAGGCTGTCCTGGAACCCGAAGGCTGTCCTGGAACCCGAAGGCTGTCCTGGGACCCGAAGGCTGTCCTGGGACCCGGGGGCCGTCCTGGACCCGCGAAACACGGCCCCTCGGGTGAGCCTGCTCACACTGTCGCCGAGACCCGTGGCACGGATTTGGTTTCGCCGAAACTCGGGCGTAATGTTCTACAAGCCGACGCGGGGTGGAGCAGCTCGGTAGCTCGCTGGGCTCATAACCCAGAGGTCACAGGTTCAAATCCTGTCCCCGCTACAATGAAACACCTCGTCAAGGCCCGGTTCGCGAATGCGATCTCGGGCCTTGATCATTTTCGTGAGAATCTCGTTGGAAGTCACTGCCGCCCAAATTGTGTGCGGTTCCGGTTTGTGCGGTTCCGGTTCATGCTTGACCATCTGGTTCCGGTAGGTCCTTGACAGGTTGGGGACGCGGTTCCGGTTGCTGCGCGACAGTCGTTCCGGTACCTGCTTGACACTTTCGCCGACTTGGGGCTGTTGCGTTGGCTGTATTCGGGGTGCTTTCCGTGGTTTCAGGACTTCGGAAGGGGCCGGGATGCTGATGGAGCTGCGCGTGGCCGAGCAGCGGTATCGGGCGGTGTGGGAGGTGCTGGAGGGCGCTTCGGTCGCCGAGGTGGCCCGCCGGTTCGGGGTGTCGCGGCAGTCGGGCATGCCTGGTTGCGGAGGTATGCCGCCGAGGTTGCCGGGGCGGGTTCGGCGATCACTCCTCGATGCCGCATTCCTGTCCGCACCAGATGAGCCCGACGGTCGAGGCTGCGGTGGTCGAGGCGCGGCGGGCGCACCCGTCCTGGGGGGCGGAGGGCCCGAAAGCACTCCCCCGGCCGCGCGGGACTCTGCCTTGTTCCGGACCCTGAACGGCCTTGTTCCGGAACCTCAACGACGTCCGCGATCGGTTCCCCGACTCGCCCGACGCTGTTCGCTGACGAGTCCGGCGGCGCACTGCATCGGGCGCGGATCCGCAACCGGCTGCGGCAAGCACCTAATCGAGCTGGAGAGCCGTCCGTCGAGGGATCGGCTCAGTGCTCATGCTCTGTGCGCCGCGCCTGCGCCAGCCACAACGACGAGTGCGGTGTTGATCGCGATCCACAGCGGCTGGGTCACTGGACGGTCCGCCGCCGAAGCCGTGTCCGCCGGCAAGGTGAGGCCGATCGACGTACCTTGCGCTATACGCGGGGGCTGGCCGGGTGCGGCACGACAGACGGCGACGATCCGAATTTCTGGGACATCTGCGAACGAGACCACACCAGCCCTTCCCCGTGCCTGGGCGAGCCCGACTCACCGAACTCACCGTCGACCATCCTGCGCTCGGGCGAGCCTTCGGCATCCTCGGGTTGGCGTGGGTCTGATGACGGAGCCGGTCCCGCACGACCGATGACCACTGCGTGCGCCCGCACGACCGATGACCACTGCGTGCGCCCGCACGACCGATGACCACTGCGTGCGCCCGCACGACCGATGACCACTGCGTGCGTCCCGCATGACTACGTCGTGCGGCGCAGCTAGGAGGACGGTCGTTTGCGGCGTCGACGGCCCCCTCGCACGCGACCTAGGTTCCCTCCGGAGCACGAGGGATTTCTAGGCAGCGAGGCGATGACACGCCACCCTGGTGACATGTCCGACACAGCCATGCCGCCAGTAGACCGCCGGACCCTGCTCGAGGGCGTGGGCATCGGCGGTGCCGCCGTGGCGGTGGGCGGCCTGGCCGGCTGCTCCGGCGGGCCCGACCCGACTCCGGCTACCACTACTACGGGCGGGACGGTGGGAGCGCCTCGGCGGGAACCGGCCAGATCGACGCCGCCGGGGTCGAGCGCGGGCTCGCCGCCCTACCGGCGATCATCGAGCGCTACTGGAAGCAGAGCGACGTGCCGGGCATCGCGTTCGCCGTGGTGTACGACGGCAAGACACGTTTCCAGGAGGGCTTCGGTCGCCGCCGGGCAGACCTGGACAAGGACGCCAAGGACAACACGATCGATCCCGACACGGTGTTCCAGCTGGCCTCGGTGTCGAAGCCGATCAGTTCGACGGTGGTGGCCGCCGCTTTCACCAAGAAGCTCAGCAAGCTCGGCTGGGACGACCCCGTGCACGCCACGCTGCCGGGCTTCCGGCTGAGCGATTCCTGGGTGGAGGAGCACGTCACCGCCGCCGACCTGTTCTCCCACCGCACCGGCCTGCCGGACCACTCGGGCAAACGTGCTCGAGGACCTCGGATTCGACCGGAGCGAGATCCTCGCGCTCCACCGGCACTACCAGCTGAAGCCCTTCCGGGACAACTACGACTACACCAACTACGGCCACACCGCCGGCGGCGAGGCGATCGCCCGCGCCAGCGGTACCACCTGGGAGAAGCTGGCCCAGCAGCTGCATTAAGCCCAGCAGCTGCATTAAGGGGGGCACTAATCCGGATGATGCAGCCTTGACCTCGAACGCGTGATAAGTCCTGTCAGCGTCGATGTGACGCCGATCGACTCGACCCTTCGCCGTGCCGCCCGGGAATCGGGTCGGAAGCGCGCCAGCGCGCCCACGTAGGCGCGGGCACAACCACGACCGACCCGGCATGGCCCGCTCGCAGGCGCCACCTAACTCGGGAGCTCCAGAGCGGCGAGCATGATCAGGATGCCAGCCAAGCTGATCATGAACGCTCCGCTTGAACCCGTCACGGTGGCGAGGCGGTCGGGGCCGACACGAACCACTGCCGGACGCCGCCAGCGACGCCGGCGATAGCAAGGCCCACCGTGAGCGTGGTCTAGCGCCAGGATCTGCAGAGGCAGAAGTCCGGCCGCAGGGTCGCGCCGGTCTCAGATTGGTCTGCACGCCGACGAACAGGAGATGGCCGGCGCCTGCGATCCGGCGAAGAAGAAGCATCTCTGGAGAGGCGGCGACAACTGCGCCTATCCCGGCGGCGACCAAGGCGACCTGGCTCCGACCCCAACGAGGCGATCCGCCACAGCGGCTTCTCCGAGCTGCTCCGGCCGCCCGCAGGCAAGGGGGTGTGCACCCGCACGCGTGAACCGCCATCGGGCACACGGAGCCGGCCGAGCGGTCATGGTGGGTTGCCCCGATCAACACGAGGAACACTCAAGTCCAAGCGACGCCATGAATGCGTGTCCTATTAAGGACATGACCTAAAGCTGCCACCCCCATCCGGTCATCTGCCACACGAAAGGCCTCTACGCTGAAACCGTCACGAGGAAGCCCCCCAACTTCCTCGAGACCAATCCGGTGGACCCAACCTGACGTGGGAAGACCGTGGTGGTCGACGTCGAATGGAGCGCTGCTGCCGCAGGGGCCTTCCCCCGCCCGTGCTGGCAGCCCTTCACCCGATCGCGCGGGGACGCGGCGAACGGGACGACGAGACAGTGGGGCCGCGGCGCTCACTCCCCAAGCAGCTGCCGCGGCCCACCAGATGCATCGATGTGTCCCGACCCCGTCCAGCTGCGCGGTCCCGGTGGGCCCGGCGCGGACACGGATCGTGCTAGACCCCCCGGATGTTCGATCCCCCAACGATGCATTTTCCCGAGTTGTACACCAAACCCGACGGCACCACCGGAACCGACCTGTACCTGAGCAAGGAGGGCCAAGCGGCCTTCGCAGCCGACGTGCCCACCGAGACGTTCCGCCCGTCGTGGGGGCTGGTCGCCGGTCGAGACAAGGCGATCCCCGCCGACTGCGAACGCTTCATGTACCGCCGGGCGACCAGTCGGCCGGATCGAGTTGCGGTATCAGGCCGGCAAACGGACCCAGAAACGGGTTGAGGGTGGCAAAGCTCACCCCGACCTCAAATTCGGCACCTGCCGCGCGCACGACGTCCAATCCAAGGTCGTACGCATGTGCGGCCGCTGCTTCGAGGAGCGCGGACTTGCCCACGCCGGGTGCCCCGACGACCAGCATGGCTCCGTCACCGGCCTTTACCCGGGCGAGAAAGTCACGCAAGATGGTCCGTTCGGCATCTCGACCGACCAGAACCCGCTCCCCACCACGCGGCGGCGGGGGCCGGCGCCCTCGAGCCCGGGAGCACCAACGTCAGCCGTCGGACCGGGCCACGTGCCCTCGCGGTCTGGTTCCCGATGCGTCATCAACTCCCCCGAGGAACCCGAGATGATCCCGCCTTGCCTCATCTCCCCTACAGCACCGCGAGTCTAGATCGGCGTGACATCTGCCGAGCTCGAGCTCACGACACGCCGCCACCACGGCGCACCATTGGTTCGTGAAGGCGGCGACCCCGCGGTGGTCTCGTGCCGTCTCAGGCAAGATCTTCCAGCCTTCGCGGCCTCGGCGCTCGTGGCGCGGATCGGCCGCGGCCAGCCGGAGGTGCTGCCGTGCATTCTCGCGATTATTGAGCACTGACCAGGAGCGGGCTCGCGACGCACGACCTGTGCGCCTCGGTCATTCGTTCTCGCTATTGCGTCTGGGCATGGTCTGATCTCCAGTGTCTCGCCAGCACCCAGACGGACCTCAAGACACCAGCGACGATCTGAATCTCTGCAACGCCACAGTTCCCGCGAGGCACCATGGGGCCTCAAGCACCGTCGTGGCGCGCCGGTTAGCGGTGAGAACGATCTTGATCGCATCGCCTGGGCTTCGAGGCTTGATGACCAGGATGTGGGGGGATCGGCGCCTGCCACGACTCACCGGGCCAGGACTCTTCGGGCCAGGTCGCGCTGGGAACGGCCGTTCGGGGTCGAACGTTGCAGATTTGGGGGCAGTCCCGGGCCTGGTCCCACAGTGGCATGAGCCGACGCGATCCGGGCGAGAGCGAGTAGGGCGGATGGCACTGACCGGGAACCTCTTCCTCGGCCTCGTGGCCCTGGGGACGCTGGCCGCGTTCGTGGCCCTCGTC
>DASTGF010000134.1:0-14880 GCA_035719255.1 Microlunatus sp. | reverse complement strand
CCCCACAACTCCCCCGCTGGAGGTCGGCGCACGGGACGCGGGAGCAATGGGGTCAGGACTTGTCGCACCAGGCGAGCAGGCGGTCCACCGGCCAGGTGGTGATGATCCGGTCCGGGTCCAGTCCCAGCGCCTCGGCCCGTTCGCACCCGTAGGCGAGGAACTCCAGCTGGCCGGGAGCGTGGGCGTCGGTGTCGATGGAGAACAGGCAGCCCATCTCGATCGCCAGCTGGAGCAGCCGGGTCGGCGGATCTCGGCGCTCAGGTCGGGAGTTGATCTCCACCGCGACGTCGAAGGACCGGCAGGCCTCGAACACCACCTCGGCATCGAAGACCGATTCGGGCCGGATGCCGCGCTCCCCCTCGATCAGGCGTCCGGTGCAGTGTCCCAGCACGTTCACCCGTGGATTCGCGATGGCCCCCACCATCCGGTGCGTCATCGTCTCCGAGTCCGAGCGCAGCTTGGAGTGCACGCTGGCCACCACCACGTCGAGCTCGCCGAGCAGCGAGTCCTCCTGATCCAGACCGCCGTCCTCCAGGATGTCCACCTCGATCCCCTGCAGCACGCGGAAGGGCGCCATCGCCTCCGCCAGGTCACGGGTCAAGACCATCTGCTCGCGCAACCGGTCGGCGGTGAGCCCGCGAGCCACCGTGAGCCGCGGCGAGTGATCGGTGATCGCGCAGTACGCGTGGCCGAGGCGGCGAGCGGTCAGCATCATCTCCTCGACCGGACTGCCGCCGTCGGACCAGGTGGAGTGGGTGTGCAGATCGCCCTTGACCAAGGAGCGCACCGTATGGCCGCCAGCGGCCAGCGGCTCGGCATCGTCGCGCAGCTTCTGCAGGTACTCCGGAATCCCGCCGGCCATGGCCTGGGTGATCACCGCGGCCGTCTTCGGTCCGATCCCGGGCACCGTGGCCCAGTCCCGGGTGCGCTGGTGATCGTCCCGCTCCGCCGGCGTCATCGCCGCGACCGTGTCCGCGGCCTTGCGATAGGCCTTGACCCGGTGGGTGTCGGACCGGCTCCGCTCCAGCAGGAACCCGATCTCGCGCAGGGCCTCGACCGGGTTCACGCCGGGCGTCTCGGCGGTCGCGGCTTCAGCGGTACGGTGGGCATCGCTGGCGCCTCCATCACCTTCTCCTGCCGTGACACGACCGGCGGGAAACGGTCGTCGCGCCGCTCCCAGGCGGCGCGATAGCCGACCACCTCGTCGTGGCTGCGGCCCACGAAGTTCCACCACATGACGATCTCCTCGGTGAACGGCTCCCCGCCCAAGATCATCACCCGAGCGCCGGAGTCGGAGCTCAGCTGCAGCTGGGCCCGACCGCGACCGAGATAGAGCAGCTGGTCGGTCACCGCCGTGCTCGACCCGGCCCGGAGCTGCCCGGAGACGACGAACACGCCGTACTCGTGGTTCGGGTCGGCGCTCAGCGCGACCGACGCGCCGGGATCCAGACTCAGATCGGCCCCCACCAGCGGAGTGAAGGAATGGGCCGGAGAACGTACGCCGTCCAGCTCGCCGACCAGCACCTGACCGCGGACCCCCGGACCCTCCAGTCCGGGCAGCTCGCGATAGGAACGAAACAGCGGAGCGGTGTGCCGGTCGGCGTCGGGCAGCGCCACCCACAGCTGTACCCCGTGCAGTGTCGGCGGCTTGTCCGGCTGCGAGATCTCCGAGTGCACGATGCCGCGGCCGGAGGTCATGATGTGCAGCTCGCCCGGACGGACCATCACCCGTGACCCGACACTGTCCCGGTGCTCGATCTCGCCCTCCAACAGCCAGCTCACCGTCTGCAGGCCCGTGTGCGGATGCGCCCAGACCTGCATACCCGGCGCCTGGCTGACGTCCTCGGGGCCGTAGTGATCGAGGAAGCACCAGGCGCCGATCATGCGTAGATCGCGATCGGGCAGCGCACGGGCCACCTCGGTCGTCTTGCCGAGGAACACCTTGCGCGCGGTGAGCAGGAGCTCCTCGGGTCCCGCCGAGTCGTCGGCGGCGCAGACGAGCTCGTCCGGGCGCAGCTCCAGATCACTCACGACGTCATCCTCCCCGGCCGGTCCTCCGGTCGACGGGCACCACCGGATCCACCCCGGCCGTGCACCACTACAGTCAGCCTATGGCCGCGAGCGCGCGTGGGATCAACAAGTCCCTGCTCCCGGCGGCGAAGACCCGGGCCGCGATCGCCAAGCGGCTGGGCGCCGTCTCCGGGACGCTCACCACCGCGACCGTGGCGGAGATGGAGGCGCGGCACGGCTGGTTCCGGCGCCTCGACGCCGAGCACCGATCATGGATCACGCTGGTCGCCCAGGCGGGCATCGACGGCTTCGTCACGTGGTTCGCCGACCCCGAGCCGGCTGCCCCGAGCACCTCCGACGTCTTCGGCTCGGCGCCGCGCGAGCTGGCGCGGCGGATCTCTCTGGCGCAGACCGTCGAGCTGGTCAAGACCACCATCGAGGTGGTGGAGACTCAGATCGATGAGGTGATGCCGAAGGCCGACCGGCCGATCCTGCATGCCGCGATCGTGCAGTACAGCCGCGAGGTCGCGTTCGCGGCCGCCGAGGTCTACGCACGAGCCGCCGAGCTGCGCGGCGCGTGGGATGCGCGGCTCGAGGCCCTGGTGGTGGACGCGGTGGTCCGCGGGGACACCGACGAGACCGTGCTCTCCCGCGCCTCCACCCTCGGCTGGCGCTCCCCCCCGGCGATCGTCGTCACCGTGGGTAGCGCACCCGACGGCGACACCAGCCAGGTCCTCGAGGCGATCCGGCACACCGCCGCGATCGCCCGGATCGACATGCTCGGCGCGGTCCAGGGCGACCGGATGATCGTCGTCCTGGGCGGCGACGGGCTGGCCACGGAGCCGTCCACGCTGGCCCTGGTCGGATCGTTCGTGTCCTGCTTCGGTCCGGGCCCGGTAGTGGTCGGTCCGCCGGTCGAGCAACTGGCCGATGCGGCGGCGTCGACCCGCGAGGCGCTCTCGGGCTACCGGGCGGCGGTCGCCTGGCCGGAGGCCCCGCGCCCGGTGAGCGCCCACGACCTGCTGCCGGAGCGAGCCCTGGCCGGCGACGGCCACGCGCGGCGGGCGCTGGCGCGCGAGCTGTACGACCCGCTGGTCTCGGCCGGGGGCGGACTGCTGGAGACGCTGATCTCGTTCCTCGACCAGGGTTCGTCGGTGGAAGCGGCCGCGCGTGCGCTGTTCGTGCATCCCAACACGGTCCGCTACCGGCTGCGGAGGATCCACGAGGTGAGCGGCTACAGCCCCACCGATCCGCGGGACGCGTACGCGCTGCGGCTGTCGCTGACCCTCGGCCGATTGCTCAGCACGAACCGTCCGCCGAAGAACGAGGTCACCTCCGCGCCCGTCCGGGCGCTGCGCCGGACCGGCTCGGATCCGGCCTGAGGCCCGGTCCCCAGCACACCGACCCAGCACACCGACCCAGCACACCGACCCAGTAGACCGACCCAGGACACCGACCCAGTACACCGACGCAGACCGCTACAGCGGCTGCGGCAGCATTCAGCCGTGCAACAGCTACGCCTCCTGGTCCCCGCCGCGTTGACCGACGCGGTCTTGGATGTGCTGGACGCCGAGCCCAGCGTGAGCGGACTGGCCGTGATCCGGGGCGCCTCACTGCGTCCGCACGGCGACGTCGTGCTGGCCGACGTGACCCGCGAGACGGTCAACGACGTGGTCGACCAGCTGATCGACGTCGGCGTGCAGCAGGAGGGCACCATCCAGATCGGCCCGGTGCCGACCTGGGTCTCGCGCCCCGGGTTCGAGGCCGAGCAGGCGGACCCGGGAAGCGCAGCGGACGCCATGAACTGGCCGGAGGTCACCCAGCGGGCGTACGAGGACTCCGAGCTGAACTGGACCTATCTCAGCTTCATGATCATGGCCACGGTGATCGCCGCGATCGGGATCGTGCTCGACTCCCAGATCCTCACCATCGGGTCGATGGTGCTGGGCCCCGAGTTCGGCGCGATCGCCGCGCTCGGACTCGCGATCGTGCGCCGGCGGACCGCGCTGCTCGGCTTCGCGTTCCGTACGCTGGTGCTGGGCTTCGCGGTCGCCATCGCGGCCACAACCCTGCTGTCGCTGCTCGCCCGGGCCCTGGGCTGGGTGACCCCCGAGGACGTGACCGGCAGCCGGCCCGACACCGCCTTCATCTACTCCCCCGACACGTGGTCGGTGATCGTCGCCGTGATCGCCGCCGCGGCCGGGGTGCTGTCGCTGATGGCCAACAAGGTCGGTGGCCTGTCCGGGGTGTTCATCTCCGTCACCACCGTGCCGGCTGCGGGGAACGTCGCCCTGGGCATCGCGTTCGGCGCCTGGTCGGAGGTGTCCGGCAGTGCGCTGCAACTGCTGATCAACATCGGCTGCATGGCCACCGCGGGTGCCCTGACGCTGGCTCTGCGCGGCGTGCTGTGGCCTCGCCTCTCCCTCCGGGCGCGACTGTTCCCGCGACTCAGCGAACGGGCCCGGCGCCTCTGACCGGCACGGGTGACCTGCGCGTGTGATCCGGGCCGGTGAGGCACCTCACGCGTTTGTAGGGTTCCGACAAACCGCGCCGAGGAAACTTCGTCGTGTCCGGACGCGCCGCGGCCCGGCCGGTCACGAAATAGTGAAGACGTGCTCGCCATCGTCGCTCCAGGTCAAGGCGCCCAGGTCCCCGGTTTCCTCTCTCCCTGGCTCGCCGAGCCGACGTACGCCGATCGGCTGGAATGGTTGTCGGCGGTGTCCGGCCTGGATCTGCGGCACTACGGCGCCGACGCCGACGCCCCGACCATCCGCGACACCGCGATCGCTCAGCCGCTGCTCGTGGCCGCTGGGCTGCTGGCGGCCGCCGAGCTGTTCCCCGACCCGGCCGAGGTGTCCGCCGCGGCCGGGATCGCGGCCGGCCACTCGGTCGGTGAGGTCACCGCGGCCGCGCTGGTCGGTGTGTTGAGTGTCGAGCAGGCGTTGGTGTTCGTCCGGGAGCGGGGGCGGGCGATGGCTGCGGCGAGCGCCAGCACCCCGACCTCCATGAGCGCAATCGTCGGCGGCAAGCCCGAGGAGGTGCTCGAGGCCATCGAGCGGCACGGGCTGACCGCCGCCAACAACAACGGCTCCGGCCAGGTGGTCGCGGCCGGGACCACCGAGCAACTGGCCGCGCTCGCCGCCGATCCGCCCGCCCGGGCCCGGTTGATCGAGCTCAGCGTCGCCGGGGCCTTCCACACGGGACATATGCGGCCCGCCGCCGATCGGCTGGCGCAGCTGTCCCGCGGGATCACCACCTCAGATCCCACCACGCGCCTGCTCTCCAACGCCGACGGCCGCCCGGTCGAGAACGGTCGCGAGGTGCTCTCGAGGATCGTCAGCCAGGTGGCGAGCCCGGTCCGTTGGGACCTGTGCATGGCGACCATGGCCGAGCTCGGCGTCACCGGTCTGCTGGAGCTGACCCCGGCAGGCACCCTGACGGGCATCGCCAAACGCAATCTCAAGGGGGTCGAGCTGTTCTCGCTGAACACGCCCGACCAGATCGGCGCGGCCCGAGAGTTCGTCAGGCGGCACCACGAGGCAGCGGCGGCACCGCTCGACTGAGCGACGCGCGCCGCTCGGCGGTGCGGGCCTCCGACGGCGGCCCGGCTGCGTACGCAACAATCCCCACCAGAGCAAGGCCCACGACGACCGGGGCCGAAACCGAGTAGGTCCACCAGAGAAGGAGCCACCCCATGGCCACCACCGAAGAGATCCGCGCCGACCTCGCGGAGATCGTCAACGAGGTCGCCGGCGTGCCCGCCGACGACGTCCAGCTGGACAAGTCCTTCGCCGACGACCTCGACGTCGACTCGCTGTCGATGGTCGAGATCATCTACGCCGCGGAGGAGAAGTTCAGCGTCAGCATCCCCGACGAGGAAGCCAAGAACCTCAAGACCGTCGGCGACGCGGTGGCGTACATCGAGCGGGCCGCATCCTGATCGCGCGGGGCCACCGGTGACCGACCGGTGGCCCCCGAACGCACGGCAGGTACCGCACCCGTTCGCCATCCCAGCCCCGCAGGAGAGTCACTGATGAGTCGCAAGACGATCGTCGTCACCGGTGTCGGCGCCACCACCCCTCTCGGGGGTGACGTCGCGAGCACCTGGGACGCGATGCTCGCCGGTCGATCCGGCGTCAGCCTGATCGGACAGCCCTGGGCGGACGATCTGCCCTGCAAGATCGCCGCCACGGCGGCGGTCGATCCGGCCACCGCGCTGGACCGGGTCGAGGCGCGCCGGCTGGACCGGGTCGCCCAGCTCGCCGTGGTGGCCGGGACCGAGGCCTGGATCGACGCGGGCTTCGGATTCGGCGACGACAACCCGGTCGATCGCGAGCGGCTCGCGAGCGTGGTCGCCACCGGCATCGGGGGCCTGCACACGCTGCTCGGCCAGTGGGACATCCAGAAGGACAAGGGTGTCCGACGGGTCAGCCCGCTGACGGTGCCGATGCTGATGGCCAACGCCTCTGCCGCCAACCTCGGTCTCCGGATCGGCGCGAAGGCGGGTGTCCACACGCCGGTCTCCGCGTGCGCCTCCAGTAACGAGGCGCTGGCGCTGGCGGTCGACATCATCCGGACGGACCGTGCGGACGTGGTCGTGGTGGGCGGCTCGGAGGGTTGCATCCACCCGATCACCATCGGGGCCTTCGGTCAGATGCAGGCGATGAGCCGCCGCAACGACGAGCCGGAACGCGCCAGCCGCCCGTGGGACGTCGATCGAGACGGCTTCGTCATGGGTGAGGGTTCTGCCATCTTCGTGTTGGAGACGCTCGAGCACGCTCAGGCGCGGGGCGCACGGATCTACGGCGAGCTGGCCGGCGCCGGCATCACCGCCGACTCCCACGACATGGTCCAGCCCGAACCGAGCGGTGCGCCGCAGGCCCGGGCGATGACACTGGCGCTGAAGGCGGCTGAGCTCAGCGCATCGGACGTGGTCCACGTCAACGCCCACGCGACGTCCACCCCGCAGGGCGACGTGACCGAGGCCAGCTCGATCCGCCAGGCCCTCGGCGAGGGCACGCGCGCGGTGGTGACCTCGACCAAGTCCATGACCGGTCACCTGCTGGGCGGCGCCGGCGCGCTCGAGTCACTGGCCACGCTGCTGGCGCTGCGGCACCGGACCGTGCCGCCGACGATCAACCTGGACAACCCCGAGCCCAATCTGGGCATCGACATCGCCTCGACGGTGCGCGAGCTCCCCGTCGGCGACCTCGCCGGCATCAACAACTCCTTCGGGTTCGGCGGCCACAACGTGGCGGTCGCCTTCACCAATCGCTACGCGACGCAGCCCTGAGGACGGCCCCGGAGATGGCGACGGCACGGTCCGGATCGTGACGATCCCGGTTCGTGCCGTCGACATCCCGGCCGCCGTGCGCACGCTGGCGCGACGCGAACGGCTGGGCACCGGTCAGGTGGTCTGGATCAACCAGCAGGGCGGCCTCACCGTCGCGTTCCCCGAGGCGCGCCAGTACGTGAAGTGGGTTCCCCACCATCCCGAGTTCGACGTCGTGGACGAGGCTGCCCGGCTGGACTGGGCGGGCCAGTGGGCGAGGGTGCCAGAGGTCATCGACCTCGGGACCGACGACCACGGCGCATGGCTACGCACCCGGGCGGTGCCGGGACGCAGTGCCGTCGATCCGCGCTGGGTGGCCGAGCCGCGGACCGCGGTGCGCGCCATCGGTACCGGCCTGCGCGCCCTGCATGATCGACTGCCCGTCACCGAGTGCCCGTTCGACTGGTCCCTCGCGACCCGCTTCGCCTGGATCCAGCGTCCGGAGGACCGGGTGCTGATCGGCCAGGCCCCACCGATCGAGCGGCTCGTCGTCTGCCACGGGGACGCCTGCGCGCCGAACACCCTGCTCGACGACGACGGCCAGTACGCCGCGCACGTCGACCTGGGCCGGCTCGGGCTGGCCGATCGCTGGGCCGATCTGGCGGTGGCCACGTACAGCCTGGAGTGGAACTACGCCGGCGACTGGACCGACGAACTGCTCGAGGCGTACGGCGTCGAACGCGATGATGCCCGGATCGGCTACTACCGGCGTCTCTGGGACGCCACCTGACACGCGAGTTGTCCGAACTCAGGCTGCTGGGCACCTGACGCTGTGGCGTCGGGACGCAGTGGCGTCAGACCACCTTGTGCAGCCAGCGGACCGGGGCGCCGTCACCGGCGTGGCGGAAGGGCTCGAGCTCGGCGTCCCAGGCACGCCCGACCAGCTCGTCGAGGGCGTCGACGATGTCGGTGCGGCCCAGCGCCGCCGCGGTGATGGCGTGCCTGATCCGGTCCTCGGGCACCAGGATGTCCCCGTGCAGTCCGGCGATCGCGTGGAAGACGCCCAGCGACGGCGTGTACGCGTAGCGCTCGGCCTCGCTGGTGGCGGTGGCTTCCTCGGATACCTCGAAGCGCAGCCGCTGCCAGCCCTTCAGCGCCGACGCGAGTTTGGCGGCGGTGCCCACCGGGCCGGTCCAGGAGTACTCCGCACGGTAGCTGGCTCGCTCCGCAGGTTGCGGCGTCCAGTCCAGGCGGACGGGCATGCCGAAGACACCACCGGCGGCCCACTCGACATGCGGGCAGAGCGCCGACGGCGAAGAGTGGACGAACAGAACTCCACGGGTCGAACTCATCGATCCTCCAAGCACTTCGGGCCGACAGCGTGAGGGCTGCCTTCCCCGACATCCTCACGACCCCGCTTGGCGGATCTGAGGTCCATTCTGCCTCATTCGTCCCATCGGTACCACCCCGGTGAGCGTGCGGCCGGTCACGCTCGGCCGGCGCGGAGCCGCCTAGAGTGGCGGGATGCCAGCCCTTGCGTACGGTTCATGGCCGTCTCCGATCACCCCGGAGCTGATGACGTCCTCTCTCGTGGGTCTGGACGCTCCCCTTCAGGACGGTTCGCACCTCTACTGGCTGGAGACCCGCGCCGACCAGGGCGGCCGGACCAGCCTGTGGCGCCGCTCGCCCGACGGGGAGCGCTGCGACCTGACACCGGAGCACTACGTCCGTAGCCGCGTCCACGAGTACGGCGGCGGCGAGTACGCCGTCGATGCGGGCGTGGTGGTGTTCAGCAGCTTCACCGACGGGCGGATCTGGATCCTGCCGGGCGGCGCTGCGGCCCGCCCGCTGACCGCCGAGGGAGACGTTCGGTACGGCGATCTGCGTGTGCACGCGTTGCGGCGACTGGTGCTGGCGATCCGTGAGGACCACCGCGGGGACGGGGAGGCGGTCACCACCATCGTGGCGATCGACCTCGACGCGGAGCCGGGATTCGGCACGGTGCTCTGCTCCGGCGCCGACTTCTACTCCACCCCTGAACTCTCGGCCGACGGCCGCCTCGCCTGGGTGGAGTGGGATCACCCGGCGATGCCGTGGGACAGCACCCGGCTGCGGACCGCTCGGCTGGCCGGGACCACCGTGTCCGAGGTCGTCACCATCGCCGGCGGTCCGCACGAGTCGGCGGTCCACCCGCGTTGGCTCGGAGAGCGGCTGGTCTTCGTCTCCGACCGGACGGGCTGGCCCAATCTCTATCTCGCCCAAGACCCCGTGGCCCAAGACCTCGATCCGGCCCGAGACCTCGATCTGGCCCCAGAGCACGATCTGGGCACAGACTCGCGCCGGATCATCCCGGCCGAGCCACGGGCGCTGTACCCGGCCGAGGCATCGTTCGTCGACGCACCGTGGATGCTGGGGATGACACCCTACGCGGTGGTCGACGCGAACCGGCTGCTCTGCACCTACCGGGACCAGGGCACCCTGCGGGCCGCGGTCCTCAGCATCGCCGACGGCACCCTGAAGGATCTGGATCTCGGCGGCGAGGCGTGGAACTTCTCCGTTCGCGACGGCCGGGTGGCGGCGGTCGTCTACGGTGTGGACCGGCCCCCGGCACTCGTCGCGGTGGACCTGGACGGCGACCGCACCGCAACGCTGATCCGGTCCGCCGGAGACCTGCCGTTCGGTCCCGAGTGGGTGTCGGTGCCACGGGCGGTCCGCTGGGCCAGCGAGGACGGCGACGTCCACGGCTGGTTCTATCCGCCGACGAATCCCGACGTGACGGACTCCGGTTCGGCCGGACCGGACGGCGAGCTGCCGCCCCTGGTGACGATCTCCCACGGCGGGCCGACCGGCATCTCCCCGGCCGTCTTCCGGCTGGGCGTGCAGTTCTGGACCACTCGCGGTGTGGCGGTCCTGGACGTCAACTACAGCGGCAGCACCGGTTACGGCCGCGCGTACCAGGAGCGGTTGCGCGATCGCTGGGGCATCGCCGACGTCCGCGACTGTGCTGCGGGCGCGGAGGCGATGGGCGCCCAGGGGCTGGTGGACCCGGCCCGGCTGGCGATCATGGGCGGCAGCGCCGGCGGCTACACCACGCTCCGGGCGCTGACCGCGACCACGACGTTCGCCGCCGGTATCAGCCTCTACGGGATCGGAGATCTGGAGACGCTGGCCCGCGACACCCACAAGTTCGAGTCCCGCTACCTCGACGGACTGGTCGGTCCTTATCCCCAGGCCCGTCAGACTTACCGGGACCGCTCACCGATCGACCATGTCGACGACCTCGCGGCACCGATCCTGCTGCTGCAGGGCACCGACGACAAGGTCGTCCCACCCAACCAGGCGGAGGCGCTGGCCGAGGTGGCGCGGGCCAAGGGCCTGCCGGTCGCGCTCGTCCTGTTTCCGGGTGAGGGTCACGGGTTCAGGCGGGCGGACTCGATCCGGGCGTCGTACGAAGCACAGCTGTCGTTCCTCGGCCAGATCTTCGGCTTCGTCCCGGCCGGGGACATCCCGCCCCTGACCATCGAGAATCTCTGACCATCGAGAATCCCCGACCGCGAGAATCCCCGACCGCGAGAATCTCTGACCATCGAGAATCCCCGACCGCGAGAATCCCCGACCGCGAGAATCCCCGACCACGAGAATCCCTCACCGGCGAGTCGCTGATCGCGCCGCCGGATCGCCAGCGCATCGTGCGTCAGGGGCTGGAGTCCCGAGCACGCGGCCGGGCGCCGAACACGGCCTCGCCCACCCGGACCGTGGTCGCGCCGTACCGGATGGCGAGCTCGAAGTCACCGGACATGCCCATCGACAGCTCGTCATAGCTGCCGGCCGCCGCATCGGTCTGCCGCAGCTGCTCCTGGAGGGTGCGCATTCGGGCGAAGCACCGGCCGACCTCGTCGGCGTCGGGGGAGAACACCGCCAGCGTCATCAACCCACGGACCCGCAGACTGCCGCAGTGCCGCAGAGCGGTCGCGAAGCCGGCGACCTCCTCCGGGGGCAGCCCGAACTTCTGCTCCTCGCCGGAGGAGTTGACCTGCACGAACACGTCCAGACTGCGCCCCTGCGCCTGGAGCCGCCGGTCCAGGGTCTCGGCCAGCTTGAGGGAGTCCAACGCGTGGAACTCGTCGGCGAAGGCGACGACGTCCTTCGCCTTGTTGGTCTGCAGGTGGCCGATCACCGCCCAGCGCAGATCGGGTACGTCGGCGAAGAACCGGGCCTTGTCCAGCGCCTCCTGGACGCGATTCTCACCGAAGATCCGCATCCCGGCGTCGTACGCCTCCCGGATCGCCTCGGTCCCGTGGGTCTTGCTGACCGGGAGCAGCCGGATGCTCGTGGGATCCCGTCCGGCCTGCGCGCAGGCGTCGGCGATCCGGCGCTGCACCGCTGCGAGATTCTCCGCGACCTGACCCACGCCCTCACCCTAGCCACCGGCATGGGGGATGGTGCCGGGTCGGTGCGGCGGGTCCCCGGCGCACCGTTTACGGCCAGCGAGCGCCCAACGACACCATGCCGAGCGCGGCGAGGATGGCGAACGCGAGGCCGAACCCGGCGTAGCGCGAGGTGACCTCCTGGTCCACCTTCTCCTTGCCGACCGAGCTGCCGATGTCCTTGTAGACCGATCGCAGCTCACCCGCGGATCCCGCGGTGTACGCCTCGCCGCCGGAGATCCGAGAGACCCGGGCCAGCTCGGCCTTGTCCACCGGCACCGGCTCGCGCCGACCCTGGACGTCGATGTAGCCGCCCTCGGTGCCATAGGCGATCGTGTAGATGGGCACTCTCTGGGCCGCGGCGGCGCGGGCCGCCTCGTCGGAGGGCCGTCCGACCTGGGTCTTGCCGTCACTGAGCAACACGATCCGCCCCGGAACGACCGCGTTCGGATTGCTCGGGTCGGGCGGCACCTGGTTCAGCGCGGCCAGCGAGGTGTAGATCCCCTCACCGATCGCGGTCGACGGCTGGGGCCGCAGGCCCTCGATCGCGGCGGTCACCGCGCCGCGGTCCAGCGTCGGCGGCACCAGCGTGGTCGCACTGCCCGCGAAGGAGACCAACGCGACGTTGAACTTCGGCGGCAGCGAGTTGACGAACTGCTCCGCCGCGGACTTGGCCGCATCCAGGCGGTTCGGCGCAACGTCGGTGGCCATCATCGACAGCGACACGTCGATTGTGACCACGATGGTCGCTCGCTCGCGGGGGACGTACACCTCACCCTTCGGTTTGGCGAACGCGACGGTCAAGGTGATCAACGACAGGATCGACAACCCGACCGCCAGGTGCCGTAGCCACGTCCGGTCACGCGGTATGACGAGGTCGAACATGGTCTGACCGACTTGGCGGCGCCGCTGGCTGCGCCGCCGGACCAGCAGCAGATACAGACCCACCAGCACCGGCACCAGCAGCAGGAGCCACAGCCGGACGGGCTCGAGGAAGGCCAGCAGAGGAATCATCGGATCCTCGTCTCGCGAGCACCGGCGTCGACGCCGAAGCCCGATCTCACGGCCATCTCGCCCCCAGACTGATCGCGCCGAGCGCGGCGAGCACCGCGAAGGCGAGCCCGTAGCCGGCGAACCGGGCCGTCACCTCGCGCTGGGCCTTCTCGTATCCGACCTCGGACCCGATGTTCTTGTAGACGTTGCGCAGCTCCGACAGCGACGCGGCGTCGAAGGTCTGGCCACCGCTCAGCTTGGCGATCTGGCTCATCAGCTCGTGGTCGACCGGGACCAGTTGGCGTTTGCCGTCGAGATCGACGTAGCCGTTCTCGGTGCCGTAGGCGATCGTGTAGATCGGCACCTTCTTCGCTCCCGCCTCCGCCGCGGCCTGCTGCGGCGACCGCCCACTGGTGTTGGTGCCGTCACTGAGCAGCACGATCGCGCCCGGAGCGGGGTCGTTGGGTTTGGCCGGATCCTTCGGCGCCTGCTCGAGGGCCCGCATCGCGGTCGCGATGCCCTCACCGATCGCGGTCGAGTCCTGCAGCTTGATCGAGTTGATCGCGGTCTCGACCGTGTTGTGCTGCAGGGTGGGGGGCACCAGGATCGACACGTTGCCGGCCATCGACACCACCGACACGTTGTACTTCTCGGGCAGGTCGCGGACGAACTGGATGGCCGCCTGCTTGGCCGCATCCAACCGGGTGGGCGCGACGTCGGTGGCCTGCATGGACTGCGAAGCGTCGATGACCAACACCACCGTCGCCCGCTCCCGCGGTACGTCGACGGTGGTCTTGGGCCGGGCGAACGCCGCCGTAAGGGTGATCAGGCTGAGCAGCGACAGCGCCACCGCCACGTGTCGGCGCCACTGTGACTGCTTCGGCACCACGACGTCGAGCATCGAGGTATTGGTGAACCGCATCCCGCGCCGGTTCTTGCGGCGGGAGGCGTAGATGTAGGCCGCCACCAGCAGCGGGATGGCGATCAGCAGCAGCAACCGATCCGGCGACATGAACGCCAGGTGCGGGATCACTTCTCAACTCCCTGGGGTGGCTGGTGCAGCAGAGCCGCCACGCGGCGGTAGGCGAGCACGAACCGCGCGATGTCGGAGACCCAGTCGCGGTCGGTGCGCAACTGGATGTGCCCTACACCGGATCGACGAAGAGCGATCCGGATTCGTTCCCGCTGGGCGGCGCTGGCGGCATCCATCCGGGCCCGCGCGTTGCTGTCGGCGGTGTTCACATAGCGCTCGAAGTCGGTCTCGGGATCGCGAATCAGCATGTCGCCAACGTCGGGGAACTCGATCTCCCGCTTGTCCACCACCTCGATCGCCAGAACCTGGTTTCGGACGCCGAGCCGGCGCATCGGGCGCTCCCACTCGGGCTCCACGTTCGGGTCGAGCTCGTGGTCACCGGGGGTGAGGAAGTCGGACACGACCACCTTCAGCCCGCGCCGGCGCTGGTTCCGGGACAGCTGCTCGACGGCCGCAGCCAGGGTCATCGGGCCGACCGCGTGGTCGGGGACGAACGGCTCGGTGAGCAGGGTCCGCAGGAGGCCGTAGAGCGCCGAACGGCCGGACCGCGCCGGCAGCCGGCGGAGCCGGTCGGGGCGCATGACATACCCGCCGAAGCGGTCGCCCATCTTCTGGCTGAGGAAGCCGATGGTGGCGATCGCGGCGATGCCGAGATCCCGCTTGGTGACGCCTTCGGTTCCCCAGTTCATCGAGGGGGTGACGTCGAGCAGCGCCCAGACCTCCAGCTCACGATCGGCGATGGTGTCGCGGACGTACGGCACCGTGGTCCGAGCGGTGACCGCCCAGTCGATCCGGCGTACGTCGTCCTCGCCCGGGCGGTACATCCGTGCGTCGTTGGCATCCGAGCCCGGCCCGGGCAACAGGCCGAGATGGTCGCCGTGCAGATAGCCCTCCAGCCGCCGGACGATGGCCAGCTCGAGCCGCTTGAGGGCAGCCTCGGGGGCCAGCTTGTTGAGCGGGATGGTGGCCCGGGTGGGTTGACCGACAACCGAGGCAAGCGCACCCGGCACGGCGGGCGGGCCCGCGTCCGGCCCGGGCGGGTACGCCGGCTCGCCGCTGGGCGGCGGGAAGGCGGGGGCTCCGGTCGGGGGCGGAAAGGCGGGCGCGCCGGTGGGCGGCGGGAAGTTCGGCGCGCCGGGTGCGGA
>DASTGF010000133.1:0-23694 GCA_035719255.1 Microlunatus sp. | reverse complement strand
CACCGCCCCGACCCATGTTCGCTGACCAGCGCTCCCGCGCCGGCTCTGGAAGGGTGTGGGAGCGCTCTCGCCATCAGATCGGGAGCTCTCGTCAGCGGCCCCTCTGCACCAGCCAGCCCCAGCCCCAGCCCCGGTGCCCAGCCCCAGCCCCAGCCCCGGTGCCCAGCGCGCGCCCGTCCCCCCTCGCAAGAGTGTGCGCGGACGACAGCGACACGCCGAGCCCGTCGGTCGTTCGCGCACAGTCGCGGGCGGACGGGCGAGCGCACCCGGTGAGCGGCGTCAAGATCGCATCAAGATTCCCGGTCGGCGGCGCGAATCGGGCGCGGCAGCGCGCTTGAATGGAGCCGGCCGATCCCGAGTCCCCGGACCGGCCTGGCTCACGCCGGTCGCTGAGGTCGGGGGCGGCCGACGCCGAGAGAAGGAAACCCCGTGTCGACGACCGCCACCAGACGGCCCGTTGAGCCCGCCGCCAAGCGGTCCGCTCACCGGTTCCGGCGCTGGCTGCTCGAGGCGCCGGCCGAGCAGAGCACGGATCATGTCGGCGCGCACGCGCGACCGGATCGGACCGAGAAGACCCACCGGTGGTGGCAGGTCATGTGTCTCACCGGCGTCGACTACTTCTCCACACTGGGCTACCAACCCGGCATCGCGGCGCTCGCGGCCGGCGTGATCTCGCCGATCGCGACCATCGTGCTGGTTGCGCTGACCCTGCTCGGTGCCCTGCCGGTCTATCGACGAGTGGCGGCCGAAAGCCCGCACGGCGAGGGTTCGATCGCCATGCTGGAAAGGCTCTTGTCGTTCTGGAAGGGCAAGCTGTTCGTCCTGGCCCTGCTGGGCTTCGCGGCCACCGACTTCATGATCACCATGACGTTGTCGGCGGCAGACGCGACAGCGCATCTGATCGAGAACCCCCACCTCCACCCGTACCTGGGAGGGCAGCAGGTGGTGATCACCCTGCTGCTGCTCGCGTTGCTGGCCGTCGTGTTCCTTCGCGGGTTCGGTGAGGCGATCGGTCTCGCCGTGCTCTTCGTGGGGGTATACCTCGCCCTCAACGTCGTGGTCATCGCCGACGCGATGGTGATCCTCGTCAACAACCCCCAGCCCGTCGACGATTGGTGGGTGGCCCTCACCACCCAGCACGGCAGCCCGTGGATGGTCGTCGCGATCGCGCTGCTGGTCTTCCCCAAGCTGGCGCTCGGTCTGTCGGGCTTCGAGACCGGGGTCGCGGTCATGCCGCACATCAACGGCGCCCCCGACGACGACCCGGCCCGTCCCGCGGTCCGGATCGGGGGGGCCCGCAAGCTGCTCACCACGGCCGCGTTGATCATGAGCGTCTTCCTGGTCACCAGCAGCATCGTCACCACGACGCTGATCCCGCCGGCGGCGTTCCAGCCCGGCGGTGCCGCCAACGGCCGGGCGCTGGCCTATCTCGCCCACCAGAACCTCGGGAACACCTTCGGCAGCGTGTACGACGCCGCGACCATCGCGATCCTCTGGTTCGCCGGGGCCTCGGCCATGGCCGGGCTGCTCAACCTGATCCCGCGCTATCTGCCGCGGTACGGCATGGCGCCCCAGTGGACACGGGCCGTGCGGCCGCTGGTCCTGGTGATCGCCACCGGCGCCTTCGTCATCACCCTCGTCTTCGACGCCGACGTGGATGCCCAGGGCGGCGCGTACGCGACCGGTGTCTTGGTGCTGATCACCTCAGCGGCGATTGCCGTCACGCTGGCCGCGCGACGGGCACATCAGCGTCGCCTGACCGTCGCCTTCGGTGTGGTCTCGGCGATCTTCCTGTACACCACGGGAGCCAACATCGTCGAGCGGCCCGAGGGCGTCCGGATCGCTGCGGTCTTCATCGCCACCATCGTCGGCGTCTCGCTGATCTCCCGGGTCGTCCGCGCGTTCGAGTTGCGAGTCGACCGGGTCAGCCTCGACCCGATGGCAGAGCGGTTCGTCCGCGAGTGCGCGCGCCGCTCCATCCGCTTCATCGCCAACGAGGCCGACGATCGCGACGCAGCCGAATACCGCAACAAGCTCCGGCAGGTACGCAGTGACAACGACCTGACCGACGAGAGCGACATCGTCTTCCTCGAGGTGACCGTCGGCGATCCGTCCGACTTCGCCACCGGCCTCGATGTTCGCGGTGAGATCCGCAACGGGCGATACCGCGTGCTGACGATGACCAGCTCGACCGTGCCCAACGCGATCGCGGCCCTGCTGCTGTACGTCCGCGATCTGACCAACCGGCGCCCCCATATCTACTTCGAGTGGACCGAGGGCAGCCCGCTCACCAACCTTCTGCGCTATCTGCTGTTCGGCGTCGGCGAGGTCGCCCCGGTGACGCGCGAGGTGCTCCGGCGTGCAGAGCCCGACCGCTCGCGGCGCCCCCACATCCACGTCGGCTGAGCCTGGCCGGCCCCTCCACCAGCTGGCTGCCCCGCTCCCCCTCGCCCCCCGCGAAGTGTGCGCGAACGACCGCGACACGCCGATGAGAGTCGTCGTTCGCGCACAGTGACGAAGGAAGGCACCCTCAGGATTCGAAGTGGCGCGCGTGCTGGGCCGCGGTGGTGGCCTGGTGCACTCCGGGATCGCCCGGCCGGCGCACCTCGACCACGACCCGGTGGATGGTTCCGGTGAAGGCGAAGGGTGCCCGGTCGCCGTAGGCGGTCTCCACCACCTCGCCGTTGTCGCGACCGATGTCCATCCCGGCGTACCCGCTGAACATGATCGGGACCGTACGCTCGAGCCGGCCGGTGCCGACCACCTCGTCGTCGAACGACAGCGTGACCGTCGCCGGTGGCCCCATCACGGGCGCGTCGGCATCGATGTCGATCCGCAACCGCACGTCACCGCTGGGCACCGTCCGGTCGGACTCCTGCCGGTAGGTCTCCACCCCCATGAAGCAGTACGTGTGTCGCAGCCGGCCCTCGTCGACGTACAGGCTGAAGCCGCCCAGGTGGTCGAAGGCGGCCATCAGCACGCCCTCGGCACCCTCCGGCGGAATCGTCACGTCTGCGGTGATCGAGTATGAGCGGTTCATGATCGGCGGCATCGTTCCGGGCGAGACGTTCTGCACGTCCGCACCCCAGTACGTCCACCCCGACTGCCCGCTGAGGGGCGGCACCATGCCGAAGAAGGCCGACATGCCGGCCAGCAGCGGGAGCACCTTGTTCCGCTCCGCTTCGGCCCACCACAGTGCCTCCAGCTCGCGGACCTTGGCCGGGTGGTCGGCGGCCAGGTTCCGCGCTTGGGAGAAGTCGTCGGGCAGGTAGTAGAGCTCCCACTCCAGCTGATCGGGATCGAACAGCTGGGGCGCGAATCGGGCGATGGTCGCCGGCGTCGCATCCCACGGGATCCGCGGCAGCATCGATGCCGCCCACCAGCCGTCGGCGTAGATGCCGCGGTTGCCATAGATCTCGAAGTACTGCGTGGTGTGCCGCTCCGGCGCGGCGGCGGCGTCAAAGGTGTACGCGAGGCTGGTGCCGCCGAGCGGTGACTGCTCGATCCCGTCGACACTGACCGGAGCGGGCACGCCGGCGACCTCGAGGATGGTCGGACCCAGATCGGTGACGTGGGTGAACTGGGTGCGCAACCCGCCGCGGTCGGCGATCCTGCCCGGCCAGTGCACCACCATCGGGTTTCGAGTGCCGCCGAGATAGGAGGCGACCTGCTTGCCCCACTGGAACGGCGTGTTGCCCGCCCAGGCCCAGGCCGCAGAGCAGTGGGGTGCCGTCTCGGGGCCGCCCCAGCTCTCCAGTCCGCCGTGCTGCTCGATCAGCGCCAGCTGCTGCTCGGAGGTCAGCGGGACGCCGTTCTGCATGGTGAGCTCGTTGAACGACCCGGTCAGGGTGCCTTCCATCGACGCACCGTTGTCGCCCCAGATGTAGAACACCAGGGTGTTGTCGAGCTCGCCCATCCGCGCGAGCTCGTCGATCAGCCGGCCGACGTGGTGATCGGCGTTCTCCTGGTAGCCGGCGTAGACCTCCATCTGCCGGGCATAGAGCGTCCGCTCGGCCTCCGACAGCGAGTCCCAGGCGGGGAAGGCATCCGGGCGCTCGGTGAGCACCGTGTCGGCCGGGACGACGCCGAGCCGCTTCTGCCGCTCGATGGTCTCCTCCCGCATCGCGTCCCAGCCGCCGTCGAAGCGGCCCGCGTATTTGTCGGCCCATTCCTTCGGTACGTGGTGCGGGGCGTGCGCGCAGCCCGTCGAGTAGTACATGAACCAGGGTTTGTCCGCCTTGTGGGCCCGGACGCCGTGGAGCCAGGCGATGGCCTTGTCGGTCAGCGCCTCGGGCAGATAGAACGAGCGGTCTGTCGGGCCGCCGTAGACCTGGTCGACGCTGGTGTTCTCCACGATCAGCGGGTCGTACTGGCCTGACTCACCCCCGAGGAATCCCCAGAAGTAGTCGAAACCCCACCCGCTGGGCCAGCGGTCGAACGGTCCGGCAGGACCCTGGACCGCGCTCGGGCTGAGGTGCCACTTGCCGATCCCCGCGGTGGAGTACCCGTTCAGCTGGAGCACCTTCGGAAAGGGCGCGCTGTCCTTGGGGACGACGGCGCTGTAGCCGGGGAACGGTCCGGCCAGCTCGCCGATCGAACCGAAACCGACCGCGTGATGGTTGCGCCCGGTGAGCAGGGCGGCACGGGTCGGCGAGCACAGCGCGGTGACATGGAAGCCCGTGTAGCGCAGCCCGTCATCGGCGAGCCGCTCCAGCGTCGGGGACTCGATCGGGCCGCCGAAGGTGCTCGCCTGGCCGTATCCGGCGTCGTCGATCAACACCACCAGCACATTCGGCGCACCCTCGGGCGGCGTGACGTCTCGCACGATCGACCAGTCGGGCTCGGAGCCGGCCAGGGTGCGGCCGACCCGCCCGGCGAAGGTGCTGTCCGGAATGGGGAGGTGGCTACGATCCAACGCTGGTGTGGTCACGACGTTCCCCTCGACGGCCCCGGTGGTGCACGCTCCGCCGAGCCAATCACCGCCCCATGCAGCGGCGCTTCACCCTTTTCGTGTGAACCGGGCGTCAGGGCGGGCCGGTTCAACTCACGCACGGAGGCTCACAGTCCGCCCACAGCCGGCGGCCCGACCCCGGACAGGTGGCGCAGTGAGGATCCGGTCATGAGCAGCGCCGAGCGTGGACGAACGGGCCGGGTGGAGCCGTTGTGGAGATGGCGCCGCGCCGGGAGCGCAATGCTGCTGGTGGCGGCTCTGGTTCTGGTGCCCTGGATCGGATACCTGGCGGTGACCCTGCCGACCGCGTACGAGGCCGGCCACTGGAACCTGGCCTGGGTCGGGTTCGACGTGGTGCTCCTGGTGCTGATCGCAACGACCGCCGTGCTGGCCCGCCGTTCGCACCCGATGCTGCCGGTGACCGCGTTCGCGACCGGAGTGCTGCTGGTCTGCGACGCGTGGCTGGACAGCACCACGAGCAGCGGCAGCGACCACACCTGGGCGCTGATCACCGCCCTTGTGGTCGAGCTACCACTGGCCGCCGTGCTGCTGACCAACTCGCTTGCCCAGCTCAGGGTCGGACCGGGTTGGTCACCCGCCGTGGGTGGTGAGCCGGGTGGACCCAGCGGGTTAGGTTCTGCGGCAACGCACCACCGAAGGGACCGGACCCCGACGCATGCCATCAAGGCCGAGCTCACGACCGAGGAGCACGATGGGCACTCGGTGGAAGATCATGCGCGCAGGGTCCGTCAGCGCCCTGCTGATCATGGGCGCGGTCGTGGCCGGCTGCTCGACCGGCGGTGGCTCCGGGTTGCCCACGCCGACCAGATCGCTGGCGCCGACCGTCACGGCCCCGCCGGTGAGCCTGTCGCCGAGACCGGACCGATCACCGACGCCGGTAGCGACAGTATCGCCGTCGTCGAGTGCGGCGACAGCGACGGCTCGTCCGCCGACGGTTGCCCCGAGCCGCGTGCCGCCGTCCAGGCCCGGTTCGGTTGCGGCCACCGAGTCCGCTGGAGCCACCAGCTCCGCGGCGCGGGCCTCAACCGGCGTACAGACGGTCACTGCGACGAAGACCACGACCGTAACGGCCACCACGACGACCTCGGCCAAGGCACCACCCTCCTCAGCCAGCAGCCCACCGAGCACGAACACGAGCTCACCCGTGCTTTCCACGGCGCCCGGCGAGCCGAGCCAGTCGACCAGCGCTGCCACCGAGACGCCCGCCCCGAGTGCAGCCACCCGGTGGTGGCCCTGGCTCCTGCTGGCCCTCGCAGTCGTCGGCGGAGGTGTGTGGTGGTGGTCCAGGCGGCGACCGGCAGGTCGACATGACAGCTCGCGATGAGCCAGCACCGACCCGACCAGGACTTCGCCGACACGGCGGACTCGGCGCCGCCGGGCGCCGCTACTTCTTGGTCACCTGGCCGGAGCCGCTGATGTCCTTCTGCACCGTGGGGTCGCCGCTGTAGGTCAGCGACCCGCTGCCGCTGATGGTGACGTCGATGCTGTCGCTGACCATGACCACGGCGTCTCCGCTTCCGGAGATGTCGGCGTGAAGACTCTTGCCGGCCAGGCCGCCGGCGTCGTAGTGTCCGGAGCCGGACAGGGTCAGCTGCTGCTGGGCCGCACTGCCACCGACGGTGATCGTGCCGGAGCCGCTGATGTTGCAGCTCAACGAATCCACTGCGATCTTCGACGCGGTGATCTTCCCGGAGCCGGAGACGCTCAACCCGGTCAGGTCCTTGACGTCGAGGTGGTAGACGATCCGGCCCACCTGGCCGAGAGCCACGCCGCGCTTCGTGCCGAGCACGAGGGTGTCACCGTTGACCTCGCTGGTGAGATTCGGCAGCACCTTGTCCCCGGCCTCGATGGTCAACGACTCCTGGCCCGTCTGGTCGATCAGTACCTCCCCCGACCCGGTGAGTTCGACCTTGCTGAAGCCGCTCACCGCCCGTGACTCGCTGCGGGTCGTCCCCGGGGTGGTGACGATCGAGCAGGAGGTCAGGGCCAGGCCGAGAACGGCCAACCCACCAGCGATCCGGATGCGCCATGGCCACGTGTTCACCGTTCCAGGATCACCAGTCTCGGCACGCCGTGTCACGCGGCGAAAGTCCCGAGAATCCCCTCGACCGACCCCGAGCCCACCGGGCTCAGCGAAGGGGAACCGAGTTGTCAGGCCCACCGACGGCTAGAGCCCTCCCTGCACCTGACAGCTCGCGTAAAGGGCCTTCGTGGTGGATCTCCAGGATCCGGCCCGTCGGTCGTCCGGCGAGCGCGGGAGAGTTGGCCGGCACCGCCCAGACCTGCTCCTGCAGGAACTGCAGGAACTGCTGCGCCTGGTCGACGCGGTCGAAGTCGAGATCGACGAGGATGTATCGGGGGTCGTCCACCGGCTGGCAGACGCGCTCGCGTCGTACACCGGCCGCCAGGCGTCGATCGGCGAGCCGGGCGAACGCCGCGAACCACGTGTCCAGATCGCTGATCGCGTGCTCGATGTGCAGGACGGGCATGTCGGGCTCCTGATTCGGGCTGGTGGGCGGTTCGGGCTGGTGAGTCGTCCACCTCGACGCTAGAGCCGACCGGCGACCGCGACTATCCCTGAGGAAAGGGATAGTCCTAGCGTGCAGCTGTGCGTACGTCCGCGGCTCGCGTGATCGACCGCGTCGTCGCCCTCTGCGCCCGGCCGCTGGACGAGCGGGAGCTCAGAACACGCGTGCTGGCGGAGCTTCGGCCCCTCCTGGACTTCGATGCGTACGCGTGGCTGCTGACCGACCCTCTGACGTGGGTCGGCACCGCACCGCTGGCCGAGGTGCCGGAGCTGCGCGACCTCCAGCGCCTGATCGCGCTCAAATACCGCACACGGGTCAACCGCTGGACCGACCTCCCGCCGGGCCGGGCCCACCTGCTCTCGACCGCCACCGGCGGCCGGCCGGACCGGAGCCTGCTGTGGCGAGAGCTGCTCAGCACCTACGGTGTGGTCGACGTCGCGTCCATGTCGTTCTGCGACCGCTACGGCTCCTGGGGCTTCCTCGACCTGTGGCGGTGTGGCGGCACGACACCGTTCACGACGGCCGATGTCGACCTGCTGAACGGGCTGGGGATCTGCGTGACCGCAGCGCTTCGCCGTGCGCAGGCGCGGCTGTTCGCCGGCGACGTCCAAGCGCCGACCGCACCGGGCCCCCGTGTGCTCGTCCTCGACGATCACCTGCGGACCCTGCAGCAGACTGCGGAGGCGGCTTCTGATCTCCGCCGGCTCCTGCCGACGCCCGCAGGCGAGGTTCTGGTGCCCGCCGCCGCGCTCAATGTCGCAGCACAGCTGCTGGCGGTCGAGGAGGGCATCGACGGTCACGATCCGTCGGCTCGCGTACACCTGGCCGGCAGCCAGTGGGTCGCCGTCCGCGCCTCCCGGCTGGCGGATGGGTCGGGCGACGCCACGGGCTCCATCGCGGTCACCATCGAGTCGCTCGGACCGCACGACCGCGCCGACCTTTTCGCCCGAGCCAGCGCGCTGGCGCCACGCGAGCGCCAGCTCCTCCATCAGCTGCTGCGCGGATCGGACAACGCCGCCATCGCTTCGACTCTGGCGATCAGCGTGTTCACCGTCCAAGATCATCTGAAGTCGATCTTCGACAAGACCGGCTGTCGCAGCCGCGGTGAGCTCGTGGCGCGAGCGGCGGGTGGCTCCTGAGCCGTTGATCAGCGCGGTGTCACCGCCCGGAGGCCCGAGTCCTCGACACGTGGATGCCGTGCCGGGAGATCCTGCGGTACAGCGTCGCGCTCCATACCCCGCTGTGCGGCAGCGTCCTTCATCGAGATTCCGGGCTGGCTGACTACGCGGGCCGAGCGATCCTCGTCCTCTCAACCCGGCCGCCATCGGGTCCCGGGTCGGCTGTCCCGGGCCGGCCCGACCGGGACCAGCCGACCCGCTCCATCCATCCCCGACGGTCATCGCGGGCGATAGCGTTACCGCATGGGCGACGCTCCGATCAGGACCGCGATCCTCGGGTACGGGACCGGAGGCCGGGTGTTCCACGGGCCGCTGATCGGTGCCGATCCGCGCTACCAGGTGGCGGCGGTGGTGGCTCGAGATCCTGGACGGCGTGGCCAGGCGGCCGGCGCACATCCGAGCGCGCGCCTGCTGGACAGCGCCGACGAGGTGTTCGCTGACGCATCGGCGTACGACCTGGTGGTGATCAGCACGCCGCCGGCATCGCACGTGCAGCTGGCGCGCGCCGCCCTCGACCACGATCTCGCTGTGGTGGTGGACAAGCCGTTCGCCATCCGGTCCGACGACGGGCGGGAGTTGATCGAGCGGGCCGCTCGACGGGGGCGGCCGCTGACGGTCTTCCACAACCGGCGCTGGGACGGCGATCTGCGGACCGTCTGGCGGCTGATCGGCGACGGCCTGTTGGGCACGGTGCGGACCTTCGAGTCGCGCTTCGAATGGTGGAAGCCGTCGGATCCCAAGGTGTGGAAGGCGCACACCGGGCCCGAGGCGGGCGGCGGCATCCTGTACGACCTCGGCCCGCACCTGATCGACCAGGCGCTCCGACTGTTCGGTCCCGCGGTCTCGGTGAGTGGCGAGCTCGCGCGCTATCGCGCGGGCGGCGGCGGCGACGACGAGGCGTTCGTGTCGGTGTTGCACGAGAGCGGGGTGCGCAGCCATCTGGTGATGTGCTCCCTGGCGCCGCTCGAGCGGCCGCGGTTCACCGTGATCGGTTCCACGGCGGGCTTCGTGAAGTACGGCCTGGACATCCAGGAATCCCAGCTGTCCGCCGGCCTGGCGCCCACCGACCCGGCTTACGGGGTCGAACCCGAGTCACGCTGGGGACGGCTCGGCGGTCGAAGCGGCACCGAACCGGTGCCGACCGAGTGCGGCGGCTACCCGCAGTTCTACGCGGAGCTCGCCGCTGCCCTGACCGGCCACGGCCCGCTCCCTGTGCGTCCCGAGGATGCGGTTCAGGTGATCGAACTGATCGAACGCCTGTACGCCGAGAGCGAGATCCGCCGCGGCCCCTGACTGCTCAGTCGACGCCGTCGTCGCTCGCTCACGTGCGGCACGTGCTCGCCGCCGCCCCAGGCAGCTCCGGCACCTTTTCGTCGACTCCGGCACTGTCGGCAGAGGTTGCCGGAGTCGACGTTCGGGCGCCGGAGCGGCAGGGCGGACGTAGGCGTACAGTCGCGAGGGTGACGCGACTGGGCTATCAGATCCCTAACTTCACCTACCCCGGCACCGATTCCTCGACTCTCTTCGACGCCGTCGTACGCCAGGCTCGCGACGCCGAGAACAGCGGGTTCGACACCGTCTTGGTGATGGACCACTTCTACCAGCTGCCCGGGCTCGGCGCGCCGGAGCAGGAGATGATCGAGTGCTACACCCTGCTGGCCGCACTGGCCCAGCACACGTCGCGAGTCCGGCTGTCCGCGCTGGTGACGGGGAACACGTACCGGCACCCGAGTCTGCTGGCGAAGATCATCACCGCCTTGGACGTGGTGTCGCACGGTCGGGCGCAGCTGGGGATCGGCGCCGGTTGGTACGAGCTCGAGCACGACTCGCTCGGCTCGAGTTCGGCACCTTCACCGACCGGTTCGAGAAGCTGGAGGAGGCACTGCAGATCATCACCGGCATGCTGCGTGGTGAGCGGCCCAGCCTGGACGGTCGCTGGTATCGGGTGCACGACGCGCTGAACGTGCCGGCACCCGTCGGGCGGATCCCGATCATGGTCGGCGGCGGCGGTGAGAAGAAGACGCTCCGGCTGGTGGCACAATACGCCGACGAGTCCAACCTGATCTGCGCACCCGCCGACATCCCGCGGAAGCTCGAGGCGCTCGCCGGCCACTGCGACGCACTCGGCCGGGACCGGTCGGAGATCACCGTCTCCTATCTCGCCTCGGTCTGCGTCGCACCCACCCACGAGCAAGCCGTGGCCGAGCTGGAGGAGTTCGTGTCCGGCAGGCCGGCGATGGTCGCCGAGCGCAGCCGCGGTGGACTCGTAGGCACCCCCGACGAGGTCGGCGAACGGATCGCGGCCCTGTTCGCGAGCGGGATCGACGGCGTCACGGTCAACGCGCCGGCCAACGGACACATCGAGGGTCGGGTCTCCCTGTTGGGCGAGACCCTGGCCCCACTGATCCCCGCTCGTCCCGCCTCAGCCTGAGGCCGCCGAACACCCAGGGTCGGCGGCGCCCCGCACCGGCTCAGCAGCCGCAATCGGTTTTCGGATCGCAGGACCGGATCAGCACACCCTCGATCGTGCCGGCCACCCCACCACGGCCGCCCTGCTCGGAGGCATCGAAGGAGATCCGGTAGGCCGCAGTGATCTGCAGGCCGACGAGTTCGGGATCCTTCGCCCGCACCAAACGCCCGCACAGGCGGCCCTCCATGACGCCGACCTGGTCGCATTCCTGGCAAGCGCGAAAGGCCGGCTCGCGATGCGTGCCTTCGTTGGTCAGCCCCCGCAGCCGGCCCTGGAGGATTCCGATGCCGGTTCGCCACAGGAAACTCCCGGCGTGCAGGCCGCGCCGCAGACCGGAACCGTCGGCGTACACGGTAGTCAGGTCGCGGCTCAGCAGCACGCCGTCGAGTGCGGCACCCAGCGCCGAGTCGCAGCGATGGCTCATGACCTCGGACCGCAGCAGGTGCTGCACGACCAAGGTCTTGCACTCCCACCGCTCACAGAACCGCTCCTCGGCGTCGACGAGGTCGAGTTCGCCCTTCAGGTCCTTCGACACCTCGTCCAGACAGAGCAGGGCCGCCGCCAGCTCTTCCGGTCCGCCGTCACATGCCTCGTAGCCCATCGCGCTCTCCTCGTCTCGATCGCCCATCGGCGATCTCGCCCGTCGCGGGTCCAGACGGGCCCGACCACTGAGAGATCACGGGATCGGGCCTCCAGATACCGACCAAGCCGAGACGCTGAGGCCACGGCGGCGGCGATGGTCTCCGCTCGCGGACGAACGAGCCGACGAACGCCGGCGGACCGGTCCGCGGTCGGCCTCAGCCCAGCCGCGGGTCGACCTGGATCTTCGGACCCGGACCGGCGCCCGCGGGTCGCTGCCCACCGAGCACGCTGCCCACCTCCGCCAGACCGACCGTCGCTGCCACCAGCGGCCGCGGCTCGACCGCACCACTGGCGTACGCCGCGATCGTCGGTGCCAGACCGGGCGAGGCCGACAAGATGCCGATCGCCGTCACGTCGGCCAGGACGAGGTCGCGGGTGTCGATCATGCTCGGGGTGCGCGAGAGGCCGATCAGCACCACGCGTCCCGACGGCTCGACGAGTTCAACGGCGCGTTCCGGGAGCCGTGCGTCGTTGGAACTGTCGACCACTGCGTCCCACGGCAGATCCGGGAGCTCGGCATCGGTCCACGCGTGGTCGAACCCCGACGCCCGAGCGAAGTCCTGCGATGCCGGGTGCTGTCCGAGCAGGTGCACCTCGGCACCCGACGCTCGGAGGAACATCGCCGTGAGCATGCCGATCGTGCCCGGCCCGAGCACGAGCACCCGATCGCCCGGCCCACAGCCCGTGGCCCGAGCAGCCCGCCAGGCGTTCCCGCCGGGTTCGACGAGCGCTCCGAGCGCCGCGTCGACCGTATCGGGGAGCGGGTGCAAAGACGACGCCGGAACCGCGAGCTGCTCGGCCAGTGCTCCGGGACGCGGACCGCGGACACCGACCTCCTGGCGCTGCTCGCACACGTGCTGGTGACCGCGGCGGCAGCGCCGGCACCGGCCGTCGCCGAGCATGGTGTCACCGGTCACCCGGCGCCCCAGCCAGTTGGGATCGACCCCCTCGCCGATCGCGCTCACCCGCCCGGACCACTCGTGCCCGAGCCGGAGGGGGTACGTCGTGTGCCCGCTGCGCAGATACGGCATGTCCCCGACGAAGAACTCGACGTCGGTTCCGCACAGTCCGACCCGTTCGACGTCGACGACGACCTCCCCCGCGACGGCGATCGGCGCAGCCACGTCGACCAGAGATCCCTGACCCGGACCGGTCAGCTCGAAGGCACGCACCCCGTCATCTTCGCCGCTCCGGGCACCGGCTGCGGCATCGGACCCCAGGAGAGCCGTCCGCGACACCCCTCGGGCGATGGCCTCAGCCGTCGATCACGGCGTCGCGCCGGGGTGGGCGGAGATTGTGGCGCGCGGCCCGCCGGACGGCATCGGTCAGTGTGGCCAGTGAGGGCGCATCGAGACGCCAGCGTTGCCAATACAAGGCGACGTCGGTGAGGTCTCGCGAGAGACGCTCGAGGCGCCCCGTCGCGAGATCGTCACCGGTCTGCAGCCGGGGCACCATCGCCCAGCCGAGCCCGAGCAGCACCGCCGCATAGAAGTCGGCCGACGAGGGGATCCGGTGCACCACCGGCGGCAGCCGCTCCACCCCGTGGCGTCGGAGCACCTCGGGCTGCAGATCGTCCTTGTCGTTGAAGATCATCGTCGGCATGCGCGCCCAGTCCAGGCTGCGACCACGCCGCCAGGCCGCAGCGAACTCCGGGGTGGCGGCCGGCAGGTAGCGAAGCAGCCCGAGCGGTTCGACCGTGCAGCCCTGGACCGGCGTCGGATCGCTGGTCACCGCGGCCAGCACATCGCCGCTGCGCAACAGCTCCTGGGAGTGCGCCTGGTCCTCCACGGACACCCTGATGGCGGTGCCGGACCAGCCCGCCGCCTCCTTCAGCACGTCACGGAACCACGTGGCCAGCGAGTCCGCGTTCACCGCGATCGGCAGCTCGACCGCCACCGAGGCCGAGTGCAGCTCGCGGGCCGCCTCGTTGTAGAGCAGGCGGGTCTGCCGGCCCAGTTGGACCAGCCGTCGACCGTGGGGCGTCGGTACGCAGGGCGTGCCGCGGGTGATCAGCACCTGACCCGCCGACGTCTCCAGAGCACGGATGCGCTGGCTGATCGCACTCGGCGTCACGTGCAGAGTCCGAGCCGCGGCGTCGAAACTGCCCGACTCCGCGATGGCCACCAGCGCGTCCAGCTGGGCCGGATTGAGATCCACGAGGTCCAGTCAAGCAGAACGGCGGGATCGCACGACCATTAGCTGAGCTCATGGGACTTCAGAAACCTTCGCTGGGCTGATCGGGATGTCCTTCGTAGGCTGAAGGGGTGGTCGATGCTTCCCTTGCCGGCTTGCTGACCGGCCTCTCCTTGATCGCGGCGATCGGCGCCCAGAACGCCTTCCTGCTGCGCCAGGGCATCCGCCGCAGGCACGTGGGCCTGGTGGTCGGCATCTGCATCGGCTCGGACGCGATCTTGATCACCGCCGGCGTCTGCGGTCTGGGCCTGCTGCTCCAGCGCGCCCCGTGGTTGATCACGCTCCTGACCGGGGTCGGCGTCGCCTTCCTCACCGCGTACGGCCTGTCGTCGGCCTGGCGAGCCGTGCGGCCATCCGGCGGGCTGCACGCCCGCGGTCCCGTCACCGACGGACCGGTCGCGGTGGCCCGAAAGACGCTCGCCCTGACCTGGTTCAATCCGCACGTGTACCTCGACACCGTGCTCCTGCTCGGATCGGTGGCGGCGGTCTACGGCGGGAGCGGTCGCTGGTGGTTCGCCGGTGGCGCGGTGGCCGCCAGCACGGTGTGGTTCGCCGCACTCGGCCTCGGCGCGCGACTTCTCGCACCGGCGCTGTCCGGCCCTCGAACCTGGCGGATCCTCGATCTGTTGGTCGCGGTGACCATGATCGGCATCGCGATCCGCTTGGCGCTCGGCTGAGTCCGGCGCATCCTCTGGCCGAGCGTCGAGGGTCTGCTCAGCTGCCGATCTCGCGGGCCAGCGGCCCGAGCAGAGAGTCCTGTGCGGCCCGGACCGCGGCGAGCCGGGCTCCACGCAGCGGCGCACCTGCGTCGAGTCCGGCGAGCCGGACCTGCGTCGGCGCGACCGCGAGCTCGCCGACCCGGCTCGCCAGCCGCTCGCCGAAGTCGGCTGTGCGACTCCACGGCCCGCCGACGACCACCGCTCCCGGGTCGAGCAGGGCGACCATCGACGCGATCGCCCCGGCAACGGCTTCGACCACCGCGTCACGAATCCGGCGTCCGCCTGCACTGGCGCCTGCCAGGGCGTGCTCCACCGCCCCGACGTCGATCGCTGCCGATCCCGGCTGCAGCAGGTCGAGCGCGTCGAAGCAGGCGATCAGCCGGCGGGCGCGGCCACCGGGACCCGTGGTGATCAGGTGGGCCGGCTCCCCGGCCAGTCCGGACCGTCCCCGGACCGGCACGCCGCCGCGCACGACGGCGCCACCCACCCCCGGTCCCAGGTAGAGATAGCAGAACTCGTCGAGATCGGTGGCCGCACCCTCGTGGTGCTCCGCGACAGCGGCCCAGTTGACGTCGTTGTCGATGATCAGGTCCACCTCCAGCACGTCGGCCAGGAGGCCCCGAGGATCGAGCTCGTCGACCAGGAAGGGCGAGTCGGGCAGATGGACCAGCCGGCCGGTGAGCCGGTCCACCGGACCCGCCACGCTCAGCGCTGCCGCGCGGACCGGCGCGGGCGCCACCCGGACCGCGGACTCCACCAGCCCGTGCAGGAGCGGGTCGAGCTCGGCAGCCGTCACCGGGCTCGGGGTGGGCGTCTCCTGGCGGCTCAGCAGGGCGCCGCGAACATCGGTCGTCTCCGCCACCAACCCGTCCGGCCCGGCGCTCACCGCCAGCGCAACCCCGACGTCGTCCCGCAAGGTGTAGTTCACCCCGGCGCGACCTCGGCGGCCGCTGTGCTGCTGGCCCGCCTCGGCGATGAGACCACCGTCGAGCAACCGGCGCACGCTCTCGGACACGGTGGGCTTGGAGATCCCGGTGCGGGCCGCGACCTCCGCCCGAGTCATCACCGGCGTCGCCAGCAGCTGATCCAGCACATGCCGGTCGGTGATCTGGCGCAGCAGGTCCAGGGATGCGAGCGGCACGCCTGCCTGTTCGGTCATGCCGGTCCGCCCTTCGCGTGGTCGGTCCAAGAATTCGTCAGGAGCCCTTGCATATTAGCCAGAAGTCCGGCTATGGTTCTACTCACAGATCAATAAGGACTCCTAACCATTTTTCGGAGGCTTGATTACATGCCCACCACCGCCACGTCCGCCACGACCGCCGCCGGCAGCACCATCAGCCCGCTGACCGGGCTACCGCACTGGGAGACGATCCCCGACGACATCCCGGCCGCGATCGCCGAGATCAAGGCAGCAATCAAGGCCCGGATCGAGGCCTCCGGTCGCACGGTGCAGGACGTCATCGCCGAAATCGAGTCCTTCCTCGAAGGCGAGATCGCCGACATCCAGGCCGCGAAGGACCGGGGCGACGAGGTCTGGCCCGTGATCGACTACGCCGATATCGTGGCGGGCACCGTGAGTGCTCAGCAGCTGGCCCTGCTCAAGCGGCGCGGCTGCGCCGTCGTCCGCGGCCACTTCCCCCGCGAGCAAGCCGAGCAGTGGGACCGCGACGTGGTGGACTACGTGGAGTCCAACCACTTCTTCGAGACCTACCGGGGACCGGCTGACGACTTCTTCGGCACGCTTGGTGCCGAGATGAGCAAGCCGGAGATCTACCCGATCTACTGGTCCAGCGCTCAGATGGAGGCCCGTCAGGACCCGCGGATGGCGCGAGTCCAGGCGTTCTTGAACCATCAGTGGACCTCCGAGACCGACGGCCGGCGCTGGTTCGACCCGGACGCCGACACTCTCTACCCCGACCGGATCCGTCGCCGCCCACCGGGCACCGATTCCGGCGGTCTGGGCACCCACCTCGACCCGGGCACCTTGGACCTGTGGATGACCGAGGGATATCAGCTCCACTTCCGTCACCTGTTCTCCGGCGACGTCGCCGCGTACGACCCGTGGGACGCCTCGTACCGTACCGAGGCGGCCCAATACCCCGGCTCGACGATGTGCTCGGCGTTCCGCACCTTCCAGGGCTGGACCGCGCTCAGCGAGATGGCCAACGACCAGGGCGTGCTGCACACGGTGCCGATCCCGAAGGCGATGGCCTATCTGATGCTCCGGCCCCTGCTCGACGACGTGCCGGACGACCAGATGTGCGGCGTGGCGATCAACCGCACCTTCCCGGCGAACGAGAAGTACCACGCGATCCTGCTCCGCGCCCTCTCCTCGATCCCCGACGTCGCTCCGGGTGACTCGGTCTGGTGGCACTGCGACATGATCCACTCGGTGGCGCCGGTGCGTGATCAACAGGGCTGGGGCAACGTGATCTACATCCCGGCCGCACCGAAGTGCAGCAAGAACGACGCGTACGCCGCACTGGTCCGCGAGGCCTTCCTGAGCGGCAACAGCCCGTACGACTTCCCCGAGGAGAACTACGAGGCGAGCTGGTCGAATCGCTTCTCCGAAGCGGATCTGAACGACATCGGCCGCCGGGGCCTCGGCCTCTGAGGACGTCGGCGCACCCCCGCGCCTGACGTCCCCCCACTCGAGCGCCGCCGGTCTGCTGTCGATCATGACGGCCGGGCCGGCGGCGTTCGGTCGCCCTGCCCCGGGGCGAGCACTCCGGATAGCTCAGCGGCAGCCGCGCTCCACCTCGTCCCCGGCCACGACGACCGCAGCCGCCGTCCACGCGAGCGGTGCCACCGAGGCCGGTGTCCCGTCGGCCAGCACCTTCTCCGGCAGCGCGCCGAACGCGGTGCGGTGGCCGGCGAGCCAGCCGAGCCAGTGGCGAGCCACCACGGGATCCGCGCAGCCAGCCGCCATGGCGTAGGAGGCGACCGTCGGGGTCCAGCTGATGCCGTCGTCCCGCCAGGACCCGCCGGGCGCGAGCCCGCCCGCCGGACGGGCCATGAACCGCGGCGACCGGGCCCAGCTCGCCGTGACAGAGGGCTCCGTCACTCCCCCGAGCGGTGGGAGCAGGAAGGTGACGCCGAGGTCCACCGACCGCGCTCCGGCCGACGCCGTACGCGGAAAGCCGCGCTCTGCGAAGCGTGCGAGCACGGTCGACTCCAGCCGATCGGCCGCGGCCGTCAGGTCCTCCGGAGCGGGTCGGCCGAGGAGCTCGTGTAGTCGGGCGGACGCGCGGAGCCCGGCCAGCGTGATGGCCGCGGTGGCCAGGGTGCTCTGCTGGTCGTCGGTCTCCCAGTAGTCGGCCGAGGGCCGCGGGAGGCCGCTTTCACGGTCCAAGCCGTCGGCCAGCGCACGGGTCGACCGGTCGAGCAGATCGCGATAGCGCAGCGCGTACGCCGTTCGCTGCTCTGTCGAAGCACGGTCGACGAGTTCCGCGAGCGCCCAGACGACCCACCCCGCACCGTCTCGCTGCAGGCCGCGGCCGTCGGGAACCGCTCCCGGCCGGTCCGGACGATACCGGGCCTGGAACCCGCCGTCGGGCGGCTGAGCATCCTGGAGGAAGTCCAGCAGTGCCTCCGCCTCGGCTCGGTGGCCGGTCCGGGCGTAAGCGCTGATCACCAGAGCGGAGTCGCGGGGCCAGACGTATCGCCAGGCCGGGCTCCAGCCGGCGACCGTGACGCCGTGATCACGGGTCAGCATCTGGAGGTCGAGCAGAGCGTCACGAAACAGACTCCGATCCAGTCCCGGCACCTCCGGCACGGTGCCACTGGCCAACCAGCGTCGTTGGGTCGCCGCCGCGGCGGAGGCGTCGCGCAGCGCCCGCGTTCCGTCGATCAGCTGGTCGGAGGTAGTCAGCTCGACGGTCCGTCCCGCCCCGTCCACGGCAAGACCGGCCGCGTACAGGGTGACGTTCCGCTGCTCGTGGAACCGATCCGCGAGCACCGACATCGTCATCAGCAGCGCCACCGAGCAGCATCCGCTGACCAGCCGCCGGACTCGCACGGACCCATCCTCGCAGCCGGGCGGCGCTTCCCGAGTCGACGCTGCCCGCTCTCCTCCCCCGCAACTGTGCGGGAACGACAGGGACACGCCGAGGGAACCCGTCGTCTGCGCACACTCGCGGGAAGGGTGGGCGGCGGAGGCCAACGCGCTGGGTCGGGACGTTCCGCAACGCGGCCAGGAAGCTGATCAACGATGAGCCGACGGTCCACAGGCTCATCAGGATCAGCCCGGGTTTGACCCAGTGGGGATCGGTGGTCCATGCCGGGCCCGCAATGCCGAACCAGCCCAGCACGGTGTTGATCAGGCCGCTCTGACCGTTGAACAAGAGCAGGAACAAGATCCCGTCACCGGCGCCGAAACCCATCACCCGCAGGGGTTCCGCTCATCGGCGCACCAGATCCGACGTCGCTGCTCTTCGGCGCCGGAGCGTCCGACACCCCGACCACCGCGACGATCAGGCCTTTCGCCCCACCCACCATATGCACTCTTCGTCTGCCGCGGGCACTGTGTCGTGCGCGATCAACGACAGCCGCACCCGGCTTCTCGAGGGGAGAAACGTCGATCCGCCCCGAACCGGGTCGACGGCGAACAACCGAGGCGACTCACGAGGCCAGCCGGATCGCGTCCTCACCACCGATGATGTCGCGCAGGCGGGCGAACAGCCGGGAGAGCCTGCGGGACACCTGCATCTGTGAAGTGCCGATCCGACCCGCGATCTCCGACTGCGAGCGACCCTCGTAGAACCTCATCCTGATCAATTCGCGATCGGCGGGATCCAAGCTGCGCAAGGCCTTCTGGACCATCAGGCGGGCTTCCACCCGATCGGCGTCGGGACCGCTGGAGATCCCCAGCCGATCAGGACCGTCGTTGAGCAGGTCGATGGACAGCGGCCGGTAGCCTTCCGCGGCCGAGCGAGCCTGGGCGATGTCGTCGGTCGTCTCGCCGAGCCGCTCCGCCAGCTGATCGTTCGACGGCAGGTGGCCGAGCTCCTGCGCGAGATCCGACCACTCCCGGCGGATCTCGGAGACGAGCTCCTGGGTCCGGCGCGACGGGCGGACGAGCCAACCATGATCACGGAAGTGCCGCTTGACCAGACCGTTGATCGTCGGGGCGGCGAAGGCGACGAAGTCGCCCCGACCCGGGTCGTAACGGCAGGCCGCCTCGACCAGACCGGTGCAGGCGACCTGCATGAGGTCCTCGAAGTCCTCGCCACGGCGGCGGAACCGGTTCGCGATGGCCCGAGCCAGCCAGAGATGGTCGGCGATCACGGCTTCGCGCGCGGCTTGCAGCTCCTCGTCGCTATGGATCGCGTTCTGCAGGCGAAGACGCGTGCGTTCGGCGAGTTCGCGTCCCCGCGGGCCCTCCTGGGTGGTGATCGATCCCGGATCGTCGAGCCGATCAGCGTCGTGGAGCTCGGGGCGTGCAGCGTGAAGCGTCCGAACGGTGGCGGCCATGGCCGAACCTCCTCGGTGGTGGAGCGACGGCCTGTGGCTTGACCTCTTTCCACACCACCACTCCTCCTGGAGAGACACAATGCCGAGAACGAACATTCCGGGACCAAAGCGAACAGTCCGCCGCGAGGCGCACACGTTCGAGCCGGTGGACACGCACGTTTCGGCGCGGTCGCGCCGACGATGGGCGCGAACGCTGGACCTTGACCTGCCCGATAGCGTCACGCCGGTCTTGTTGACGGTTGCGGTGATTCGGCGACCCCGGAAAATCCACGTGGTGGCCCGTACGTCGTGAGGCGAACCGATGACGCCCGAGCTGGATCGGCTGCTGAGGATGCTCGACGACCCCCGCTTCGCGGAGCGGCGCAGTTACCCGGCACGACTGGGAAGCCGCCGGCCGGTCGGAGGCCGGATCGGCTCGCCGGGTGACGCGAGCGGGTCGGCTCAGCCGTGGAGGGTCGCCCGCGGGGTCTCCCCGAACCGCCGACGGTAGGCGGCACTGAACCGGCCCGGGCTGTAGAACCCCCATCTGGCCGCGACGCCGGACACGGTGTCGCCCTGGGAAGGATCGGCGGCCCGCAGGTCTTCCCGAACTCGGTCGAGCCGGACGGTTCGCAGATAACGCATGGGGGTCGTGTCGAGATGGCGTTGGAACGCCAGCTGGACCGCGCGGACCGTGACGTGCGCGGCGACCGCCACGTCCTGCACGGTGATGTCGCGCGCGGCGTTGGCCTCGATGAAGCGCAGGGCTCGTTCGAGGGTGACGGGCGTGGCGTCGGTTCGGTCAGCGAGCTGCGGGCGACCCACCGGTCCACGGGCGAACAACTCCACGGCCGCGGCCGACAGGAACGATGCGGCGCCCTGGCGCAGCAGATCAGGACCGTCCGCGGGCGCGGACGCGGCCGCCTGTTGCCGGACGCAATCCACGATCTGCCGCCACCGCTCGGCCGCAGCCCCGCTCAGTGGCGTCGCGTCAGTGAACAGCGCGGCGATCGCGGGCGGCCGCTCCGGATCGTTCGCGGCGGTGGCCGCGACGAGCTCGAGATCGATGCTCACGCTCCGGGTGGACAGATCGTGGTTGTGTCCGTGGAACGGCCGATCCGGCGGCGCCACGGCGACCTCACCCGGCCCGATCCGGTGCTCGACACCCGCGAGCACCCGATGTTGGACGCCGTGCACCGGCTGACTGATCAGCAGGCGGTCGGCAGGTTCGCAGCTCCACTCCAGCTCCGCCGGTGAGGTCAGCGTGATCAGCGCCACCTGGCCGAGGTCGGCCCGGCGCAGCCGCACCGGATCGCCGGGCCGGAGACCACTCACCCGCACACCGTCTCCGAAGATGGCGGTCAGCGCGTCGTACGCAGTCTGCGGGTCAGTCGTTCGAAGCTCGACTTCGCCGTGCGGTGACGTCGAGGATGGCACTGGCTGGGCGTCGGCGGCGGGATGTGCAGGCGGCGAGGAGCCGGCGGGCCGGTCGATCAGATGGACAGTCATCAAAGCTGCTCTCGGGTGGAGCGAGTGCCGGTCATCCGTCCGAGGCGCTGGATCCACCGACCCGATCGGGTCGACCCGGGTGCTGATCGCGCACACGCATATGCGTGGCGGGCCCGGCGGCTCCGCGCAGGAGACGATCGGCGCGACCGCTGCTTGGTCGCTATTCGTCTACGGTATGCCCGTTCGCTCCGGTCGGCAAACAGCGGTGGCTGGAAAAGCTGCCCAGCGTTCTCCCGCGAGCAGGGCTCGGATGCGCTCCAGCACTCCCGCGCACTGTGCGCGTACGACACGTCGTATCGGCGTGTCGCTGGCGGTCCTGCACACTGCGCGGGGTTCAGCGGGAGGCGGGGAGCCGGCCGGTGCGCAGCAGGTCCTCGGCAACGGCACCGATCTTCCGGCGCGAGCTCCGCGCGGCCTGTCTCAGCCGGTCGAAGGCCTGCACCGCGTCCACACGCTCGACGGCCATCAGGAAGCCGATGGCACGCTCGATCACCACGCGGTAGTCCAAGGCGTACTGCAACTGTCTGGCCAGTTCACCGGCCGCGTGGGCGGCCATGGCTGCGGCCAGGGTCGACTCGACCACCTCGGCAAACCGCTGGACGGCCGTCCGCTCGCTGTCGTCCCACTCGTGGATGTCGGAGCGATAGAGGTCCAGCGTGCCGACCGGCGCCCCGCCCAGACGGACCGGCACCCCGATCACCGCCCTTACCGGGTGACCCTCGAGGAGCGCGGCCAGTTCTGGCCACCGCCGATCTGCCTGGAGATCGCGGCTGTCGACGAGCAGGCCGGTCACGAATGCCTGGGTGCAGGGGCCCTGACGGGTCTGGGTTTCGGCCCGCTCCAGGATCCGCCCCTCGGGATCGCTGGCCGCCACGTCCCGCGGCAGGTCCTGCTCGTCAGCAATCATGATGCCGCTGCCCGAGACCCCGAAGATGTCGACGCACGCATGGGTGATGTCGGTCAGTGTCTGGACGATGTCACTGCCCGGCTCACCGCGGGCCAGTCGGCGCAGACCGGCGCCAACCACCTCCGGGTCGATGCTCACGGCCGACCCGGCCAGGATCCTGGTGTCGCTGCCACCGTCCGATGTTAGCCAGGAAATCGGCAGGGCGGCTCGGACGCCCCTCGGAGCGTTCGCCGCTCCTCGGGCGACCAGGGGCCCGGCAGGATGGCGCTCAGCCGCGCCAGCAGGGCCGCTTCGTCCTCGCCCACCGAACCACCCTGCGCAGCCACCATCGCTCGCGCAACGTCGCGGACTTTGATGTTCAGCTCCTGCGACACCCGGACCATGATCGACCAGGCCCGGTCGGGCGAGCACTCGAACCGGTACGCGACCAGTCCGGTCGCCAGCCCGATCGCCTGACGGGTCCGGATCGCCTCCTCCAACTGCTCGACCTGACCACGAAGCCGCTCGACCTCGAGGCGGCACTCCTCCAACCGACCGAGCCCGACACCGTTGGTCGCGATCTCGGCGCCGTCGGGCCTCCATCCGGATCCGGCGTCACCCGGACTCGCCGCGCCCAGCCCTCCAGAACGCACCCGCCTCACCATGTCCTCTCGATACGCCAGTTCGACGTCGGCTCCGCGGACACAGGGCGGAAAAAACCAACGACTCAAGGATAGGCGATGCGAACCGGTGGATATAGACGTCGTAGGACGGCGGCGTCGCCTGGGGTCGTCGTCGTCCAGGTTCCGCCGGTTCAGCCCGACAGCCGGCGGGACCGCTCACCCCGTCGCCGATGGCGGCCCGAGAGGAGTCCGATCACGGCAGCCGTGACCGTCGCGCCGGGCCTGGCGGTGCGTACGTTCGTCGAACCCGGCCGTCGTGCAGCTGTCGGCGGCCGGGCACCAGGTCGACCTGCTGCCGGCGCCGACCTGGCGCGGTGTGCCCTCCGACCTCGAGGCGTACGGCCGCTGGACCGCCGACCGGATCAGCGCCTCAGGACGCCCGGTCGATCTGCTGATCGGGCTCTCGGTCGGCACCCAGGCCGCAGCGGTGGCGGCCGGGCTGGCCGATGTGCGGCAGCTCCTG